>NZ_JABMEG010000002.1:330908-661816 GCF_013179735.1 Permianibacter fluminis | reverse complement strand
CTTCGTTCATGTTGTTAAAGAGCGTTTGCCTTTCGGCAGCACCGGATTCACCATCCAGCACATCGCCAGACTTACCGTCCGGCGGGGCGCACATTCTACAGCACCCCATCTGCTTGTCAACACGTCGCTGCAGCTTTTTTGCTGCGTTATTCGCAACTTAGCGAACAACCGACTTGCTGACTTCGCCCTGCTTTCGCGCTTTGCGTTGGCAGGGGCGCGCATTCTACAGCGCCTTGCTTGGCTGTCAACAGACTTTTGCAGCGAGGCTTCATAACAAGCTGTCGATGCGTCGGGTTGACCGCCTCGGTCACCGTTCTGTCAGGGACAGGGCAGCGACCGGGCGCGCATTATAGGGCCGGGCAACTGCCGTGCAAGGGCTATTTTTCTGCTGCGGGGACTTGACGGGATGACCCGATGGGCGATTGCCGCACCGGCCATTGCCAATAGACTCGGACCGCTAGCAGAAAGCCTAGCAGAAGCGCGTAAAAAAGCGGTTGATTCAGATCAGACTTCACCTGCCAGACAAAATGGACAGCAACCAGAATGGCCACCGGATAGACCAGCCGGTGCAGCTGCTGCCAACGCCGGCCGAGCCGGCGCATCTGGGCGCGGGTCGAGGTCAGCGCCAGCGGCCACAGGCCAAGAAAGGCGGCGAACCCGACGATGATGTAGGGCCGCTTGGTCAGGTCTTCCAGCAAGGTCGCCCAGTCCAGTTGCATATAGAGGGTCACATAGGCGGTGACATGCAGGCAGGCGTAGAAAAACGCGAACAGGCCCAGCATGCGCCGGACCAGCAGCAGCTGGGCAATGCCGCTCCAGCGCCGCAGCGGGGTTACCGCCAGCGTCAGCCACAGGCTGTTGAGGGCCCATTTGCCGGTCTGGTGGACCAGGTATTTCTGCGGGTCAGCGCCCAAGTCAGCCATCACAATCCCGTAAACCAGCCACAGCGCCGGCACCGACAAGGCAACAAACAACAAGGGTTTCAGGCCGCGCCGGACCCAGAGTTCACGATTCATGCTCAGTAATTCCGGCGCAAATCGAGGCCGGCATACAGCCCGGCCACTTGTTCGGCATAGCCGTTGAACGGCAGCGTCTCAATACGCTCGACCCCACCAAACAGCGAACCGCTGTAGATGCGGCGCTCCCGGGCCTGGCTCCAGCGCGGGTGATCGACTGCGGGGTTCACGTTGGCATAGAAGCCATATTCGCCGGGTGCGGAACGATTCCAGCTGGTCGCCGGCTGGCTTTCCTGAAAGCGGATGCGAACAATTGACTTGATGCCCTTGAAGCCATATTTCCACGGCACCACCAGCCGCAGCGGCGCGCCGTTTTGCGGCAGCAGGGTCTTGCCGTACAGACCGACGGCCAGCAGGGTCAGCGGATGCATGGCCTCATCCATTCGCAGCCCTTCCACATAGGGCCAATCGAGTGAGGAAAAGCCCAGGAAACCCGGCTTCTGGCCCGGCATCTGTTGCGGATCGTGCAGCGTCTGGAACGCCACGTATTTGGCTTTGCTGGTTGGCTCGAAGCGTTTGATGAGACTGGCGAGCGGAAAACCAATCCACGGAATAACCATGGACCAGGCCTCGACACAGCGCATGCGATAGATGCGTTCTTCCAGCTCGACGCCTTTCAGCAGGTCTTCCAGATCGTAGCGGCCGGGCTTGTTGACTTCCCCCTCAATCACCACTGACCACGGCGCGGTTTTCAGCCGCCCGGCATTTTTAGCGGGGTCGGCTTTGTCGAGCCCAAACTCGTAGAAATTGTTGTAGCTGGTGACGGCTGCCTCTTCCGTCAGCTTGAGCTTGCCGGGATTGCCATCGCGCCGGGCCGACAACGCCTGACCCGGGCCGGACTGCGCCGCCGCTGCGGGCAACAGGCTGCCGGCCGCCAACAAGCCGAGAGCCTGCAGGACTTGTCTACGCTGGAAATAGGCGGTTTCGTCACTGACGCGCGCTTCGTTCAACGCGCCAGCGATGCGTATCAATGGGGCCATGGGCGATCTCCGTGCATCGGTTCAGCAGAAAGTGTCCGCCGTTGGACGCCAGCGCCGGCCGGAAGTTACGTGAGAAGTTACGTGAGTGGCAGCCACCGCCCGCGCAGGAACGCAGCTATCGCCCTGTTCAGGGTGCCGGGCGCGGTTCCACCTGCCGACTTGAGCGCGCCTTGCGCTTGCTCCAGATGGTAAAAATCGGACCCCACAGGGCGTAAACGGCGAAGCCGGTAAACAGTACGACCGAGGTGAACGAAGCGATCAGGACCAGCACCAGCATCAAGACCAGCACCGTCATGAACGGCACCCGGCCGCGCCAATCGACCTCCTTGAAGCTCGGGTAACGAAAATTGCTGACCATCAGCAGGCCGGCAATGATGCACAAACTGGCAAACACCGGCCCGACCCAGTTCCGCGACCAGTCCAGATCAACGCCCACCCAGACCAAGCCGGCAATCAGTGCCGCAGCCGCTGGGCTCGCCAGCCCCTGAAAGTAGCGTTTGTCGGCACTGCCGACCTGAGTATTGAAGCGCGCCAGTCGCAGCGCGGCGCAAACGCCATAAACAAACGCCGGCAACCACCAGACTTTGCCCAGCCCCTGCAGGGCGTACAGATAGGCAACCAGCGCCGGTGCCAAACCAAATGACATCATGTCGGCCAGGCTGTCGTACTGGGCGCCGAAATCGCTCTGGGCATTGAGCAGCCGGGCCAGTCGGCCATCGATGCCGTCCATCAACATGGCGACAAAAATGGCGATCGCGGCGGCTTCAAAACGGCCGCCCATCGCGGCAATCACGGCAAAAAAACCGGCGAAAAAGCCAGCGGTCGTGAACAGATTAGGCAGCAGGTAGATGCCGTTTCGGCGACGGCGAGGTTCGGAGATGATGGCGGACATGGCGGGCTCGGCAGATTTTTGTGGCCTGATTTTGCGCTGGAACATACCACAGACAACAGTCTGACCGTAGGCTTGCGCCCCGTCATGAAAATGGCAAACCACGCTCGGAAAGCCGCAGCTAGCAGCCGCTCTGCTATAGTGTCGCCGGCGCATTTCTGCGGCTTTTACCGTGTCAGTCCCCGTTACCATCGATACCATGAGCGAAAGCAAAAAACTTCTCATCAAAGGCATTACCGACACCGGCGAGGTGTTTCGACCCAGTGACTGGGCCGAACGCATGTGCGGCAATCTTTGCAGCTTTCGCAACCGTCGGATGTACTACTCGCCGCTGCTGCGCCCGGTCATCATCGAAGGCCAGAAAGGTGTGGTGGTCGATATCCGCCTGGCTGACAGCCATCCTCAGCTGTACAAGGAAATCCTCGGCTTTGCGGAACAAAATGGTTTGCAGACCGCCGAATACCTGGAAGTTTGAACCGCTGCGCTTCCAAGCTCGGCGAAGGCTCACTATAGTTAGCGGCACCATATAGGTAGCGCCACCGAGTTAGTGCCACCTTGTTTAGTGCCACCTTGTTTAGTGCCACCATGCCGGTACTGGCACGCGCTGTTCCCAGCCTAAGAAACGGAGTCGGGTCATGAAGTCTTTGCGTATCGCCGCCACGATTGCTGCAGCACTGATGGTGACCGTTGTCGCCCACGCCGCAGATTCCTACAAATGGACCGATGACAACGGTCAGGTGCAGTACACCCAGATCCCGCCAAAGGATCGGCCGTACGAAACCATCCGGACTCGGGTGAAAGAACCGACCGCCACCACCACCACGAGCAGCAAACCGGCCGCTGCCAAAGAATCCGAAGCGGCCGCCAAGGGTGACGTCGCCGTAGCCAAGGCCGAGGCCGATAAATTGGCCCGCAATTGCGAAGTGGCCAAACAGAACAAGGAAATGCTGCAAACCGCGGCCAAGATCAAAATCACTGACAAGGACGGCACCGAGCGCCATCTGACCGACGAAGAGCGCAAGGAAAAGCTGGCCGCGACCGAATTGCAAATGCAGAATTTCTGCAAGAAATAAACGCGGTCAGTTTCACTACAGCACAGCAAAACGGTTCAGCAAGGCCGTTCTGTCAAGCACACAAAAAGGGCGCCAAGGCGCCCTTTTTGTGTGCTCAGGTATTTCTGCTGAGCGACGACTCCCAGATCACTGTGGTTTGCCGAGCACAATCTCGCCCTGCTTGACGTCAACCACCACCGTCTCGCCGGCAGCAAAACGGCCTGCCAAAATGTTCTGCGCCAGCGGGTTTTCCACCAACTGCCGGACCACCCGGCGCAGCGGCCGCGCACCGTAAGCCGTATCGGAGCCAGCTTTGGCAAGATACAGCAGCGCTTCCGGCGTCACTTGCAGCTTGATTTCAGAATCAGCCAACCGGCGCCGCAGTCCTTCCACCTGCAAGCTGGCGATTTGCTGCAGATGCTCGTCGGCCAGCGCGTGGAACACGACAATCTCGTCAACCCGGTTGATGAACTCCGGCCGGAAATACTTGCCGATCACATCCATCAACATCTCTTTCAACTCACCGTGACTGCTCTTGCGGTGCTCCATGATGATGTCGGAGCCAAGGTTCGATGTCATCACGACCACGGTATTGCGAAAGTCGATGGTGCGACCCTGACCATCGGTCAAGCGACCATCCTCCAGCACTTGCAGAAGCACATTGAACACATCCGGATGGGCTTTCTCGACTTCGTCGAACAACACAACCGAATACGGTTTGCGCCGCACCGCCTCGGTCAGATAACCGCCCTCGTCATAACCGACATAACCGGGCGGTGCGCCGATCAAGCGTGCGACCGCGTGCTTCTCCATGTACTCCGACATGTCGATACGTATCATCGCCTCTTCGCTGTCGAACAGGAATGACGCCAGCGTCTTGCACAGTTCGGTCTTGCCGACGCCAGTGGGGCCGAGGAACAGGAACGAGCCGTTCGGCCGGTTCGGTTCCGCCAGACCGGCGCGGGCACGGCGAATGGCATTGGCAACGGCGGTGACCGCCTCGTTCTGGCCGATGACGCGCTGATGCAACGCCTCTTCCATCCGCAGCAGTTTGTCGCGCTCACCTTCGAGCATTTTCGCCACCGGAATGCCGGTCCATTTCGAAACGATGCCGGCGATTTCGACGTCGCTGACTTTGTTGCGCAGCAGACGCATTTTCTGCATCTCGGCCTGCGCCGCCATATCGAGTTTCTTTTCCAGTTCCGGAATGCGGCCGTATTGCAGCTCCGACATCCGGGCCAGATCGCCGGCCCGGCGGGCCACATCCATGTCCTGACGGGCACGTTCCAGTTCGGTTTTGATATTGGTGGAGCCTTGCAGCGCTGCTTTCTCGGCCAGCCAGATCTCGTTCAGCTCGGCAAAGTCACGTTCAAAGCGTTTGATATCCTCTTCCAGCGCGTCCAGGCTTTTTCTGGCGCCGGCATCGGACTCTTTCTTCAGCGCTTCCCGCTCCATTTTCAGCTGGATCAGCTTGCGCTCCAGTTTGTCCATTTCTTCTGGCTTGGAATCGATCTCCATGCGGATTTGCGACGCCGCTTCGTCTACCAGATCAATGGCCTTGTCCGGCAGTTTGCGATCCGAGATATAACGATGCGACAGCGTGGCTGCCGCGATAATCGCAGCGTCAGTGATTTCAACGCCGTGGTGCACTTCGTAGCGCTCTTTCAGACCACGCAGAATCGCGATGGTGTCCGGAACATTCGGTTCTTCCACCAGCACTTTCTGGAAACGCCGCTCCAGTGCCGCGTCTTTCTCGATGTACTTGCGGTATTCATCCAGCGTGGTCGCGCCCACACAGTGCAATTCGCCGCGGGCCAGCGCCGGTTTCAGCATGTTGCCGGCATCCATGGCGCCATCGGCTTTGCCGGCACCGACCATGGTGTGCAGCTCGTCGATGAACAGAATGACTTTGCCCTCTTCTTTGGACAATTCATTCAATACCGCTTTCAGCCGTTCTTCAAATTCGCCGCGGAATTTCGCGCCGGCGATCAACGAGCCCATGTCCAGCACCAGCACCCGCTTGTGCTTCAAGCCTTCAGGAACCTCGCCGTTGACGATGCGCTGGGCAAGCCCTTCGACAATGGCGGTTTTACCGACGCCCGGCTCGCCGATCAGCACCGGATTGTTTTTGGTCCGGCGCTGCAACACCTGTATGGTCCGGCGAATTTCGTCATCGCGGCCGATAACCGGGTCAAGCTTGCCCTGCTCGGCCCGGGCTGTCAGATCGATAGTGAATTTTTCCAGCGCCTGCCGCTTTTCTTCATCGTTGGCATCCTCGACGCGCTGGCCGCCACGGACCGAGTCAATGGCTTTTTCCAGCGAGGCTTTTTGCAAGCCGAGTTTGCGCAGCAATTCGCCGAGCGCGCCTTTGTCTTCAGCGGCGGCGAGCAGGAAAATATCTGACGAGATATAGGCGTCTTTGCGTTGCTGGGCGAGCTTGTCACACACATTCAGCAAGCGAGCCAGCTCATTGGACAGATGCACTTCGCCTTCGGTGCCGTGCACGCTGGGCAAACGTTCCAGTGCCTGGGTCAGCTGCGAGCGCAGCGCATTCAGATTGACGCCGGCGCGTTCGAGCAGATGGCGGGCCGAGCCGCCGTCCTGATTGAGCAACGCCAGCATCAAATGCAGCGGCTCGATAAATTGATGATCGCGGCCAAGCGCCAGCGATTGGCCATCCGCCAACGCCAGTTGCAGGTTGCTGGTCAACCGATCCATACGCATGAGTTATCCTCGCTTTCACAGTGCAGCGCCAACCGATGTTCAGCACCGGTCGGCGCGCCAATGACAACGAGATGCGGTCAGGATTCGGCGATTTCAAGTGCCGTACGGCGTCCCAGCAGCAACTCGCCCAATTGTTGACGCATATCAGGACCGTGCGCATGCTCGGCGGTCAGCATGGGAAAATCGGTCAGCGTGGCGTGGCTACGCAAAAACAGACAAGTGAATACCGTTCCCGGCCCGGCAATGCCTTCCAGCCGCGCCGGCACAATCGGGCAATTGGCCAGCTGGGCCAGACGCAGCACACCGGGCTTGACCCGTGATTCAGGCTGCGCATCCAGATGAATGCGGCCGTGTGGAAACAGTGCCACCACTTCACCGGCTTTCAACGCCCGCACCGCCGCACGAAATGCCGCATCGGTGCGACCACCGCGGTCTACCGGAATGCAGCCCGCGGCGCGAAACAACCAGCGCAAACCGAACCGATTGTATTCTTCTTCCGCGATCAAAAAACGCAGCGGACGCCGTGAAGCGGCCACCAGCAACAAGGGATCCAAACCGGAGACATGATTGGCGGCGACCAAGACCCCGCCGTCCGGCAAATGCAGCCGGGCACCGCTCAAGCGATGAAAACGCCGGACGTAACGCCGGGCCAAGCCATCGATGGCATTGACCCACCAGCGACCCCAATCGGCTTCATTAGCGCGCAGGCCGGCCCAAATGGTCAGCACGATCAGCAGCAGCACCACTGCCAGCATCAACGCGAACATCATGCTGCACTCCGCCAAATCAACGTTGCCTGCCGACCCGTCTGCTGATCACGGCGATAAGAATAAAACCGCTGCGGTTCGCTAAAGGTGCAGAAACCGCCACCAAAAATGGCATTCACGCCAGCAGCCTGCAAACGCTGACGCGCCAGCGCGTACAAATCGGCATACCAGCGATCGGCTGCGCCAGCACGAAAGGCACTGGCCGCTGCAGCATCGTGCCGGACAAATTCGGCTCGCACTTCCGGCCCCACTTCGAACGCGGTCGGGCCAATGGCAGGGCCGAGCCAAGCCATCAGCTCGCTACGGGCGCCGTGATAATGCGCCAGCGTCTGTTCCAGCACGCCGGCACAGAGCCCGCGCCAACCGGCATGGGCGGCGCCGACCCACTGGCCGGCGCGATCACAAAACAGAACCGGCAGGCAGTCGGCGGTCAGCACGGCGCAGACAGTATCGACGGCACGGCTGACACTGGCATCGGCGGTGACGGGAACAGTGGCGATCGTTTCGGTGCGCTTTTCTGTCGCCAATTCTGCCGTCAGTTCTGCCACCGCGACGCCATGCACCTGATTCAGCCAGTGCGGCTGATTCTGCAATGCCAGCCGCTGGCGTAGCAGCGCGCGATTGCTGGCTACCGCCGCCGGATTGTCGCCGGTATGGGCACCCAGATTGAGCCCGGCATAGGCGCCGGTACTGACGCCGCCGCAGCGGGTGCTGGCAAATGCCTGAACGGATGCCGGTGCCGGCCAGTCAGGGCGAATCAGCTCAAGCGACGCTGACTCAGTAGTCATTGCTGACCCGGTCCTTGCGCAGCAATTCCAGCAAATGCTCCAGATCGGCCGGCATCGGCGCCTGCCAATGCATCAGCTCACCGGTGACCGGATGGCTCAAACCGAGCTTGGCGGCATGCAGTGCCTGCCGGCGGAAATTCTTCATGGTCTCGGCCAGTTCCGGGCTGGCTTCGGCCAGCGCCCGGCGACGGCCGCCATAGACCGGATCACCCAGCAGCGGAAAACCGGCGTGCATCATGTGCACCCGGATCTGGTGGGTCCGGCCCGTTTCCAGCCGGCATTTGATATGGGTATGGGCGCGGAAGCGTTCGACCACCCGGTAATGGGTCACGGCGTTGCGGCCGGTTTCTTCGACCACGGCCATTTGCTGGCGATCAGTCGGATCGCGGCCAATCGCCGCATCCACCGTGCCGCCCGCGACGACCGTACCATGAACGATGGCATCGTATTCACGCAGAAAAGCGCGCTTGCCGAGTTGCTGAACCAGCGCCAGATGGGTATCCGGCGACCGGGCAATAACCAGCAAACCGGAGGTGTCCTTGTCGAGCCGGTGCACGATGCCGGCGCGCGGCAACATTTTCAGTTCCGGCGCGTGATGCAGCAGCGCATTGACCAGGGTGCCGCTGGCGTGGCCCGGCGCCGGATGCACGACCAGACCTGCCTGTTTATTGACCACCAGCAGCGCGTCGTCTTCGTAAACGATATCGAGCGGAATGTCTTCGGCGATATTTTCGCTTTGCACCGGAATCGAGGCTTCCAGCAGCAATTGTTCGCCGCCCATCAGCTTTTCCCGGGCCCGGTCAACCACCACGCCATTGACCTTGACGCAGCCATCCTTGATCCAGCCTTGTAGCCGCACCCGCGAATATTCACTGAACAAATCCGCCAGAACGACGTCCAACCGACTCCCGAACGCCTGTTCCGGGACAATGGCTTCGCGCCGAACCGGTTCCGAGTCGGGGCCAATAACAACTGAATTCATGGGAAGAGTGACCTTGATGCAGAGCTTGGTTAGAATGCCCCGCTATTCTAGCAACCTACACAACAACCAAAGGCAGTTTGTTCGCATGTTGAGCCGTTTGCTGTGCCTTTTCCTCGCCGCCATGATTGTGACCGGCTGCGCCACCACGGCTGAAGAGCGCGAACAGCGCCGTCGCGACCAGAGCGCCCAGCAGCTGTATGCCTCGGCCCGTGAGTCCATGCAGGTCGGCAACTGGAAGACGGCCATCGAGAAGCTGGAAAACCTCGATTCCCGTTACCCGTTCGGGCCGTTCTCGCAACAAGCCCAGCTGGATCTGATGTACGCCTACTACCAGAACCGCGACACCCCGTCGGCCGTTGCCGCCGCCGATCGCTTTATCCGGCAGAACCCGCGCCACCCGAACCTTGACTACGTCTACTACATGAAAGGCCTGGTCAATTACTACTCGGAACTCGGTTTCCTGCGCGAGGCGTTTGCCGCCTCGCTGTCCGAGCGCGATGCCAGCACCGCCGAAAAAGCCTTCAAGGATTTCAGCGAACTGATCAAGCTGTACCCGGATAGCCAATACGCCGCCGATGCCCGCCAGCGGATGATTTACCTGCGTAACCGTTTGGCCGATTTCGAATTGCACGCGGCGACCTACTATACCCAGCGCAAAGCCTGGCTCGCCGCCGCCAACCGCGCCCGCAACGTGATCGAACACTTCCCCAACGTCAACGCCACCGCCGATGCGCTGGTGATGCTGGTGCAGTGCTACCGCGAACTGAATTTGCCGGAACTGGAAAAAGAATCGCACGATGTGCTGGCACTGAATTTTCCGGATCGGTTGAAGGATTTGGAAGGTTGAAGTTTCGCGTTAAACGACAAGGGCCGCTTTTGCGGCCCTTGTCGTTTTATTGTCGTTACAACAAACAAACCACATCAGCTTCGGAAACGATTTGCGGCGCTTTCGGGTGATACAAGATGCGTTGATGACTGAACAGATTCTCAATGCGATAAGCTTCAGGCATACATAACTCACCAGCTCGCTTATAAAGATATTTTTCTAATAGCGAAAAGTCAGAATCATTGCGATATCCCAAAACCTGCACATGGAAGCGGCTGTCATCTTGTTTCTGTTCCAAATATCCACGACCATCTCCGAAATCTAGACGCTCGGACGCTTGATACTCCATAACAGTTGAGCATCCAGTCAGGATCAAAGAGTAAAGCAGCAATAGACTGCGCATAAAGTTAAATCTCGGACTTTTCATTGAGACCTACAACGCCGCCTCGTCCTCTTCCCCAGTCCGAATCCGTATCACCCGCGCCACGTCATAAACGAAAATCTTGCCATCGCCGATTTTGCCGGTGCGGGCCGTCTCCATAATGACTTCAACGCAGCGGTCAACCAGCTCATCGGCAACCACCAGTTCGATTTTCACTTTCGGCAGAAAATCGACCATGTATTCGGCACCACGGTAGAGCTCGGTATGGCCTTTCTGGCGGCCGAAGCCTTTGACTTCGCAGACCGTCATGCCGGTGATGCCGACCTCGCCCAGCGCTTCCCGAACGTCGTCCAGCTTGAACGGCTTGATCACCGCTTCCACTTTTTTCATCTCGGCACTCCCTCTGTTGCTGATGCACGCATGGCAATGACTCTAGCAGTTTTTGCCAACCGGCAAGCACTTAACGCCAATCGTCTGGTTGTTTGATAAAGCCGGAAACAATCGGATAGCGCCGATCCCGGCCAAATGCCCGCTTGCTGATGCGCGGCCCCGGCGCAGCTTGCCGACGCTTGTATTCATTGCGATCAACCAGCTGCATGACCCGCTTGACCGTTGCGGCGTCAAAACCGGCGGCGACGATTTCCGGCAGGCCTTCATCGCATTCGATGTAACGCTCCAGAATCGCGTCGAGCACCGGATACGGCGGCAGGTTGTCTTCGTCCTTTTGGTCCGGCGCCAGCTCGGCCGACGGCGGCCTGTCGATCACCCGCTGCGGGATCACCTCGCCATTGCGGTTGCGCCATTGCGACAGCGCGTACACCGTCATTTTCGGCACGTCTTTCAGCACATCAAAGCCGCCGGCCATGTCGCCATACAGCGTGGCATAACCGACGCCCATTTCGCTCTTGTTGCCGGTGGTCAGCACCAGATAACCAAATTTGTTCGACAGCGCCATCAGCAGCGTGCCGCGGCAACGGGCTTGCAGGTTCTGCTCGGTCAAATCAACGCTGGTGCCGGCAAACTGCGGCGCCAGTGTCTGCAAAAAGGCCTTGACCATCGGTTCGATGGAAATGATGTCGAACTGCGCGCCCAGCGTATTGGCTTCGCAGCGGGCATCTTCAACACTGATATCGGCGGTGTAGTGATACGGCATCATCACGGCGCGCACCCGCTCGGCGCCGATGGCATCGACTGCAATGGCCAATACCAACGCGGAATCAATGCCGCCGGACAAGCCGAGAATCACACCTTTGAAGCCACTCTTCTCAACGTAGTCGCGCACGCCGAGCACCAGCGCCTGATAAATTTCCGCCTCGCCCGCGATATCATCGGCACTGTCGGCCAGTGCCTGCATTTTGCCAGCCTGCCAGCTGACTTGACGCAGATCCTCGGCAAACGGTGTGCACAGCAAAATGCGGCCGGCCGGCGTCCAAACCTGCGAGCGGCCATCAAAAATCAGCTCGTCCTGAGCACCGATCTGATTGACGTAAACAATCGGCAGACCGCTTTCTTGCGTCCGCGCCGCCAACACAGCGCTGCGCTCGGCGACCTGACTGCGATGCCAAGGCGAACCATTCGGGCTGACGATGAAATCGGCACCGGCCTGCTTGGCAGCGGCCACCGGTTCCGGGTGCCAGAGATCTTCACAAATCAGCACACCGATGCGGACGCCGTCGAGCGTGAACACGCAGGTGTCATGGCCTTCATTGAAGTAGCGCTTTTCATCAAAGACCAGATAATTCGGCAGCCGCTGCTTGCGATAACGAGCGATGATCTGGCCATCGAGCAGCACACTCGCGGCGTTGTACAACTGCTCGCCGTCACGCTCCGGATGGCCGACCACGACCGCGATGCCTTGGGCCGCCATCGCCAACTCGCGCAAGCCGCGGTCAATGGCGCGCTGAAAATCCGCCCGCAGCACCAAGTCCTCGGCCGGATAGGCGCACAGCGCCTGTTCGGAACAGACCAGCAGCCGCGCGCCGCCCGCCTTGGCCTGTTCGATGACCGCGCGCAGCCGCGCGACATTGCCAACGATATCCCCTACCAGCACGTTGACCTGAGCCAATGCGATCCGCATTGCACAAACTCCTGAGCCTGAAAGCCGGCGCTGATGGCGCGACCGTGATGGTGGCTATTTTCGCCTATCCCGCTCTGGCCGAACAGGCAGACTTGCAGGCATCAGCAAATTTGCCGACACTGCCGAGACTTTTCCGTCGCAGTGTGCCGGACCTTTAACAGTACAACATGAACCAACCAATCCCCGCCCTCGTTCGCTCGCGCGATCAAGCCGGCAGCCGTGAACACTACGCCTGGCGTGCCCTGACCATGTTCAACCTGTACCGTTTTCTGGTCGCGGGCGGCATGGTGATGTTGTTTGAACTGAATCTCGGCCCAAGTTTTCTTGGTCAGGAGCGGCCAGACCTGTATCGGCACACCACGGCCATTTACCTGTTGCTGAGTTTGCTGGCGGTGCCCTTGCTGTATCGCCGGCAACCGAGCGTGCGCAGTCAGGTCGTGATCATGGTGTTGATCGATATCGCCTGCATCACGCTGGCGATGCACGCCAGCGGCGGTGTCTCGACCGGTTTGGGCATGCTGCTCGGGGTCAGCATCACGACCACCAGCCTGCTGCTGGCGCGGCCGTGGTCCTTGACGTTTGCCGCGCTCGCCAGCGTCGCAATTGTCTCGGAGCAAACCTGGTCGTTCCTGGCCGGGCTGCGCTCCATCAACACTTTCACCCAGGCCGGTATTCTTGGCGCCACCTTCTTTGCCATGTCGGCGCTGGCGCTGATGCTGGCACGGCGCATCCGCGAAACCGAAGCCGCCGCCGAAGCCAGCCGGGTCAGTCTGGCCAAGTTGGAGCGACTGAACGAGCACATCATTCAGTACATGAATGCCGGCGTGTTGGTGGTCGACAAGCAACAACAGATTCAGCTGATCAACCACGCTGCCTGGACCTTGCTCGGCATGCCCAATGCCGTGCAGCAAAAACCGGTCGATGAAGTCAGCCCGGCACTGCTGAAGCAATTGCGGCACTGGCGCCGCAATCCGGACATGAAAGGCGAACCGTTTCGGCTTGCCAACACCGGCCCGGATCTGCTGCCGGCGTTCACCTCGCTTGGCACCGACCAGCAGCTGACGCTGATTTTTCTCGAAGACACCAGCAAAACCACTCAGCAAGCCACCCAGATGAAGCTGGCCTCGCTCGGCCGGCTGACCGCCTCGATTGCTCACGAGATCCGCAATCCGCTTGGTGCACTGAGCCATGCCGCCCAGCTATTGAAGGAATCGCCCGATATCGGCCCGGCCGATCAGCGGCTGGTCGACATCATCGAGAAGCACTCGGCCCGGATGAACAACATCATCGAAAACATTCTGCAGATCTCGCAGCGGCGGCCGTCGAAACCGGAACGCATCGCCGTGGCGGCGTTCCTGCAGAGTTTTGTCGATGACTTCAAACTGGGCCGCAGCCCGGCACCGGAAATCGTCGCCGACGTCAATCCGCGCGATATCGTCGTGCAGTGTGACGTTGGACAACTGATACAGGTACTGACCAACTTGTGCGAAAACGGCATTCGTTACAGTATTCGCAAAGTCAACCGGCCGCTGCTGGAGCTGCACGCCGGTGTCGACAAGGGCAATGGCCGGCCGTTTCTCGATGTGATCGACCACGGTGAAGGCATCAACCCGGAAGTGGCGGAAAAAATGTTCGAGCCCTTTTTCACCACCAGCAGCAAGGGACTTGGACTAGGCTTGTACCTGGCCCGGGAATTGTGCGAGGCCAACCAGGCGCAGCTGAATTACCTGCCGATCCCCAGCGGTGGCACCTGCTTCCGGATCAGTTTTGCACCGGCACAGCGAACGGTTCCGGCACAATAGCGATTGCCGTGAGCCAGCGCCCGCTACGTTGGTCTCGCTACTGCACCATAGCGGCAACCAAAACAATAATGACGCAGAAAGACAAGGCAACGGACCATGAAAACACCATTGGCACTCATCGTCGACGATGAACCCGACATTCTCGAACTGCTGGCCATCACGCTGGGCCGCATGCGGGTCGATACCCGTGAAGCGACCAATCTGCAGCAAGCCCGCGAGCTGTTGAGCCAAAACAAGTTTGACATGTGCCTGACGGATCTCCGGCTGCCTGATGGCGATGGCATCGAGCTGGTCAAGTACGTGCAGGCCAGCCAGCCGAATCTGCCGGTGGCAGTGATCACCGCCCACGGCAATATGCAAACCGCCATTGAGGCGATGAAATCCGGCGCCTTCGATTTTCTGTCCAAACCGATCGAGCTTGGCGTACTGCGCGAGCTGGTCAAAAATGCGCTGAGTCTGCCGACACCGGAGAGCGAAAAGCCGGTCACCGAATTTCCGCCCGGCGCGCCTCAGCTCATCGGCAGCAGCAGCCGCATGCAGGCACTGCGGCAAACCATTGGCAAAGTGGCGCGCAGTCAGGCACCGGTGCATATCAGTGGTGAATCCGGCACCGGCAAAGAGTTGGTCGCCAAATTGATACACGAACTCGGTCCGCGTGCCGATGCGCCGTTCGTGCCGGTCAACTGCGGCGCGATCCCATCCGAACTGATGGAAAGCGAATTCTTCGGCCACAAGAAAGGCAGCTTTACCGGCGCAGTCGCCGACAAGCCAGGCCTGTTCCAGGCTGCAGACGGTGGCACGCTGTTTCTGGATGAAGTCGCGGATCTGCCGATCACAATGCAGGTCAAATTGCTGCGCGCTATTCAAGAACGTGCGGTGCGGCCGGTCGGCGCCGAAAAAGAAATTCCGATCAACGTGCGGATTGTCAGCGCAACGCACAAGGATTTGGCGGAGCAGGTCCAGAACGGCCACTTCCGTCAGGACTTGTTCTACCGCATCAACGTCATCTCGGTCGTCACGCCGACGCTGCGCGAGCGCATCGATGACATTCCGGATCTGGCCAACCACATCCTGAAAAAACTGGCCGATCGGCATGGCATGAATGTGCCAGGGCTGACCGCCAGCGCCATTGCCGGACTGAAAAAATACGCGTTCCCCGGCAACATCCGCGAGCTGGAAAACATTCTGGAGCGGGCGCTGACATTGGCCGATGGCGATGTCATCGAGGTTGAAGATCTGTTGCTGCCGGAAAGCAGCGAACCGGTCATCGACGCGGCCACGCTGGCAGCCGTCACGCCCGGCAAACGCGGTGACATTCCGCTCGATTTGTATCTGGAAAAGATTGAGCGCGATGCAATTGTCGAAGCGCTCGAAGCCTGCCGCTGGAACAAGACTGCTGCCGCCCGCAAGCTCGGCATCAGCTTCCGGGCCATGCGTTACAAGCTGCAGAAACTCGGGCTTGAGTGAGCGGCCAACGGGTTTCAGCAACCATCTTGAGACAGTAACGTTCTTGGATCAGTAACTTTCTGGAATCCGCAACACACTGAAATCAGCGGCTGAAATTGCCGCTGATTTCAGCAAAATCCCGTCACGTCAGCGGAAACCTGCGCATGATCGTGAAAGCCTGCACGCGAACGTGACTGAGCTTGGGTCTTCACTGAATGCTTAGTGGCTAATGCCCAACGCATACGGCGCAGCCGAAATGCTCGTCGCTTTTTCCTGCATCAAATCTGTCAGCAATCGCGCCGAAGCCGGCGCCAGCACAATGCCATTGCGATAGTGGCCGGCATTGATCCAGGCGTTTGCCAGCGACGGCAGGCGGCCGATAAAGGGAATGCCGTTCGGACTGCCGGGCCGCAGGCCCGCCCACTGCTGCTCTACGTCCACCTGACGCAATGAGGGCATGATCGCAATCGCGGATTGCCACAGGCTTTGCCGCGCGTCAGCCGTTATCTCCTGATCAAACCCGGCGTGCTCCATTGTTGAGCCGCAGATGATGCGGCCATCACGACGCGGAATGAGATAGCGCCCGTCACGCAGGACAATGCGCTGCAGCGAATGCGCATGTGGGGCGAACATCAGCATCTGCCCGCGCACTGGCGTGACGGGCAGATCGATGCCAAATGGCGCCAGCAACTGTGCACTCCAAGCACCGGCGCAAATGACAAACTGGCCGGCCGTAATGGTCCCGTTCGCCGTTTGCACCGCCGTGATCCGGTTGCCGGCGGCATCCCTTTGCAAACCGGTCACTGAGCACTGCTCAACCATTTGGCCACCGCGCTGTTTGACATCGGCCAGCAGCGCTTTCAACAAGCGTGGGTTGCGCACCTGCGCCACATCGGGAAAGCAAATCGCCTGGCTTATATCGGCGCTCAATCCGTCCTGACATGTAGCAAGGGTATCGGTGGAATAGATCGAGACGGCGCGCTCGCGCTCTGCGGCCCACGACAACGCCTCCGTTTGATCCTCCAGATCGAGCAACAACAAACCACTGCGCTGCCATTCGGGATCAATACCCGTGGCGGCGCGCAACTGTTCGCTCAACTTCGGATAAATCGACTGGGCCTGATCAGCCAAAGCGGTAACCGGCGCCGGATAGCGCCACGGGTACAGCGGCGAAACAATACCGCCAGCGGCCCACGACGCCTGCTGGCCACAACCTGCCGCCTCGACCACTGTCACCGAGGCACCGGCCGACAGCAGCTCGCGCGCGGTCATTAAGCCGATGATGCCACCACCAATGATGCAAAATTCCGCTGATTGCATTGCCGTTCCGTTATGCAAAATTTATTGTCTGAATGCGGACAATAATAAAAGGCCGCAAACGCGGCCTTGATCAAAATCCAATGCAGTCCGAATATCAGCGCCCGTCCAGACTGACCACCCGTTCGTTCAGCGAGACAATGGTTCGGGTCATGTCACGCAACAGATTGATGAACAGCTGCGGATGGGTATTGACCAGCGAGGCAAATTCATCGCGCGCCACCATCATGACACTGCAAGTGCCGCGCGCGCGCACCGTTGCCGCCCGGCGCTGCCCGGTCAGCACTGCCATGGCGCCGAAAATCTCTTCTTCATTGATCACGCCAACGTTGACGCCGTCGACCGAGACATCGGCAACGCCTTCCAGAATGGTGTAGACGTACTCCGCTTCATCGCCCTGGGTGATGATGGCCTCACCGTCCGCAAACCGGCGAAAGCCCGGTTGCGGCCGCTCTTCCGGAGTCACCAGCCGACCAACCAGTAGCAGCAGAATCTGCCGGTGCTGGCGCAGCAACGCCTCGTATTTACCGCGAATATCGGCGGCCTCTGCCAACAAGGCTTGCGGCAATACCGACAGCGTAACGCTGTCTTCGACCTGAATTCTCAGCGTCGGACCCACACCGATGAAATCGGCAGTGGCGAAAGCGTCACCCTCATCCCAATAGAACAGCAGCTTGTTTTCCGCGAATACGGCAACGCTGCCACTCTCCACCCGACACAGTGCCGGCTCGCGTATCCAACTGAGGATATCGTCCTCGGCCTGCATTTCAACTTGCTGACAATCGGCTGCCCGTTCGGAAAAAATATGGGCCGCGCTGTCTCGCGCGGCCCTGACGGCATCCATCAAATCAGTGGTGGGTTCCACCAATGGGATCATAAATCACTCCGTCCCTGGTCAGAAAATCAATTGGTCCGGGCCGCGCGCTTGCTGTCGCTGGCGTCCACCACGCGCTGACCCGACTGCAGCCAGATCAGATCGGACAGAATATTGGCCGCCTCAGTCAGCCGAACATCATCGCTGCTGTCAGCCGGTTCATCAGTAGCGGGCTGTTCCGGCAGCACTTTCAGCGGCGGCAGACCTTTCAGTTTGCGACGGGCATTTTCCCGCGCCAATTGTTTCTTCTCAAACTGATCGCGCTCCGCTTTGCGCTCGGCCTCATTCAAGGTCACGGTCTTTTCGTTTTTGCGCACGTTGTATTCCGCGATGTCTTGCAGCAGGTATTGGTACTCCGGATCTTTGGCGACCCGTTTGTCCTGCATGGCTTTCAACTGCGGCACGTATTTTTTGACATCGCCGGCAATCGCGTAATTGGCAGCTTGAATATGATCCCAAGGCATCGCGTTCGGCAAGGAGCTCTCACCAAACTCGGCCGAATCAAACATCGGTGGCAGCTGGATATCCGGCACCACACCGCGATGCTGGGTACTGTTGCCATCGACACGGTAGAACTTGTGCACGGTCAGTTTGATCTGGCCAAAATTCTGGCCGGGACCGTCGCGATAGCGATTCAGATCCACCACGGTCTGCACGGTGCCCTTGCCGAACGAGGTTTCTCCGACGATCAAGGCACGGCCATAATCCTGCAGCGCTGCCGCGACAATCTCTGAAGCTGACGCGCTCTGGCCATTGATCAGCACCACCAGCGGGCCGTCCCAGGTTTCACCCGGATCTTCATCCGGCAACACCGAGATCTGACCGAACTGGGTGCGTTCCTGCACAATCGGGCCTTGATCGATGAACAGACCCGACATCTGGGCAGCCTCATCCAGGCCGCCGCCACCGTTGTTGCGCAGATCCAGAATCACGCCGTCGACTTTGTCGGCTTTCAGCTTAACCAGCAAATCGCGGACATCGCGGGCCACGCTCTTGTAATTCTCATCGCCCATCGCGCGGGCTTGGAAGTCGACGTAGAACTTCGGCACGGTGATGACGCCAATGCTGTGCTGACGACCCGGTCGGTCGATCTTGATCACTTCCGACTTGGCGGCCTGCTCTTCCAGCTTCACCTTCTCGCGGACAAGACTGATGATCTTGGTCTTGCCATCGGCACCGGCGCTGTGCGGCATCACTTCCAGCCGGACCACGGAACCGGCCTTGCCGCGGATCAGATCCACCACATCATCCAGCCGCCAGCCGACCACATCGACCATCGGCTGGTTGTCCTGACCTACCGAAATGATTTTGTCTTCGGCGAAAATCTGCTTGCTCTTGTCAGCCGGGCCCATCTCGACCAGTCGCGCCACTTTGGTGTAGACATCGTCGGTCTGCAGCACCGCACCGATTCCTTCCAGCGACAGCTTCATTTCGATATCGAAATTTTCGGCCTGCGGCGGCGAGAAATAATTGCTGTGCGGATCGACTGCTGCGGTGACCGCGTTCATGAAATAGCTAAACACGTCTTCGCTGTTGGTCTGGCTCATCCGGCGCTTGGCGGCTTCATAGCGCTTGGTCAGCAGCTCTTTAATCTCCGGCCATTCTTTTTTGGCCAGCTTCAGATTCAGCGCATCGTATTTGACCCGTTGCCGCCACAGTTCATTGAGCTCGTCGGCATTCTTCGGCCACGGTGCTTTTTCCCGGTCGACGACAAAGCTGTCCTTGCCGTCGAATTTCATCGGTTTTTGTAGCAGGCTGATGGCGAAGTCATAACGGCCTTCCCAGCGTTTCTGGAAAGCGGTGAAAATTTCGTACGGCGCGCTCAGATCACCGCGCGCCAGCGCGTCATCCAGCGAAGTCTTGTACTTGCTGAACTGATCGATATCGGCCTGGGTAAAATAGCTGCGGTTGCCGTCCAGCATGCTCAGATACTGGTCGAACATTTTCAGCGACAGATCATCATTAATGCGCGGCCGGGAATAATGGCCGTCATTCAGGATGCTGCGAATGTATTTCGCGACCTGGGCATGTTGCGGCTCAGGGCTGAGCGTCTCCGCGGATGGCGCAGCCGGCAACGGCCCGGAGGAAATCGCCACCACGGCCAGAATAAAGGCCGAGACCCCTGCGCGCACGGCGCCAAACCACGACTGCTTGAGCTTCATTTCACTACCTGATTGCTGATGGTCATCACTGACCAAACTGTCCGAATAAATCGAGCATGGCACAAACTTTCCGGCCCTGCCACGACCGATTTGTCGGGATTTATTACGTTAAGTTTCCCGGATTCGGACAATTGCCAATTCCGACACGTTTTTTAACCGGACTGGTCAAAAAAAAGGCACCAACGGTGCCAGTTTCTTGATGCAGCAGCCCTGTTGTTTCAGGCCGGTTGTTTCAGGCAGCTTGCCTCAACCCAGCTGTCCCGGCCTGATTAGCTCGGCGGTAGTGGCACGGGTTGGCCAATTTTCGCTCAGCTGAATGCCTGCAGGCCGGTTTGGGCCCGGCCCAGAATCAGGGCATGGACGTCATGCGTACCTTCGTACGTGTTAACAGCCTCCAGATTCATGACGTGGCGAATGACATGGAATTCGTCACTGATGCCGTTGCCGCCGTGCATGTCGCGGGCCATCCGGGCGATATCGAGCGCCTTGCCACAGGCATTGCGTTTGACCAGCGAAATCATCTCCGGTTTGAACCGGTGCTCATCGATCAGCCGTCCGACCCGAAGGCTGGCCTGGAGGCTCAGCGTGATCTCGGTCTGCATGTCGGCCAGCTTTTTCTGGATGAGCTGGGTGGCGGCCAGCGGCCGGCCAAACTGCTTGCGCTCGAGCGTATAGCTGCGAGCGGCGTGCCAGCAGAATTCGGCCGCGCCCATGGCGCCCCAGCTGATGCCGTAACGGGCCATGTTCAGGCAACCGAACGGGCCTTTGAGACCTTCGATTTCCGGAAATTCGTTCTCGGCCGGCACGAACACGTTGTCCATGACGATTTCACCGGTGGTCGAGGCGCGCAGACTGAATTTGCCTTCGATTTTCGGCGCACTGAGTCCTTTCATGCCTTTTTCCAGCACGAAACCACGGATCTTGCCCTCGTCGTTCTTGGCCCAGACAACAAACACATCGGCGATTGGCGAGTTGGTGATCCACATCTTGGAGCCGTGCAGCAAATAGCCGCCATCGACTTTCTTGGCGCGGGTTTTCATGCCGCCCGGATCGGAACCGGCATCCGGCTCGGTCAGGCCAAAGCAACCGACGTATTCGCCGCTGGCGAGCTTCGGCAGGTATTTCTGTTTTTGCGCTTCGCTGCCGTATTTGTAGATGGGATACATGACCAGACTGGATTGCACCGAGCAGGCCGAACGATAACCGGAATCCACCCGCTCCACTTCCCGCGCCACCAGGCCATAGGCGACATAGCTGGCGCCAGCACAGCCGTAGCCGTGCACGGTGACGCCGAGCAAACCGAGCTCACCCATTTCGTTCATGATTTCGCGGTGGAAATGCTCGTGCCGGTTGGCTTCGAGGACCCGCGGCATCAGCCGCTCCTGGCAATAAGCACGGGCGCTGTCGCGCACCAGCCGCTCTTCTTCGGTCAGCTGATCGTCCAGCAGCAGCAGGTCATCCCAGTTGGCCAGTACAGCGCTGGCTTTTGCATCGGTTTTCGCCGTCATTCGCGTTCCATTCCTGTGCAGGCACCGACAGTGGCGCCATAAGAGTCCGGGCCCATTCTACGTCAGCGCCGGGCGTCACTCCATCTGGCCAGACTAGCCGCGGCATCGGCGCTTGATCGATATCAAACCGGATGCGGCCTGCCGGTTCAGGCAGCGCTCAGCCGACGCCGACCAAACTGGCGCCCTTGCACTTGTTGGCCCGGCTTGTAGACTGGGCCCACTCGCGCAGTATGCGTCCGGCAGACGGCCGGCGCCCCGCTCTACGCATTGGCAGGATCAGGGAGATCATCATGCAATCCACGGCAAAAGTTGGCCTGTGTTTCGGAATCGCGGCGTTGTTGCTGACGTCTTGCGCGTCCATCGACAAGGGCACGGCGCTCAAATGTGGCGCGTTCGCGCTCGGTGGCGCCGCCATCGGCGCTGCCATCAGCGGCAAGAAAGGCGCTGGCCGTGGCGCGTTGGCCGGGCTTGCCGCCTGTGCGGTGGTCGAAATTGTCAGCCGGCAGACCCGCAGCAAAGACGAAGTCGAGCAGGACTATCGGGCCGCCAATAAAGGCAAGCTGCCGGCGAAAGCCGAACTGGTGGCATACCAGACCACCCTGAACCCGGACGCCACGCTGAAACGCGGCGATGCCCTGAAAGTGCAGTCGACCATACGGGTCGTGGCCGGCACCGGCGAACCCATCAAGGACGTCAAGGAAGTGCTGATCGCTTACGCGCCGTCCGGCGAGGAATTCAAACGTGGCGAGAAAAAAGCCAATGCCACCGATGGCAGCGGCGAGTTCGTCAACACCTTTACCTTGAAGCTGCCGGATGGCGCGCCGGAAGGCGAATACAAAATTGAAACCCAGGTGCTGATCAACGGCCGCGAAGTATCGAGCCAGCCACGCAGCATCCAGATGGTGGCCATTGCCGCCGAGCACGGTTACGCCAGCTTGTGAGCCGACATGCAACAAATAAAAAAACCGGGCCATGCCCGGTTTTTTTATTTCAGATTACGTCCCGGCTTTTCAGCAACCGCCGACGGGCAGCACGCGATGACCGCAAGCCCTGTCGCGATCAAATGGCGACATCGGCCCGGCGGAACAGCTGACAGAAATTGGCGGTGGTCTGCGCCGCCAGCGCGTCCAGACTGATGCCTCGCTCGCGGGCAATGCACTGCGCCACCTCGACCACATAGGCTGGCAAATTGCTCTTGCCGCGATACGGCACCGGCGCCAGCCAGGGCGCATCGGTTTCAATCAGCAAGCGATCCGGCGGTACGTTCCGGGCAACTTCGCGCAGGCTATCGGCATTGCGAAACGTGACGATACCGGACAAGGAAATATAAAAACCGAGCTCCAACGCGGCGGCTGCCATTGGCCAGTCTTCAGTAAAACAGTGCAGCACGCCACCAAACTCGCTGGCGCCTTCTTCTTTCAACAAATTCAGCGTGTCAGTTTGCGCCTGCCGGGTATGCACAATCAGCGGCAGACCAAGCTCGCGGGCCAAGCGGATATGGGCCCGAAAGCTGCGCTGCTGCGCCTCGGCACTTTCCGGCTTGTAGTAGTAATCGAGCCCGGTTTCGCCAATCGCAACCACCTTGCAATGGTTGGCGGCGCTGCGCACCCAATCGAAATTGGTTTCGTGGATACCTTCATAGAGCGGATGGGTACCGACACTGCAACTGACATCGGCATGGGCTTCGGCAATGGCCAGCACCTGCGGAAAACTGTCTTGCTCGACGCCGATATTCAGGAAATGGCAAACCCCGCGGGCACGCGCCTCGTTCATGACCTGTTCGAGCGTGACGCCTTCCGGCAATTCGAGCCGATCGAGGTGGCAATGGGAGTCGATGAATTTCACAACAGGTCCTGCAGGTTCAGACAAGCGGCTCTTCTGCTTGGTGCTGGAAGAAACGCAACAAATACCCATCCAGATCACGAACAAAAAATTCGCGCTGGACATAAACACAATCGTTGCCACGATAGCGGGCCGTGTACGGCGGCTTGTGCAGGCAGTGACCGGCGCCAGCCAATCGATCCAGCAGTGGCTCCAGCTGGTCGACTTCAATCTGGAAATGCAGCCGGGAATCCGTTACCGGTGGCAGCGCCGCGCTGCCATGCGGGCGTTCCAGCAACATAATCTGGGCACCGCCGCGATCGAAATAACCAAACCTGTCTTCTGTTCGCTCAAAACACAGCGCAAAGCCTAAAACATCGCGATAGAACTGTTTGGCCCGATCATAGTCGTTGACCATCAGTTCGGGCACCAGCCGACTCCATTCCATTTTTTGCAACTATTTCCTCGTAGATGTAGCTGCTTATTCGCAACGACCTTCCACCCAAAATGTTTGCCTTTGTGCGTCGTAACCGAATCCTAGTATTTGCATGTTGCCACGACATGGACCTGGGGACCGTTCGCCGGAAAGACCTCGGACGAGATATTGGCGCAAATTGTCGTCGTCTAATGATTCGTCATCACTTAACTTCAGACGCTCATATTTGAATTCAGCGTGGGCCGAAACCAACTTGCTTGGAGCTTGATGAAACCACGCAGTCTGACGGGGAGCAAACAACCACTCGCAGCCAGTCAGGCTGAGCAACACCACAAAAAAAGGCCCGAGGTTTCGCACGAGAGTTAAAATCCGATGAAGCATCTACGTGGCGACTAAAAAAAACAGTCACTCAAATTCAGAGCGGCAGATGACTCACATGGTATGTGTAGGCTTGTCCGACTGCAGCGCACCGGCCAGATAGGCTTCGATTTTGGTTCGGGCCTGACCGTTGTCCTGATTGGAGAATTGGACGCCGATACCGGCCGCGCGATTGCCCTGGGCGCCACGCGGCGTTACCCAGATGATGCGACCGGCAACCGGAATTTTTTCCTTCTCTTCCATCAGCGTCAGCAGCATGAACACTTCGTCGCCGACGTTGTACTGGCGCGTGGTCGGAATGAACAAACCACCATTTTTGACGAACGGCATGTAGGCGGCATACAGCACAGCCTTGTCCTTGATGGTCAGGGACAAAATACCGTGACGCGGACCGCCCGCTGGTGCGGCGCCGGTACCTGCGCTTGCTGCATCAGACATTACCGATTACCTCGTTGAAGTTGCCGACTTACTATGGCGCATGCCGGCAGTGAAATCAAACCATTGAATCAGAACGCTTTCCAGCAAAGTCTGGGCGTGCAGCGCCGGATTGGCTCGCCAGGCCCGCATGGCCTCGAGAACCGCGCTGACAAAGCGATCCCACAGTATCGCCGGCACTTTGCTCTCGCCGTTAAGGCTCTTCTGCAAACCGCGGGCAGCAACCCGCTGCAGGTGCAGCAGCGCCAGCGTGACATCGGTTTGGCTGGCCGCCAGCTGCACCGGGCTCAGTTCGCCGCGGGCCACGGCGAGCAGACCTTTTTCCAGGCTGTCGACCTGGGCCAGCGCATCCTGTGCCAGCAGGCCCTGCACCCGCAGCGGTGCGCCAGCGGCCAGCACCAGCGCCTGCTGCAATCGCTCTGCCGCCAGCTCGGGATGTTGAGCCTGCAGCCAGGCCATCGCCGCCGCCGGTTCAGGCGGCGCCAGCGGCAGTCGCTGGCAGCGGCTGCGTATGGTCGCCGGCACCCGCTCCAGCTGGTGCGCAACCAAAATCAGCACAATCGACGAACCGGGCTCTTCCAGGGTTTTCAGCAAGGCATTAGCCGCCGACAGGGTCATCGCCTCGGCCGGCTCGATAATCACCGCCCGGTAACCGGCCCGATGCGCCGATTGCTGCAACAGGCCGGACAGTTCACGGACCTGTTCGATACCGATGCTTTGCTTGTCTTCCGGGATGCTGAGCTGCAGAAAATCCGGATGGTGACCGGCCAGCCGCAGCGCACAGCCGGCGCAATGTCCGCAGGCCGGCTGTTCGGCACGCGCCTCGCGGCACAGCAACCGGGCCGCGTAATGCTCGGCCAGCCAACGCTTGCCGATGCCGCGCGGTCCATGCAGCAACAAACCGTGCGCGACCCGATTGGCGTCGAGCGACCAGCACAGTTTTTTCCAGACTGGTGTCAGCCAATCCGGCAAGACGGGCAACGCATTTGCTGCTGCACCGGTGTCCGTCATGATGCACACGCGCCAATTCGGTTCGCCAACAGTGCCGCGATGTCGCGTTGCACATCGGCCAGACTCTGGCCGGCATCGATGATGGCAAAACGTTGCGGCTCGGCGGCGGCACGCTGCAAATAGACCTCGCGCACCCGGATGAAAAAGGCCAGTTGCTCGCGCTCGAACCGATCCGCTTCGCCACGCTGCCGCGCCCGCGCCAGCGCGATATCCGGATGCAGATCAAGCAGCAGCGTCAGGGTCGGTTTGAACGCGGCGAGCAACCAAGTTTCCAGCGCGGCAATGCGCGCCATCGGCAACTGGCGGCCGCCGCCCTGATAAGCAAAGCTGGCGTCGACAAACCGATCCGACAGCACGGTTTTGCCGGCCGCCAGCGCCGGTTTGATGACCGTCGCGACATGCTGGGCGCGGGCGGCAAACATCAGCAGCAGTTCGGTGTCGGAATCGACCACTTCCTCACGCGGTGCCAGCAGCAGTTCACGGATCTGCTCCGCCAGCGGCGTGCCACCGGGTTCGCGCGTCTGCAGCACATCATGACCATGCTGGCTCAGCCAATCACGAATGAACGCCAGATTGGTTGATTTGCCAACGCCCTCGATACCTTCGAGCGTGACAAAACAAGGAGCTGACTTGTGGGAGTTAGCGACCACGACCACGCCTCTTCAATTGAAATTCGCGCACGGCAGCATTGTGCTGCTCCAGCGTCGCCGAAAATACCGTGGTGCCGTCACCGCGGGCAACAAAATACAGTGCATCGCCGGCGGCGGGGTTGAGCGACGCCTGAATAGCTTCACGCCCGGGCATACAAATAGGCGATGGCGGCAGACCCGCGCGGGTGTAGCTGTTATACGGGGTATCGGTCTGCAAATCGACCTTGCGCAAATTGCCATCGAATCGCGCGCCCAGACCATAGATGACGGTCGGATCCGTCTGCAGGCGCATGTTCTTGTCGAGCCGGCGAACAAACACGCCGGCAATGTCATGCCGATCGCTGGCGTGACCGGTTTCCTTTTCGACAATCGACGCCATGATCAACGCCTCATAAGGCGTGGCATACGGCAATTGCGGCTGGCGTTTTTCCCACTCCTGCGCCAGCACGGTGTCCATCACCCGCATCGCTTCGGCGAGCACGTCGCGATCGGACATGGTTTCGGTATAGGAGTACGTCGACGGAAAGAATTGCCCCTCCGGGTGCAGACCCGGCTTGCCGAGTGCCGCCATCAGTTCGGCGTCGGTCATGACCGGCACCGTTTGTTTGAGCTTGCGCGCTTTCGCCAGCACCGCGCGCAGATCGCGAATATTCCAGCCTTCGACGAAGGTTACCGAATAATGGATGACATCACCGGCCCACATCCGGTACAGCACGCTGCGCAGCGAGTCACCGCGCGCAATCCGATAGGTGCCGGCTTTGATATCGGCCTCGCGCGGATGCAGCTTCAACCAGACCCGCCACCACGGTGATGCCTGCAGCCAGCCTTTGCTTTGCCAGTCGCGCAGCACGGCATTGGCATTGCTGCCCCGCGCCACTTCGTACTCGACCGTTTCGGAATCGCTGTTGAGCACAGCCTGATCCAGCGCACTCACTTGCCAGAACACATAGCCGCCAGCCGCCAACCCCAGCGCAATCAAAATCGCCAGCAAGCGAAGCAGAGCTTTCATGGCAAAACGCTCCTGCTCATGGCGAAACGCTCCGGCCAATGGCCTGTTGCAGGCGACGGGTTTGTTCGCCGATGACCCAGCGCCGGTCCGCCAGCGCCAGCACCGGCCACAAGCCGATGATGCTGTTGCAGATAAACACTTCGGTCGCTGTCTGCACATCGGCCATCGAATAATCACCTTGCGCTACGTTGATGCCCTGCGCCTGAAACCGCGCCAGCAACTCGGCGCGCATGACCCCGGCCACGCCACAGCGATCCAGCGCTGGCGTGCACCAATGGCCATCAGCATTGCAGAAAAACAGATTGCTGGTCGTGCCTTCGATCACATGACCGTTGCGATCACACATCAAGCCTTCGGCGATGCGGGCGTCCTGCCACTCGGCACGCGCCAACACCTGCTCCAGCCGATTGCCGTGTTTTAATCCGGCCAGCAGCGGTTGTTCCGACAGCTGCGTTTCGCACCAGCGCAATTGCACGCCATCGCGGCCACGCTGATCAATGTCCGCCGGCCAATCCCGTCGCAGCAGCAGCCGCCGGACGTTGCCTGCAACGGGCAAGGCGTAACCACGGCCACCAGCGCCCCGGGTCAGCGTCACCCGCAAAATCGCGCGTTCAACGCCTGCACACGCCGCCATGACTTCCTGCGTCAGCAGGTTCAGATCCAGCACCGGAAATTGCAGTCGCAGCAGACTCTGTTGCAGCCGCTCGCGGTGGCGTGGCCACAATTCTGGCTGGCCATCACGGACGGCAATCGTGGTGAAACAGCTGTCGCCAAACAGCAGCGCGCGATCATCCACCGCAATGCGGTCGCACGGAATGCCATCCAGCCAGCTGTCAGTCATGTGTTGGTCCACGGTCCGTTTTCATTCGCCATCGGTTGCCGATTTCGGTGCAGGGTTTGCCACGATCTGCGCTCGTGTCCGGGCAGAAAATCAAAACGCCCGGGCAGGCAGAGCCTGACCGGGCGTTACACACGTCAAAGACAACGGCGTCAGCAGCGGTATCGATACCGATAGCCGCGTACGCCTTAGATCTTTTTGAAGACCAGCGTGCCGTTGGTACCGCCAAATCCGAACGAGTTCGACATGACGACATCCAGCTTCGCTTGCCGCGCCGTGTGAGGCACATAATCGAGGTCGCAACCTTCATCCGGATTATCCAGATTAATGGTCGGCGGCACCACCTGATCACGCAAAGCCAGGATGCTGATAATCGCTTCGACTGCACCCGCCGCACCCAGCAAATGGCCGGTCATCGACTTGGTTGAGCTGACCATCACCTTCTTGGCTTCGGCAGCGAACACATGCTTGATCGCCATCGTCTCGGCGGCATCGCCCGCTTTGGTCGAGGTGCCATGGGCGTTGATGTAATCGATCTGGTCCGGATTGAGACCGGCATCTTTCAACGCGCTGGCCATCGACAAAGCCGCACCGGCACCATTTTCCGGCGGTGAGGTCATGTGGTAAGCATCACCCGACATGCCGAAGCCGATCAGCTCTGCATAAATTTTCGCGCCGCGTTTTTTCGCGTGTTCGTACTCTTCCAGCACCAGCACACCGGCGCCGTTACCGAGCACGAAACCATCACGATCGCGATCCCAAGGCCGCGAAGCCTTGGTCGGCTCATCATTGCGGGTCGACAGCGACCGGGCCGCGCCGAAACCGGCCAGACCGAGCGGCGTGGTCGCATCTTCGGCGCCACCGGCCACCATGACATCGGCGTCGCCGTACATGATGATGCGGGCAGCGTGACCGATGCTGTGCGCGCCGGAAGTACAGGCCGTAACGATCGCCAGGTTGGGGCCGCGCAAGCCGAACTGAATCGACAGATTGCCCGACACCATATTGATGATCGAACCCGGCACAAAGAACGGCGACACTTTGCGCGGACCGCCATCGCGGAGCGCATCGTGATTTTGTTCAATGGTGCCGAGACCGCCGATACCGGCGCCAACGAGGCACCCGATGCGAGCAGCATTTTCTTCGGTGACAACCAAGCCGGAATCCTGAAAGGCCTGCACACCGGCAGCCATGCCGAGCTGGATGAACGAATCCATCCGACGGGCATCTTTGGCCGGCATGTAAGCTTCCGGATTGAAGCCTTTTACCGAAGCGGAAAAGCGGGTCGAGAAATTGGTGGTGTCGAAAGCTTCAATGGAGGCAGCTCCACTGCGGCCGGCTTTGATGCCGTCCCAGCTTTCATTGACGGTGAGGCCAAGCGGCGAGAGCATGCCAAGGCCAGTCACCACGACGCGTCGTTTGACCACGTGCGGTCCTCCCTGGGAGATGTCTTCAAGTGAAAAACGGGCGACTGGAAAGCCGCCCGTTTTTTTTATTTGTTACAGACAAAGCGCAGTCGCAACGAAGACTTAGTTGCTGTTGGCCTTGATGTAATCAATGGCTGCTTGAACAGTGCTGATCTTCTCGGCTTCTTCATCCGGGATTTCCAGATCAAACTCTTCTTCCAGCGCCATAACCAATTCAACGGTGTCCAGCGAATCGGCGCCCAGATCGTCAACGAAGGAAGCTTCGGCATTGACGTCTTCTTCTTTTACGCCAAGCTGCTCCACAACGATTTTCTTGACGCGTTCTTCGATAGTGCTCATGGAAATACATTCCTCTAGACAAGCGAGGCAGCTAGTTTATGGATTCGGCCCCCATTTGCAAGCTTGGGCACCGCCGGTCGGCTGCTGGTTCGACCAGAAAAACCGCCACATTCTTGTCGAAATGCGGCGATTTAACAACTACTTAGCGCAAGTTCTGGATGTTTTCGCACCAAAGCGGTGCAGCAACGAACCGACGAACTTACGCCATATTCATTCCACCGTTGACGTGCAAAGTCTCGCCGGTGATGTAACCGGCCGCTTCTGAGGCCAGGAAACCGACCGCCGCCGCGATGTCTTCCGCCTGACCAAGTTTGGCCAGCGGGATCTGGGTCGACAGCTTTTCTTTCTGTTCTTCAGAAAGCGCATGGGTCATGTCGGTTTCAATGAAGCCCGGTGCCACCACGTTGGCGGTGATGCCGCGCGAACCGACTTCCCGGGCCAAGGCCTTCGAAAAACCGATGACACCGGCTTTGGCGGCCGCGTAATTGCTCTGGCCAGCGTTGCCCATTGTACCCACGACGGAACCGATGGTGATGATGCGGCCCCAGCGCGCTTTCATCATGCTGCGCAGGCAGGCTTTGCTGAGCCGGTAAATCGACGACAGATTGGTATTGATAATCGAATCCCACTCATCATCTTTCATCCGCATCAGCAGATTGTCGCGGGTGATGCCGGCGTTGTTGACGAGTACATCAGGCGCTTTGCCGAATTCTTTTTCGATGGCGGTCATCAGCGCTTCCACTGACGCGGCATCGGCAACGTTGACCATCAGCCCCTTACCCTTGACGCCATGCTCGGCGAAGTAGCGGCTGATGCTGTCTGCGCCGGCGTCCGAGGTCGCAGTGCCAACAACAGTCGCGCCTTGCTTGCCAAGCTGCAAGGCAATCGCTTTGCCGATACCACGGCTGGCGCCGGTGACCAGCGCGAGCTTGCCGTTCAGATCCAGATTCATGTTCGCTTCCTTTTGCTCAATTAACCCGCTGGCAGATTGCCGCGGCGCCCCGCTCAGCCGGCCAACGCGGCGTCAAATGCCGTTTTGTCCTGCACGCTGGTGGCAGTCAATTCTTTGTTGATGCGCTTGGCGAGCCCCGCCAGTACCGCGCCTGAACCGCACTCAATCAGCCGGGTGACACCACTGGCCGCCAAGGCTTGCACGCTTTCGGTCCAACGCACCGGACGATACAGCTGGCGAACTAGGGCATCGCGAATTTTTGCCGGATCGGTTTCGATGGCGACATCGACGTTATTGATCACTGAAATGGCCGGCATGTTGATCGTGATTTGTTGCAGCAGTGTGGCAAGCCGCTCGGCCGCCGGTTTCATCAACAGGCAATGCGACGGCGCCGAGACATTCAGCGGCAACGCCCGCTTGGCGCCTTTGGCCTTGCACGCTTCCATCGCCCGCTCAACCGCCGCTGCATTACCGGCAATCACCACCTGACCGGGCGAATTGAAATTGACCGGCGCGACCACTTCGCCTTGCGCACTTTCATCGCAGGCGGCCTGAATGTCGGCATCATCGAGACCGAGAATGGCGGCCATTTTGCCCTGCCCTTCCGGCACCGCTTCCTGCATGAACTTGCCACGCGCTTCGACCAGCTTCACGGCATCGGCAAATGCCAGCGCGCCGCTACAGACCAGCGCCGAGTATTCGCCGAGGCTGTGTCCGGCCAGCAGCGCCGGCTGGGCGCCATCACGCGACAACCACAGGCGATACAACGCCACGCTGGCGGTCAGTAGGGCTGGCTGGGTCCGCCAGGTCACATTCAAATCGGTTTCCGGGCCGTGCTGGCACAGCGCCCACAGATCGTAGCCGAGGGCATCGCGGGCTTCGGCGAAGGTTTCGCGCACGACATTTTCATCGGCAAACGTCGACAACATGCCGACGCTTTGCGAACCCTGACCGGGAAAGACAAAAGCTGTAGTCATTGCAATCACGCCAGTGAGAATTTCATCGAACTTCGATAGGAAAAATCAGAACCGGACCAGTGCCGAGCCCCAGGTGAAACCGCCACCAAAGGCTTCCATCAACAAGGTCTGGCCGCGCTGAACCCGACCGTCACGGACCGCAGCATCGAGTGCCAACGGAATCGAGGCGCTGGAGGTGTTGCCATGGTCACCGATGGTGACCACAACGCGCTCCATGGGCATGTCCAGCTTGTTGGCAATGGCCTGAATGATGCGCATATTGGCTTGATGCGGAATCAGCCAATCGATATCGGACTTGCTGAGTCCATTCGCCGTCAGCGTTTCATCCACGATGTTGCTGAGCGTACGAACCGCAACCTTGAACACTTCATTGCCACGCATGACGATGAACCGTTCTTTGTCTTTCGGATCGTCCCGCTCCGGATCATTCGGCAGCGGATTCGGACAGTACAACAGATCTTCGTAAGAGCCGTCGGCATGGATATGGGTCGACAGAATGCCCGGTTCTTCACTAGCACCCAGGACAACCGCGCCGGCACCATCACCGAACAGAATACAGGTGGTCCGGTCCTGCCAGTTGATGATACGGGTCAGGCATTCGGCACCGATGACCAGTGCGTATTTGATTGCACCGGATTTGATGTATTGATCGGCAACGCTAAGGCCGTAAACAAAACCGGAACAGGCCGCCGTCAAATCAAACGCCGGGATACCGGCCAAGCCCAGATTGCGTTGAACCAACGCCGCCACACTCGGGAACACCCGATCCGGCGTCGCAGTACCCACCACGATCATGCCGATGTCTTCGGTGCGAATACCAGCCATGGCAATCGCCCGTTTGGCCGCTTCGGTACCCATCGTTGACGCGGATTCATTGGCGCCGGCGACGTGACGCTTGCGGATACCGGTGCGTTCAACAATCCAGGCATCGTTGGTCTCGACCAATTTTTCCAGATCAAAATTGGTCAGTGCTTTCTCCGGAAGAAAGCTACCGGTGCCCAGAATCTTGCTGTAGGTCGATTTTTGAGTTGTCACGCTGTCTTCACGCCGGTTGATGTTCAAGCTACTTGCACAGGCAAAGCAGGCTGCTGTAGCCAAGCCGTCTCAGGAAACGGCTCGGCTCACCAGAAGCGCTTCGATTTCGCTGCGGATTTTCTGCGGCACGTTGTAGTGGACTTCCTTGATCGCTTCTTCAATAGCGCAGACCGTTGCGGCCTCATTGGCACCGCCGTGGCTCTTGATGACGATGCCATCCAAGCCTACCAGACTGGCGCCATTGTACTGGTCGGGGTTCAACCGGTTACGAAATGACTTCAATACCGGCATCGCGACCGCAGCACGAATCTTGCTGATCCAGCTGTGGGTAAATTCGTCTTTCAGTTTCGCCATCACCAGTTTGACGATGCCTTCGCTGGCTTTGAGCACGGCATTGCCGACAAAGCCATCACAGACAATCACATCGGCTTCACCGGCATAAATGCCGTTGCCTTCGACAAAACCGATGTAGCGAATCGCTGGCGTATTGCCGAGCAATTGAGCGGCCTTTTTCACCTGCTCATTGCCTTTGATTTCTTCCTCGCCAACATTCAGCAAGCCGACCGATGGCGAACTCAAACCATCCACGGCGCTGGCAACGACCGAGCCCATCACCGCGAACTGGAACAAAGCTTCAGCATCGCAATCGATGTTGGCGCCCAGATCGAGCATGTGGCAGTGACCGGTCATGGTCGGCAGCTTGGTGCAAATCGCAGGCCGATCAATTCCCGGCAGCATTTTGACGACAAAGCGCGCCAGCGCCATCAGGGCGCCAGTGTTGCCAGCCGACACGCAGGCCTGAGCCTCGCCGTCGCGAACCATTTGCAGGGCAACGCGCAATGACGAATCTTTTTTCGAACGCAACGCGACCGACGGCTTGTCATCCATCAGCACCACTTCGGTCGTATGACGGATCCGGAGACGTGGGTGCTGCTCCGCATTGCGCTGACGCAACAAAGCCCGAATCGCTGCCTCATCGCCTACAAGGACGAGCTGCAGATCCGGGTGCTTGTCGAGCGCGGTCAACGCTGCGGGGATAGTAACTGGGGGGCCGTAATCGCCCCCCATGCAGTCGATCGCCAGAGTGACTTGGGTCACGTTGGCTAATCTCTGTTGTTGTTTTACGTAAAAGCCAGTTAGATGACTTTGCGACCGCGATAGAAACCGTCGGCGGTGACGTGGTGACGACGATGAGTCTCGCCGCTTTCCTGGTCAACCGACAGAGTCGGGTTGGTCAGCTTGTCGTGACCACGACGCATGTCGCGACGCGCACGGGACTTTTTGTTCTGTTGAACGGCCATGGCTTTAACTCCTCACTACAATTCAGTAACTGCAATTCAATAACGGCAAATCGTTGTGACCGCTACGGTCGCCTTACGATTGGCCTGGTTTCTTCAGCCCGGCCAAAACCGCGAACGGATTCTCTTTGGTCGATGCTTTCGGTTCTTCTGCGGCAGACTGCAGTGCGGGCACTGCGACTCCACAAGCTCCCGGTTCATGGTTGGCCACGACCGGCAGACTCAAAATCAATTCGTCTTCGAACAAATCGCGGGTGCTGATTTCTTCGTTATCGTCTTCGAGAATCAGCGGATCCAGATCTTCGCTGAGTTCGTCGGCTTCATCATCGTCTTTCACCACGCAGAGCGTGAATTCGTGATCAACGCGATGCAGCATTGGCTGCAAACAGGTCTGGCATTGCAAATGCAAATCCGCTTGCACATGCGCGACAAGCAACGGCCGGCGCATGCCGTCCAATGCTCCGCGCAAATCACATTTGACCTCGCCGTCTTCGCTGGTCAGCGAAGGCAATAACCGGTCAAACTGCGCGAGTGGCCAAACACCGGAACACACGGCGTTTTGGCTGGCAAACTTGTGGGGCGCAAGGCGCTCCGGGGGCCGCTGGTCACGCATAGGGGCGCGATTGTAGCGATGGCCCCCCCTTTCGTCAAAACTAATTGCCAAACAGGGACTTGCTGACCATGACCCCGATTCCACTGATTCTGGCCTCCGGTTCACCGTACCGGGCCCGTCAGTTATCCCAGTTGGGGCTGACGTTCGAGATTGTACGCCCGGATGTCGATGAAACGCCGCTGGCCGGCGAACCGCCGGCCGATCTGGCGCTGCGTCTAGCCGAGGACAAAGCCCGCGCGGTCGCCAGAAACTGGCCGAAGGCCTGGGTAATCGGTAGTGACCAGACGGCCGATTGCGGCGGCCTGCTGTTGGGTAAACCCGGCAGCGCAGAACGGGCACAGGCTCAATTGGAACAAATGTCCTGCAAAACCGTGCTGTTCCACAGCGCGCTCTGCCTGCTGGCGCCGGACGGCCAGGCCGAACGGGTCAATGTCACGACCACCGTCCAGCTGCGGCAACTGAGCCCGGCTGAAATTGCTGCCTATATAAAGAAGGAGCAACCGCTCGATTGCGCCGGCAGCTTCAAGGTCGAAGGACTCGGCATCAGCCTGTTTGACTGGATACGCTCGGACGACCCCAGCGCGCTGATTGGCTTGCCCCTGATTGGGCTTTGCCGGCTGCTGAGAGAGGCCGGCTGCAACCCGACCACAATCCCTTGATGCAGGAGCGGGCGTGCCCGCTCCTGCCGACAACCGAGACTTACAACGCAGCCAGAACCGCGTCGCCCATTTCCTTGGTGCCGACCTTGGTCTTGCCTTCGGTGTAGATATCACCGGTGCGATAGCCCTGTGCCAGCACTTTCCTGACGGCCGCTTCAATGCGATCAGCCGCAGCAACTTCGTTCAGCGAATAGCGCAGCATCATCGCCACCGACAGGATCATTGCCAACGGGTTGGCGAGGTTCTTGCCGGCGATATCCGGTGCCGAACCGTGGATCGGCTCGTACAAGCCTTTGTTGTTTTCATCGAGTGAGGCCGAGGCCAGCATGCCGATCGAACCGGTCAGCATCGACGCGGCGTCGGACAGGATGTCGCCGAAAATATTGCCGGTGACCATGACGTCGAACTGCTTGGGGTTGCGGATGAGCTGCATCGCAGCGTTGTCAACCAGCATGTGCGACAGCTCGACATCCGGATACTCCTTGCCCACTTCGATGACGACATCACGCCACAGCTGGGTGCATTCGAGCACGTTCATCTTGTCGACCGAACAGACTTTCTTGTTGCGCTTCTGGGCGGTGCGGAAGGCGACGTGGGCGATGCGACGGATCTCGCTCTCGCTGTAGATCATGGTATTGAAGCCGACCCGCTCGCCGTTGCGCACTTCGATGCCACGCGGCTCACCAAAATAAATGTCGCCGACCAGCTCGCGGATGATCATGATGTCGAGCCCGGCCACCACTTCCGGTTTCAGCGTCGAAGCATCGGCCAGTTCGGCATAGACGCTGGCCGGCCGCAGGTTGGCGAACACGTTCATCGCCTTGCGAATGCCGAGCAGACCGCGCTCCGGGCGTTGCTCACGTGGCAGGGTGTCGTACTTCGGACCGCCGACGGCGGCGAGTAACACCGCATCCGCAGCGAGCGCCAGCTTCAGCGTTTCGTCCGGCAGTGGCTTGCCGGTGGCATCAACGGCACAGCCGCCGATCAACGCGGTTTCGGTTTCAATCTTCAGACCATCTTTCTTCAGCGCGTCCAGCACGCGCACGGCCTGCGCCATGATTTCCGGACCAATGCCGTCACCCGGCAACAGCAATACGTTCTTGCTCATGTTCAATTCCTGTTGGATAAAACTGGCTTTGATTACGTGGATTTAGCGAATCGCACCGAACAGCCACGGCCGCTCGGCCTTGCGCTGGGCTTCAAACGTCTTGATGGCGTCGACATGCTGCAAGGTCATACCGATGTCGTCGAGACCGTTGACCAGCACGTGCTTGCGCGGCGCGTCGATGTCGAATTTCAATGTGGTGCCGGCCGAGCTGGTGATGGTCTGGTTCGGCAAATCAACCGTCAGCGTATAGCCTTCGTTGGCCGCGCATTCGGCGAACAGCGTATCCATCACGTCATTGCCGAGCACAATCGGCAGAATGCCGTTCTTGAAGCAGTTGTTGAAGAAAATATCGGCATAGCTCGGCGCCAGAATGCAGCGGAAGCCGTAGTCCAGCAGCGCCCACGGCGCATGCTCACGCGAGGAGCCGCAGCCGAAATTCTCGCGCGCCAGCAACACTTGCGCGCCCTGAAACCGCGGTTGATTCAGCACGAAATCCTTGTTCAGCGGCCGCGAGCTGTTGTCTTTGCCCGGCTCGCCCTGATCCAGATAGCGCCATTCATCGAACAGGTTCGGACCGAAGCCGGTGCGGTTGATCGACTTCAGGAATTGCTTCGGGATAATCGCGTCGGTATCAACGTTGGCGCGATCCATCGGGGCAGCCAAGCCTTTCAGTACGGTAAATTTTTCCACGGTTTGCTCCGTCGTAGGGTGGGTCAAGCGTAGCGGACCCACCGTTTGTGTCCGTGGTGGATCCGGCGCTATGCGCCTTGATCCACCCTACAAACGATTAGTTGAATGTGCGTACGTCGACGAAGTGACCGGCAATCGCAGCTGCCGCCGCCATCGCCGGGCTGACCAAGTGCGTACGACCGCCCTGCCCTTGCCGGCCTTCGAAGTTGCGGTTCGAGGTCGAGGCGCAATGCTCGCCAGCCTGCAAACGGTCCGCGTTCATCGCCAGACACATCGAGCAACCCGGCTCGCGCCATTCAAAACCGGCTGCCAGAAAAACCTTGTCCAGACCTTCTTTTTCGGCCTGCAACTTCACCAAGCCAGAACCCGGCACCACCATCGCCTGCTTGATGGTCGGCGAAACTTTCTTGCCTTTGGCAACAGCCGCGGCTTCGCGCAGATCTTCGATGCGCGAGTTGGTGCAGGAGCCGATGAAAACACGATCCAGTTTGATCGAGGTGATCGGCTGATCGGCTTTCAGGCCCATGTATTCGAGCGCACGAGTGATGCCTTCACGCTTGGTGGCGTTGGCTTCATTGGCCGGGTTCGGCACCTTGGCATAAACCGGTGCGACCATCTCGGGTGAAGTGCCCCACGTCACTTGCGGTTCGATGTCTTCGGCTTGCAGTTCAACAACGGCATCGTATTGGGCAGCACTATCCGAAGTCAGGGTTTTCCAGTAGCTGACGGCTTTGTCCCAGTCACTGCCTTTCGGCGCGTACGGTCGGTCTTTCAGATAGTTGATGGTGATGTCATCGACCGCCACGATGCCAACGCGGGCACCGGCTTCGATGGCCATATTGCAGATAGTCATGCGACCTTCCATCGACAGGCCGCGAATGGTATCGCCACCGAATTCGATGGCATAACCGGTGCCACCGGCCGTGCCGATTTTGCCGATCACCGCCAGCACGATATCTTTGGCGCCGACACCGACACCGAGCTTGCCACTGACTTTCACCAGCATGTTTTTGCTTTTCTTCTGCCACAGGCATTGGGTGGCCAGCACGTGCTCGACTTCCGAAGTGCCGATACCAAAAGCAATCGCACCGAAGGCGCCATGGGTCGCAGTGTGCGAGTCACCACAAACAATGGTCATGCCCGGTAGCGTCGCGCCTTGCTCCGGGCCGATGACGTGCACGATGCCCTGGCGAACATCGCTCATCTTGAATTCAACGATGCCGTATTCGTCGCAGTTCTTGTCCAGCGTTTCCACTTGCAGGCGCGAGATCGGATCGGCGATGCCGCGAATGCGGCCCTCGGTCGGCACGTTGTGATCCGGCACCGCCAGATTGGCGTCGATACGCCAGGGTTTGCGCTTGTTGAGCTTGAGGCCGTCGAACGCCTGCGGGCTGGTGACTTCGTGCAGCAGCTGACGGTCGATATAGATGAGCTCGGCGCCGGTGTCAGCGCGCAGAACAACGTGCTCGTCCCAGAGTTTGTCGTACAGGGTGCGGGCCATTGCGGTCGTTCTCCAAGAAAAGCCCCGGCATTGGGGATGGCCAAGCATAGCCGCCGGGCCTCCAATAACTCCAATTTCGTTTTTTTATGAATTGCATTCCAATATGGAATGCAGCACAGTGCCGGCTCACCCCAACCGCCTCTGGCAACCGTGTGGACCATGCCCAGTTAAAAGCGTTTGTCGCCGTCGCCGACAGTCAGTCGTTCTCGCGCGCGGCCGACAGCCTGCACCTGACCCAACCGGCGGTCAGCAAACGCATCGCCAATCTGGAGACCGAGCTTGGCCAGCGCCTGTTCGATCGGGTCGGCCATGCCGTGCACCTGACCCCGGCTGGGCAAACGCTGTGGCCGCGCGCGCGGCAACTGCTGCTCGACATGGAAGACGCCGGCACCGCGCTCAGCAATCTCACCGGTCGGGTCGCCGGGCCGCTGCGCATTGCCACCAGCCACCACATCGGCCTGCGCCGACTGCCGGCCCTGCTCAGCGACTACACCCGCCGCTATCCAGAGGTGACGCTGGAATTCGATTTTGTCGATTCCGAACAGGCCTACCGTGATGTCGAACAAGGCCTGCGCGAGCTGGCTATCGTGACCCTGCCCGATCAGCCGGAGGCGAGCGTCGCCGCGGTACCGGTCTGGCGCGAACGCCTGATCCCCTGTGTCCAGCGCCAGCACCCCTTGGCGAGAAAGAAAACAGTCGCCATTGCCGAACTCGGTCAGCACCGGGCTGTGTTGCTCGGGGGCCATACCTTTACCCAGCAAAAAGTCGATCAGATGTTTGCCGAGCATCAGGTCACGCTACACGACCGAACCAGTAGCAGCTATCTGGAAGCCATCGCGATGCTGGTGACCGCCGGCCAGGGCTGGGCGCTGCTGCCCGACATCATGGTCCGCGATGAACTGGTCGCGCTGAATGTGCTGCCGGCCATCGCCATCGAGCGTTCACTGGGCGTGGTGCATCACCGCGAACGCACGTTGTCGAATGCCGGCCGCGCCCTGGTGCAATTGCTCAGCGAAGCGGCCAGTCCATGAGTCAGCACGGGCAACGTTCGATTGCATGCGGTCGGACCTGCCGCCAAATTGCGGATGCACGGCTCGCTACGAATATGCCTTGCTTGACAGGCAGCGCCACCGCGACCACGCTACGCGCCGTTTGTTGCGACGAGCTGAACTGAAGTGACTTGAATTGCAGGGACTTGAATTGCAGGGACTTGAATTGCAGTGCCTTGAATTGCAGTCCCTTTTGCGACTTGCTGCCAAGACTTCAAGCTAGTGAACTTTGATTGCACCGCACGCAAGCTCATACAAACCCACGCCACCTCAAGCCACTGACGCCGCTAACGCCTCAGGGCCGGACCAGAAAGATTTGACGATGCCGATGGATTCTCCCAGCCTGATGCCCGCCGCAACCGTGTCCGCCTTGCGCGCTGCCTGGCAATTGCCGGCATCACCGGCGCAAGCGCTGGGCGGCGAAGAAAGCCGTATCAATATCAGTTTGCGCATTGGCGATGTCGTGCTGCAGCGGATCAACTCTGCGGTGTTTCCCCAGCCGCAGCGCGTAATCGAAAACGTGGTGCAGGTTTGCCAGCATCTGGCCGACCATGTTGCCGACCTCAGCTATCGTGAGCAGGTCCTGCAACCGATCGCCAGCAAGAACGGTGATTACGCCGCCCTGATCGACGGCGGTTACTGGCGTGCCACCCGGTTCATTCCAAACGGCATCAATCATGATCGGGTCGGCAGCGAGGCGGTCGCGCGCGAAGGGGCGCGAGCCATTGCCGCGTTTTTGCTGGCACTGCGCGATTTCAATCCCCGCCATTACCAGCCGGCGCTGCCGGAATTCCATCAGCTGTCCAACCGCATTCAGGCGCTACGGGAAGCCGTGCAAAGTGATCGACTGGGCCGGCGTCAGCACGCGGCCAGCGTCATCGCCGGCTGCGAGCATTTCCTGCCGCAGCTTGAACATCTGGAACAGCAATGCGTCAGCGGCCGCTTGCCGGCGCGCTTTGTTCACGGAGATACCAAGATCGCCAATGTATTGTTTGACCAGAACGGCGCCAAAGCACTGGCCGTGCTCGATCTGGACACGGTCATGGTATCGAGTCTGGTCTTCGATTTCGCCGACATGGCGCGGTCCTACTGCAATCCGGCCGGCGAGCACAGTGTGCCCGATGCCGTGACCGTGTCGACGCCACTGTTCCGCGCCCTTGCCGATGGCTTTTTATCGGTGCTGGATAGCGAGCTCGTCCGGGTCGAACGTGAAGCCCTGCTGCCCTCGACTCTGGCGATAACCGCAACGCTCGCCATTCGCTTCCTGACCGATCATTTGAATGGCGATCATTACTTCCGGGTCGAACAATCCGGTGACAACCTGCGCCGGGCGGCGGTACAACTGGCGCTGGCGCAGGCATTCGAACGGGAACAGAAAAACTTGCGGCGGTTTTTGCGGCTCTGAAAGCTTGCCATTCTCGCAATGGGCAGGAGCCAGTCCGGCCATTGATTCAGGAGAACCGAACATGAAATGGGAAGGTTTTCGGCGTAGCAGCAATGTGGAAGATCGGCGCGGCATGCGCGCAGGAAAAGGTCTGGTTGGTGGCGGCATTGGCGGCATCGTGTTGCTGCTGATCGCAATGTATTTTGGTGTCGATCCGCAATTGCTGATGCAAGGCGCCGAAATGGCCGGCGCCGGCAGTGCCACGACCGAACAAGGTCCGGCCTTGCAACCAGGTCAGGATCCGCAAGCCGATTTTGTTGCCCATGTGCTGGGTGATACCGAGGATGTCTGGACCGCCGTGTTTCAGCGCGAAGGCGGCCAATACCGGCTGCCAACGCTGGTGCTGTTCACCGACTCGACCGCAACCGCTTGCGGCATGGGCGAATCGGCGATGGGGCCGTTTTATTGCCCGCCCGATGAAAAGGTTTACATCGATTTGGGTTTCTATCGCGATCTGAGCCAGCGCTTTGGCGCGCCCGGCGATTTCGCCCAAGCCTATGTCATCGCGCACGAAGTCGGCCATCACGTGCAGAATTTGCTGGGTTTGTCCGAACAAGTGCACAAGGCGCGGCAGCGCTTGTCGGAAGCAGACAGCAATGCCCTCTCGGTCAAACTGGAATTGCAGGCCGATTGTTTCGCCGGACTCTGGGCGCACCATGCCGAGAAACGCCTGCCGTTTCTTGAGTCGGGCGATGTCGAAGAAGCGCTGACGGCCGCCGCCGCCATCGGCGATGACCGCTTGCAGCAACAGGCCGGTGGCCGGGTCGTGCCCGAGTCGTTCACCCACGGCAGCAGCAAGCAGCGGGTGCACTGGTTCCGGGCCGGGCTGGAGCAGGGCCAGCTGTCCGCCTGCGATACCTTCAACTGAGCCGGTTGCTGATTAGGACCGGCGGTTATCTGTACTGTCAATCGCCGGTTTCGGTGGCGCACTGGAGCGCCGCCTTGAGCGCCCGCTAGAGGTTCCGGTCACAACCGCCCGGCCCCCCTCTGCCGATGATCCGACACGCCAAATTTCCGCCAACTCTTTGCAAGTGGCTGTAAAGATCCCCTACAAGCCTCTGTTTTTATTTGCTTTGTCGCTGGCGGGAATTACCGCAAATGGCGTAATGTGCCGTATTTTGTCAGGCCAGCATCGCGCCGCAGCGTAGGCGTTCGTTTGCCGCACGCGGCTGGTCGGTACCAGAAAACCTCAGGAATCATCAGCATTGGCGCAGGCTGCAAGCGTCCAGCTCTCCTGACAGCAAGCAATAGGGGAATCGCGGCACACTTCTTGCCCAAGTGCTGCAAAGGTCCGAGCACCCGTCAGCACCACTGACAGTGACCGGATGCCAAGGAATGGCAACAACACTCAGACTTTTGCCGCCACCAGCCGAGCTGTCGGTGGCTTTGTGGACCCAGAGAGACGAAAGTGACCATGCCATTCCAACCGCGCCCGTTGGCGAAACTGTTGTGTTGCCTGTTCTTGCTCGCCGCGCCGGCTTACGCCCAGAACGAGGTCGACGATTTGCGCGGCGCGGTCACCATGGCCGTCACCAATCAACCGCTGACCCGCAACAGCTGGTTTGAATTTCAAGCCTCACTCGATGCCCGTGAAGCGGCGTTCGGCGGCTACCTGCCAAGGGTCGATCTGCAAGCCAACTGGGTTCAGGAAAAGCGCGAACGGCCCGGCCTGTTCGGCACTTCGACCAGTGATCTGGATGGCGACAGCTACGCTCTGGTGCTGCGCCAGATGATATTCGACGGCTTTGCCACCCCGGCAGAAGTCGGTCGCCTCGATCACCTGTCGGTCGCTGCCTATTACCGCTGGCGGCAAAGCGCCGAAGAAACCGCGCTGGAAGCCAGCCGCGCGTTTCTGGATCTGCTCCGGTTCAAGGAGCTGAACAGCCTGGCCGAACAGAATCTGAAAGCGCATGAAACCACGCTGAAACAAATTGAAGAGCGAGTGGGTGCCGGCGTCAGCAAAGGCGTCGATCGCGAGCAGGCCATCGGCCGGCTGGCGCTGGCGCGCAGCAATCTGCTGACCGAACGCAGCAACCTGCAGGATGTGAACACCCGCTTTCAGCGCGTGGTCGGTAGCCGCCCGGCGGCTGAACTGAAGCCGCTGCCAAGCATTACCGGCGCCGTTCCGGATGGCGCGGTTGGCACCGGTGCGCTCGACAGCGCGCCGCAACTGCTGGCCACGCTAGCCGAAACCGACGCCGCCCGCCGGGCCCATGAAGGTGCCCAGGCCGGTTACTACCCGTCGTTGGAATTGCAGGCCCGCCGCGATGACGGCAATGACATCGATGGCGTGACCGGCGATCAGGAAACCACCCGGGTTGCCGTGGTGCTGAGTTACAACCTGTTTGCCGGCGGTTCTGATCGGGCCCGTGATCGGCAATTTGCCAATCAACTTGCCGCCGCCCAATCACGCCGTGATGCCAGCTGCCGGGAAGTCGGTCAAATCGTCGCGGTCGCCTGGAGCGATCTGCTGACCCTGCGCGAGCAAATCGCGTCGCTCGAGCAGCATGTGCAATCGATGACCAAAGTCCGCGAAGCCTATCGCCAACAATTCCAGCTCGGTCAGCGCAGTCTGCTCGACTTGCTCGACACCGAAAACGAGTTGTTCCAGGCCCAGCGGGCCCTGATCAACGGCCGTTACGATCTGGAACTGGCAGCGGCCCGGGTGCTGGCACCACGCGGTCAATTGCTGAACGCGCTGCGCATCAACACTGAGAAAGTGGCCGATGCGGCGCCGAATGTGGTCGCTACCGGCTGCACCGTGCCGGCGCTGAATTGAGTCAATCACGCGGCATAAAGGGATGACAGGGCAACCGCCATACCGGTATGTTGCTGTGGTTCCTTGCCGCCGAGTCTGTGCATGACCGACCGTGTCGACAGCAGTCACGAAACCCCTGCCAGCTGGGCACTCGAACCGGGCAGCGATCCCTTGCTGTCGGGTTTGCTCTATCTGTGTCGTCATCACGGCCGCGCCCGCTCGGCGCTGACGCTGACCGCCGGATTGCCGTTGCAAGGCGGACGGCTGATGCCATCACTGGTCACCCGCGCAGCCCGTCGCGCCGGTCTGCACGCCCGGCTCGCCCGGCGACCGTTCTCGCATATTCCGGGCGCCCTGCTGCCCTGTCTGCTGCTGCTGAAAGACAATCAAGCCTGCGTGCTGATGGGCTGGAACCGCGACGGTTTGGCCGAGGTCGTCTTTCCGGAACAAAGCAATGATGTGCTGACCCTGACCGACGGCGAACTGGCCGAGCGCTACGCCGGCGTCGCCATTTATGTCCGGCCCAAATTCCTGTTTGATCGGCGCACCAGCGAGCAGTCGCAGGCAAAAAGCGAGCACTGGTTCTGGTCCGCCATTTTTTCCGCGCGTCATCTGTATCGCGACATTTTCCTGCTCGCGTTCGTGCTGAATTTGCTGGCCTTGACCATGCCGCTGTTCACGATGAACGTTTACGACCGGGTCGTGCCCAATCACGCCTTTGCCACGCTCTGGGTGCTGGCACTGGGCGCGCTGCTGGTGCTGTCGTTCGATTATCTGCTGCGCAATTTGCGCACCTGGGTACTGGAGCTGGCCAACAAACGCATCGACAACAAATTGTCGGCGCGGATGATGGAGCAGATCCTCGGCATGCGGCTGGAGCACCGGCCGGCGTCGGTCGGTTCGTTTGCCAACAACGTCCGCGCCTTTGAAGCAGTGCGCGACTTTATCGCCACGGCGTCGGTGACAACGTTTATTGACGTACCGTTCGGCATCATTTTTCTGGTGGTGCTGGCGGTGATTAGCTGGCCGCTGGTGATCCCGCCGCTGATTGGCATTCTGGTGATCACGCTGCATGCCTGGTGGAGTCATCAGCGCCTGGCCGAGCTCGCCGAACAAACCCATCGCGCCGGCGCCCAGCGCAGCGCCACGCTGGTGGAAGCGCTGAGCAATCTGGAAACGCTGCGCGCGTTCAACGCCGCCGGCCAGATCCAGGCCCGCTGGGAAACCGCCACCCGTTTTCTGAGCCACATCAATGGCCGCATTCGCAGCCTGAGTCAGCGCACGGTCGCGTTCACGATGAGCTGGCAGCAACTGACCTCGGTTGCCGTGCTGATCCTCGGCGTGTATCTGCTCGCCGAAGGCGAGATGACTCAAGGCGGATTAATCGCATCAATGATGCTGTCAGCGCGCTGTCTGGCGCCGATGGGTCAGGTTGCTGCTTTGCTGACCCAGTTGCAACAAACCCGAACCTCACTGCAATCACTAAACACGATGATGGAAACGCCTGTTGAGCGGCCGGCGGACAGTCAATTCATCAGCCGCGAGCGGTTTGAAGGCGGTATCGAATTTCGCCATGTCAGCTTGCGTTATCCCGGCACCGAACAGGATGCCCTCAGTGAGCTGAGTTTCCGCATCTTGCCCGGCGAGCGGGTCGGCATCATCGGCCGTATCGGTTCTGGCAAGTCGTCGCTGCAGCGCCTGATTGCCGGGTTATATCAACCGACCACAGGTTCGATCCTGATCGACGGCATCGACATTCGCCAGCTCGATCCGGTCGAGCTGCGCCGCGCCATCGGCTATGTGCCGCAGGATCCGGGGCTGGTGTTCGGCAGCTTGCGCGACAACATTACGCTCGGCGCGCCACATGCCAGCGACGCGCAGGTTTTGAGCGCTGCGTTCCGCGCCGGCGTTGCCGATTTCGCCAACCGTCATCCGTCCGGCTTTGCCATGCAGGTCGGCGAGCGCGGTGAAGGTTTGTCTGCCGGTCAGCGCCAATCGGTCGCCATTGCCCGGGCTTTGCTGCTGACGCCGCCGCTGCTGTTGCTCGACGAGCCAACCAGCCATATGGATTTCATCAGCGAAGAACGGCTGAAGCGGCAGCTGGAACCGGTAATCAGCGGCCACACCGTGCTGGTCATCACCCACCGCACCGCCTTGCTCGATTTTGTTGATCGCCTGCTGGTGCTCGACAACGGCAAATTGATCGCCGATGGCAAGAAAGACGAGGTGCTGCAAGCGCTGAAAGAAGGCCGCATCAAGGGAGCCACATCATGACGCTCTCGCCGGTGCAATTGTGGCGGCAGCTGCGCGGCTGGCTGGCGTTCCAGCTGGAAAACATCCGCGAATGGCGCGAGCATCGTGAGCTTGCTGGCGACATGGATTTTCTCGAAGACGCCGACGCCGAGATTCTCGCCCAGGACGAGCGCGGTCTGCGCGCGGTGATCTGGAGCTGCGTCATTCTGGCGCTGATTCTGCTGCTCTGGGCCAGCATGGCCCGCATCGACGAAGTCGCGCGTGGCGAAGGCAAGGTGATTCCCTCCTCACAGATCCAGATCCTGCAAAGTTACGACGGCGGCGTGGTGGAAGAAATTCTGGTGCGCGAAGGCGCCATCGTCGACAAGAACCAGTTGCTGCTTCGTATCGATCCGACCCGGTTTAACTCCACGCTGCGCGAAACCACGGTGCAGGTCGAGGCCTTGCAAGCGAAAGCCGCGCGACTGGAAGCGCTGGTCAACAACAAGCCGTTTACGCCGCCACCGGGTTTGCAGCAAGCCGATGCGGCGTTGATTGCCCAGGAGCGCTCGTTGTACGAATCGAGCCTGGCCGGCCTGCGCAACAACCTCGGCATTGCGCTGGACCAGCAGAAGCAGCGCGAGCAGGAGCTGACCGAAGTCCGTGCCCGCAACAAGCAAGCCAGCGAAGGGCTTGATCTGGCCGAACAGGAATTGAAAGTCACCAAGCCGCTGGTCAGTACCGGCGCGGTGTCGCCGGTCGAGTTGTTGCGACTGGAACGGGAGGTGTCGCGGCTACGCGGCGAAAAAGCGGCCAGCGAAGCCCAGATCCCGCGCCTGGAAGCGGCAGTCGGCGAAGCCAAAGGCAAACTCGATGAAGTCAGCTTGAATTTCCGCAATGAGATGGGCGCCGAATTGTCCGATGTACAAGCCAAACTCAAAGGCATGACCGAAAGCAGCGGCGCCCTGGCTGACCGGGTCAAGCACACCGAAATTCGCTCGCCGGTGCGTGGCACCGTCAAACAGATGCACGTCAATACCCTTGGCGGCGTGGTGCAACCGGCGCAAAGCATCATCGAAATTGTGCCGCTGGAAGACAGCTTGCTGCTGGAAGTGCGCATCCTGCCGAAGGACATCGCGTTCATTCGCTCGGGTCAGCAAGCGCTGGTCAAATTCACCGCTTACGATTTCGCGATTTATGGCGGCCTGGATGCCACCGTTGAACAGATCAGCGCCGATACCGTGACCGACGACAAGGGCAACGCTTTCTATATCGTCAAAGTCCGCACCAAAACCGCCTGGCTCGGTAGCGCGCGGTTACCGATCATTCCCGGCATGGTTGCCGAAGTGGATCTGCTGACCGGCAAACGCACCGTGTTGTCTTACCTGCTCAAACCGGTACTGCGCGCGACGCAGCGGGCGATGGGTGAAGCCTGATGGCAACGGTTCTGTGCTGGCTCGGTAACATAACGCTGAAAGATCGCTGGCAGACGGCGCTCAGCGAACATCGTTTTGTTGACGGGGGTGGCCGCGCCGCCGTGATGCAGGCGCCGCCGTCGATCCTGATCATCGAAGCCAATGTCACGCTGCTGAAAAAACTCAGCACCGATCCGGACTGGCAACCCATCCTGCGCAGGCATCGGGTGCTGTGGGCCGATCCGGCACCAACCGACGAATCGGGTCTGAATGCCCTGCAAGCCGGTTGCGTCGGTTACTGCCATCTGTATTGTCATCCGGAGCAGTTGCGGCAAATCATCGCCGTGCTGGCGGCCGGCGAGCTCTGGGTTGGGCGCGATTTGATGCTGCGTCTGCTCAGTGCCGTGCAGAAGCAATTGCCGACGGTCAACACCGAGGCCATGGCGGAACTTACCGAGCGCGAACAGAGCGTCGCCAAACTGGTGGTCGAAGGCCTCGCCAACAAGGAAATTGCCGAGCGCCTGGCCATCACGGTGCGCACGGTCAAGGCCCACCTGACCACCATTTTCGAAAAACTCGGCGTCCGCGATCGGCTGCAGCTGGTCGCGCGCTTGCGGCAATAGCACCGGCGCCCTTCGACCGTCTGTCCCGAACGGCCCGCCCTTCTCGGCGTTTCTCCGTTATCACCCGCCCCAGCACAACCATCGCATCAACGACCGCAAAAGCAGCTCCCTACCTGTACCTCAGTACGATGCAGTCACCCTCTTGACTGCCTTACCCTCGCGAGCAATACCCCCAATAGGCTGTCAGTCGACAGCGGGTCTTTTTTTCGCAAACCGAGACATGGCCAAGCCAGGCTCGGGTTGTTCACCGCCAAGCGGTTACTGGAGTAGTCATGGCCGAGATCGTCGCATACGTCAAAATTCTGCGTGGTGAAGTGTTTGCCAAGCGCAGCGATGGCAGCAGTCGCCAACTGAAACTGGGCGAACCGGTGTATGCCAACGAGTTCATCTCGACCGGCAAAGACGGCTACATCGAGCTGGCGATGGGCAACGAATCGCCGTTCACCATTCCACCCGGCGAGCAGGTACTGGTCAGCACCGACATGCGCTCACCGGCCAATCATCAGGAACCGGCGAGCGGAGATGAAGCCAAACTGGCCAGCGGCTCGGAACTCGACACCATTCTGCAAAAAATCCAGGCCGGCGCCGACCCGACCTTGCTGCTCGAAGCGACCGCGGCCGGTGGCTCCAGCGGCGGTGGTCATGATTTTGTCCGCCTGCTGCGAATCTCGGAACAATTGCCGCCAGCAGAACTGGATAACACCATCAATGCGGCGCCTGACCGTGAAATTCCGTTTGCGGCTGGTGCTGACGATGAAAACCAGGCGCCTGTAGTACCGCAACAAGACATCAGCACCGACGAAGATACTCCGTTCTCTGGCCAGATTATTGCGGCCGACCCGAATGGAGATCAGGTCGAGTATGTGTTGGCAACACCGCCAGCGCATGGCGTGGTCGTGGTCAGTATCAACGGCATCTACACCTATGTTCCGAATGCCAACTACCACGGTAGTGACAGCTTTGTGGTCAACGTCAGTGATGGCCGCGGCGGTGAGACAGCAATCACGATCAACGTCACCGTCAATTCGATCAACGATATTCCAGTCGCAGCGGATCAGACGGTTCCGACCCCAGAAGACACTGCTGTTGCCGGCGCGATTGCCGCGACCGATGTAGATGGTGACACTCTCACCTACACACTGAGCACTGCAGCCGCCCACGGTACCGTCACGCTGAATGCCGATGGCAGCTACAGCTACCAACCCAATGCCAACTTCAATGGTAGTGATAGCTTTGTTGTCACCGTTTCCGACGGCCATGGCGGCACCAAAGACGTAACGGTTACCGTCAATGTTGGTGCCGTCAACGATGCCCCGGTCGCCGCCGATCAAACGATCAGCACTGATGAAGACACCACCGTTACCGGCGCCATTGTTGCGACCGATGCCGAAGGTGATGCACTGACCTATACATTGAGCTCCGCTGCCGCCAACGGCACCGTCACCCTCAATGCCGACGGCAGCTACAGCTATCAGCCGAACGCAAACTTCAACGGCAGCGACAGTTTTGTCGTGACGGTATCTGACGGTCATGGCGGAACGAAAGACGTTACCGTCACCGTCAACGTCGGTTCCGTCAACGATTCCCCGATCGCCGCCGATCAAACGATCAGCACTGATGAAGACACCACCGTCACCGGCGCCATCATCGCGACCGATGCCGACGGTGATGCACTGACCTATTCGCTGAGTACCGCTGCCGCCAACGGCACCGTTACCCTCAATGCTGATGGCAGCTACAGCTACCAGCCAAATGCTGACTTCAACGGCAGCGACAGCTTTATCGTGACGGTATCTGACGGTCATGGCGGAACGAAAGACGTTACCGTCACCGTCAACGTCGGTTCCGTCAACGATGCCCCGGTTGCGGCCGACCAAACTATCGCTACCGATGAAGACACCACCGTCACCGGCACCATTGTCGCGACCGACGCCGACGGTGATGCGCTGACATATTCGCTGAGCACTTCTGCCGCCAACGGCACCGTCACGCTCAACGCGGACGGCAGCTACAGCTACCAGCCCAATGCCGACTTCAATGGCAGCGACAGTTTTGTCGTGACCGTCAGCGACGGCAATGGCGGCAGCAAGGACGTGACGGTCACCGTCAATGTCACCGCCGTCAATGATGTGCCGATCGCGGCCGATCAAACGATTTCGACCAATGAAGACACCACCGTCACCGGCGCCATCATCGCGACCGATGTCGATGGTGATGCACTGACCTATTCGCTGAGCACCGCTGCCGCCAATGGCACCGTGACCCTCAATGCTGATGGCAGCTACAGCTACCAGCCAAATGCTGATTTCAATGGCAGTGACAGCTTTGTCGTCACTGTTTCTGACGGTAACGGCGGAACGAAAGACGTTACCGTGACCGTCAACGTCGGTGCCGTCAACGATGTACCAGTCGCGGCCGATCAAACGATTTTGACCGATGAAGACACCACCGTTACCGGCGCCATTGTTGCGACCGATGCCGAAGGTGATGCACTGACCTATACATTGAGCTCCGCTGCCGCCAACGGCACCGTCACCCTCAATGCCGACGGCAGCTACAGCTATCAGCCGAACGCAAACTTCAACGGCAGCGACAGTTTTGTCGTGACGGTATCTGACGGTCATGGCGGAACGAAAGACGTTACCGTCACCGTCAACGTCGGTTCCGTCAACGATTCCCCGATCGCCGCCGATCAAACGATCAGCACTGATGAAGACACCACCGTCACCGGCGCCATCATCGCGACCGATGCCGACGGTGATGCACTGACCTATTCGCTGAGTACCGCTGCCGCCAACGGCACCGTTACCCTCAATGCTGATGGCAGCTACAGCTACCAGCCAAATGCTGACTTCAACGGCAGCGACAGCTTTATCGTGACGGTATCTGACGGTCATGGCGGAACGAAAGACGTTACCGTCACCGTCAACGTCGGTTCCGTCAACGATGCCCCGGTTGCGGCCGACCAAACTATCGCTACCGATGAAGACACCACCGTCACCGGCGCCATCATCGCGACCGATGCCGACGGTGATGCGCTGACCTATTCGCTGAACACCGCGGCCGCCAACGGCACCGTTACCCTGAATGCTGATGGCAGCTACAGCTATCAGCCGAATGCAAACTTCAACGGTAGCGACAGTTTTGTTGTGACCGTCAGCGACGGTAATGGCGGCAGCAAAGATGTGACGGTTACCGTGAACGTCACCGCCGTCAACGATGTGCCGGTCGCCGCAGATCAAACGATCTCAACCGATGAAGACACGACGGTTACCGGCGCTATCGTCGCGACGGACGTTGATGGCGATACGCTGACTTACTCGCTGAGCACCGCTGCCGCCAACGGCACCGTCACGCTCAACGCGGACGGCAGCTACAGCTACCAGCCCAATGCTGATTTCAATGGCAGCGACAGTTTTGTTGTGACTGTCAGCGACGATAACGGCGGCAGCAAAGATGTGACGGTTACCGTGAACGTCGCAGCCATTAATGATGCGCCTGTTGGCAATGATCTCAGCGTCAGCACCGATGAAGACACGGTACTGACAGGCACCCTGACTGGCAGTGATGCCGACAACGACACGCTCAGCTACAGTCTCGCCACGAGCGCTAACCACGGCACGGTAGTCGTCAACGCCGATGGCAGTTACAGCTTTACTCCGAACGCCGATTTCAATGGCAGCGACAGTTTTACCGTAACCGTTTCAGATGGTCATGGCGGTACGGATACGCTGACAGTCAATGTCACTGTCAATCCGGTCGCTGATGCGGCCCAGATCGGCGGCATCGACAGCGGTACCTTGGTTGAAGATGACAGCGTGAGTGTCGCCAGCGGCACCCTGACCATCAGCGATGCCGATGGCAGCAGCGAAGAAGCCTTCAACCCGCAAACTATCAGCAATGCATTCGGCACGTTTACCCTCGCTGCCGATGGCAACTGGAGCTTCACGCTCGATAACAGCGGCGCCGCCGTGCAAGGTTTGGCACAGGGCGAGAATAGCGTTCAGACGTTCACCGTCACCAGCGTTGATGGCACCAGCCATGCGGTCACAATTACCGTCACCGGCAGTAACGATGCCGCGGTGATTGGTGGCAGCAGCAGCGGTGTCGTCACCGAAGATTCCCAGCTGACCGCAACCGGCTCGCTGAGCATCAGCGATATCGACGGCAGCAATGAAGAAAGCTTCACCGCCGGAACCTACACCGGCAGCTTCGGCAGTTTAGTGCTGGATGCCAGCGGCAACTGGACCTACAGCTTGACGGCCAACAGCACGCTGGCCGTGCAGGCACTGGATGACAGCGAGTCGATTACCGACAGCATTACCGTTACCAGCGCCGATGGTACCAGCCAGGTCATCAGCATCAGCATCAACGGCAGCAATGACGCTCCCACCGTGACGCCAGTGACGCTGGCAGATCTTGCCGAAGACGGCAGCCTCACCATCAGCGCCGCCGATCTGCTCGCCGGCGCCAGTGATGTCGATGGCGATGCGCTGAGCATCACGGCCGTGTCGCTCGCCTCCGGCAGCGGCACGCTGGTGGATAACGGCAACGGCACCTGGACGTTCACTCCGGCCGCCAACTTCAATGGCAGCGTGTCGTTCAGTTACACCGTGTCTGATGGTACGGCTTCGGTCAATGGCACCGCATCGCTCACCGTGACGGCTGAAAACGACGCGCCAATTGCCGCCGATCAAACGATCTCGACCGACGAAGACACCGCTGTCACCGGCGCCATCATCGCGACCGATGCCGATGGTGATGCGCTGACTTACTCACTGGGCACCGCTGCCGCCAACGGCACCGTTACCCTCAACGCGGACGGCAGCTACAGCTATCAGCCAAATGCTGACTTCAATGGCAGCGACAGTTTTGTCGTCACCGTTTCTGATGGCAACGGTGGCACGAAAGACGTTACCGTCACCGTAAACGTCGGCGCCGTCAACGACGCTCCTACTGCCGCCGATCAAACCATCAGCACCGATGAAGACACCACCGTTATCGGCGCCATCGTCGCGACCGATGCCGATGGTGATGCGCTGACCTATTCGCTGAGCACTGCGGCCGCCAACGGCACCGTTACCCTGAATGTGGATGGCAGCTACAGCTACCAGCCAAACGCTGATTTCAATGGCAGTGACAGTTTTGTCGTGACAGTGTCTGATGGTAACGGCGGCACGAAGGACGTGACGGTCACCGTCAACGTCGGCGCCGTCAACGATGCCCCTGTCGCGGCCGACCAAACGATTTCGACCGATGAAGACACCACCGTCACCGGCGCCATTGTTGCGACCGACGCCGACGGTGATGCGCTGACCTATTCGCTGAGCACGGCTGCCACCAATGGCAGCGTTACCTTGAATGCCGACGGCAGCTACAGCTATCAGCCGAATGCTGACTTCAACGGTAGCGACAGTTTTGTCGTGACCGTCAACGACGGCAATGGTGGCAGCAAGGATGTAACGGTTACCGTCAATGTCGGTGCCGTCAACGACGCCCCGGTCGCCGCTGATCAAACTATTGCCACCGATGAAGACACCACGGTTACCGGCGCCATCGTCGCGACGGACGTTGATGGCGATACGCTGACTTACTCACTGGGCACTGCGGCCGCAAACGGCACCGTGACCCTCAATGCCGATGGCAGCTACAGCTACCAGCCGAATACGGATTTCAACGGCAACGACAGCTTTGTCGTGACGGTTTCTGATGGTAACGGCGGCAGCAAGGACGTGACGGTCACCGTCAACGTCGGCGCCGTCAACGATGTGCCTGTAGCGGCCGATCAAACAATTTCGACCGATGAAGACACCACGGTTACCGGCGCCATCGTCGCGTCCGATGCCGAAGGCGATGCGCTGACCTATTCGCTGAGCACTGCGGCCGCCAATGGCACCGTGACCCTCAATGCCGACGGCAGCTACAGCTACCAGCCGAATACGGATTTCAACGGCAACGACAGCTTTGTCGTGACGGTCAGCGACGGCAACGGCGGCACGAAGGACGTGACGGTCACCGTCAATGTCGCAGCAATTAACGACGCCCCGGTCGCCGCGGATGTCAATGTCAGCACGGATGAAGACAGCACCTTGACCGGCAGCCTGGCGGCATCGGATGTCGACAACGACACGCTGAGCTACGCGCTGGCCACAGGCGCTGCGCACGGCACCGTCGTGGTCAATGCCGATGGCACCTATGCGTTCACGCCAAACGCCAACTTCAATGGCAATGACAGCTTCACCGTTACGGTCAGTGATGGTCATGGTGGTACCGACACATTCACCGTCAATGTCACCGTCAATCCGGTCAACGATGCCCCGGTTGGCGTTGATACCAGCATTACCACCAACGAAGACACGGTGGTCACAGGCACCTTGCTGGCCACCGATGTTGAAAATGACGCACTGAGCTTTGCCTTGGCCACCGGCCCGGCGCATGGCAGCGTTACCGTCAATGCTGACGGAACGTATGCATTTACCCCGAATGCCAATTTCAACGGCAGCGATAGCTTTACCGTGACCGTCAATGACGGCCACGGTGGCAGCGACGTCATCACGGTCAATGTCGCGGTCACGCCGGTCAATGATGCTCCGACCGCAACAGCGGTGAATCTGGGTGCGGTATTGGAAGACAGCGGTGCGTTCACCATCACCGCAGCCAATTTGTTGGCAGGCGCAAACGATGTCGACGGCGATCCGCTGACGATCACATCGCTGACGCTGGCAGGCGGCGTTGTCGGCGGCACGCTGGTCAATAACGGCAACGGAACCTGGACGTTTACACCGGCCGCCAATTTCAACGGCAATGTCAGCTTCAACTACACCGTCAGTGATGGCTCGGCAAGCGCCAGCAGTACCGCAGCGCTGACCGTAACATCGGTCAATGATGCGCCCGGCTTCACCGGCCTTGCCACCAGCGTGACCTATACCGAGTCCAGCGCGGCAACCATCACCCGAACCATCATCGACAGCAATGTCGTGATCACTGACGGTGATTCACCGAATTTTGCTGGCGGCTCGCTGACCGTCAACATCACCAATGCGGTTGCGAACCAGGATCTGCTCGGCATCAGCAACCAGGGCACCGGCGTCGGCCAAATCAGTGTCTCCGGCAGCAACGTGCTGTACAACTTCGGTAGCGGTGCCGTCATCATCGGCACGTTTATCGGCGGCACTGCCGGTGCACCATTGGTGGTCTCGTTCAACAGTGCCGCGACGGCAGCAGCGGTCGATGCACTGGTGCAGCGGATCAACTACGGCAACTCATCGCAACTGCCGGATACGACCGCTCGCATCATCACCTTCACGATCAATGATGGTGACGGCACCGCCAACGGCGGCAGCGACAGCACAACACGCACGGTCACCGTCAATGTGGTATCGACCAATGACGTACCGGCCTTCGCCGGTTTGTCAGGCACGCGCACCCACGTCGAAGGTGGCGCGGCCGTTGTGCTCGATAACAATGCCACCATTTCCGACCGCGAACTGGCAATCAACAACAACTACGGCGGCAGCACACTGACGCTGAGCCGTAACGGCGGCGCCAATGCCAGCGACGTGTTCAGCGGTACCGGGACACTGACGCTAAGCAGCGGCAATGTCGTGTTGGCCGGTGTCACCATCGGCAGCTACGACACGACGGCTTATGCCAATGGTCAGCTGGTGATTACCTTCAACAATGGCGTCACCAATGCCCAGGTGAACGGCGTGCTGCAACGGCTGGCTTACAGCAACAGCAGTGACAATCCGCCGGCTTCGGTCGGCATCGGTTTTGTCTTCAGCGATGGCAATGCCGGCGCGCAAGGCGCGGGTGGCGCCCGCACCACGACGGGCACCATCACCGTCAATATCACCGGCGTCAATGACGCGCCGGTCGGTGTCGATCAAACCGTCAGCACCGATGAAGACACGTCCGTTTCAGGCAACCTCGGCGCCACCGATCCGGAAAACAATCCGCTGACGTTCACGCTTGCTACCGGTCCGGGCCACGGCAGCGTCGTGGTCAATGCCGATGGCAGCTACACCTACACGCCGAGCAGCAATTACTTTGGTAATGACAGCTTCATCGTGACCGTCAGCGATGGTCGTGGCGGTACCGATACCATCACCGTCAATGTCACGGTCAATCCGGTCACCGAACCGGCCCTCATCGGCGGCACCGATTCCGGTGCGCTGGCTGAAGATGTCGGCCTGGCCACCGCCAGCGGTACGCTGACCATCAGCGATGCCGATGGCAGCACCGAGGAAGCCTTCAACCCGCAAACCATCAGCAATGCGTTCGGTACGTTCACGCTCGACAGCAATGGTCACTGGAGCTTCGCGCTCGACAACAGCAGCCCGGCGGTTCAGGGCCTCGCCGCGGGCGAGAACAGCCTGCAAACCTTCACTGTTACCAGCATCGATGGCACCAGCCATGTCGTTACCGTGACAATTTCCGGCAGCAATGATGCCGCCGTCATCACCGGTGGCGGCAGTGTTGTGGTGACCGAAGACGCACAATTGACCGCGACCGGCATGCTGTTGATCAACGATGCCGACAACGCACAGAGTGCATTCATTGCCGGCACCAGCAATGGCAGCTTTGGTAGCCTGACGCTCGATGCCAACGGCAACTGGACTTACACGCTGACCGCCAACAGCACGCTGGCCGTGCAGGCACTCGATGACAGCGAGTCGATTACCGACAGTGTCACCGTCAGCAGTGTCGATGGCACGACGCACGTCATCACCATCACGATCAATGGCACCAACGATGCACCGGATATCAGTCCGGTAACGCTGGCCAGCATTGCCGAAGATGGCAGCCTCATCATCAGTGCCACTGAATTGCTTGCCGGCGCCAGTGATGTCGATGGCGACGCGTTGAGCATCACGTCGCTGACGCTGGCCACGGGCAGCGGCACGCTGATCGATAACGGCAACGGCAGCTGGACGTTTACGCCGGCCGCTGACTTCAACGGTGACGTCGCCTTCAGCTATTCCGTGTCCGATGGCACGGCAACCAGCAGCAGCACCGCTTCGCTCACCGTTTCGGCGCAGAGTGATGCGCCCGTCGCCAGCTCGGTTACCCTGAGTGACATCAACGAAGATGGCAGTCTCATCATTACCGCGGCCGATCTGCTGGCCGGTGCCAGCGACGTTGATGGCGATAGCCTGAGCGTCACCGCGCTGACCCTCGCTACCGGCAACGGTACGCTGATTGATAACGGCAACGGCACCTGGACGTTTACCCCGGCCGCCAATTTCAACGGCACGGTATCGCTTGATTACACCGTGTCCGATGGCGCCAATTCCGCCAGCAGCACCGCGTCACTGAACGTCGCGGCCGTCAACGATGCGCCGCTCGCCACACCGGTCACTCTGAGTGATGTTGCCGAAGATGGCAGCCTCATCATCAGCGCCGCTGATTTGCTGGCCGGCGCTAGCGATGTCGATGGCAACCCGCTGAGCATCACGGCGCTTTCGCTCGCCTCCGGCAGCGGCACGCTGATCGATAACGGCAACGGAACCTGGACGTTCACGCCATCGGCCGACTTCAACGGCAGCGTGTCATTCAACTACACCGTGTCTGATGGCAGTGCCAGCAGCAACAGCACAGCGTCACTGACCGTGACGGCAAGCGCCGATGCCGCCCAAATTGCTGGTGTTGATACCGGTGCGGTTGCTGAAGACAGTGGCAGCCATGTCGCCAGCGGCACCCTGACCATCAGCGATGCCGATGGCAGCAGCGAAGAAGCCTTCAACCCGCAAACCATCAGCAATGCATTCGGCACGTTTACCCTCGCCACCGATGGCAACTGGAGCTTCACGCTCGACAACGCCGGCTCTGCCGTGCAAGGTTTGGCTCAGGGCGAAAATAGCGTTCAGACGTTCACCGTCAACAGCGTTGATGGCACCAGCCATGCGGTCACAATTACCGTCACCGGCAGCAACGATGCCGCCGTGATTGGTGGCAGCAGTAGCGGTGTCGTCACCGAAGATTCTCAACTGACCGCAACCGGCTCGCTGAGCATCAGCGATATCGACGGCAGCAATGAGGAAAGCTTCACCGCCGGAACCTACACCGGCAGCTTCGGCAGTTTAGTGCTGGATGCCAGCGGCAACTGGACCTACAGCTTGACGGCCAACAGCACGCTGGCGGTGCAGGCACTGGATGACAGCGAGTCGATTACCGACAGCATTACCATTACCAGCGCCGACGGTACGAGCCAGGTCATCAGCATCAGCATCAACGGCAGCAATGACGCTCCTACCGTGACGCCAGTGACGCTGGCAGATCTTGCCGAAGACGGCAGCATCACCATCAGCGCCGCGGACTTGCTCGCTGGCGCCAGTGATGTCGATGGCGATGCGCTGAGCATCACGGCCGTGTCGCTCGCCTCCGGCAGCGGCACGCTGGTGGATAACGGCAACGGCAGCTGGACGTTCACTCCGGCGGCCAACTTCAATGGCAGCGTGTCGTTCAGCTATACCGTGTCTGATGGCAGTGCCGCGAGCAGCAGCACCGCTTCACTCAACGTTACCGCCGTGAACGATGCGCCGATCGCCACGCCCGTCACATTGGCCGCCATGGCTGAAGATGGCTCACGACTGATCACGGCAGCGGAATTGTTGGCCGGCAGCAGTGATGTCGATTTCGACAGCCTGAGCATCACGGCGCTTTCGCTCGCCTCCGGCAGCGGCACGCTGGTGGATAACGGCAACGGCACCTGGACATTCACACCGGCGGCCAACTTCAATGGCAGCGTGTCGTTCAACTACACGGTGTCCGATGGCAGCGCCAGCAGCAGCAGCACCGCGTCACTCAGCGTAACGCCGGTGAACGATGCCCCGGTCGCCAGCAACGACAGCGCCAGCGTCAACGAAGACGGCAGCATTACGGTAAACGTGCTGGCCAACGACAGCGATATCGACGGCGGCGCCTTGTCCGTCACGCATGCGGTAGCCGGTAACGGCATCGTGGTGATCAATGCGGACAGCAGCATCACTTACCTGCCCAACAGCAATTACAACGGCAGCGATACCATCACCTATGTGATCAGCGACGGCAATGGTGGCACCAGCACCGCGACCGTGACGGTGAACGTCACCCCGGTCAACGATGCGCCAGTCGCCACCCCGGTCACGCTGACCGCAGTTGCCGAAGACGGTTCACGGCTGATTACCGCCGCCGAATTGCTCAGCGGCGCAAGCGATGTCGATGGCACTCCACTCAGCATCACCGCGTTGTCTCTCGCTTCCGGCAGCGGCACGCTGATCAACAACGGCAACGGCACCTGGACGTTCACGCCATCGGCCAATTTCAATGGCAACGTGTCGTTCAACTACACCGTGTCCGATGGCAGCTTGACCAGCAGCAGCACCGCCTCGCTCAACGTCACGGCCGTGAATGATGCGCCAACCGCCAACAACCAGACGCTGAACACCGCGGAAGATACGACCGTGGCCAGTGCCATCGTTGCGTCCGATGTCGACGGCGATGCACTGAGCTATTCCCTGACCGGCAATGCGGCACACGGCACCGTGACGCTGAATAGCAATGGCAGCTACAGCTACCAACCGGCAACCAACTTCAGCGGCACCGACAGCTTTATCGTGACGGTGTCCGACGGTCACGGCGGTAGCAAGGATGTCACCGTCAACGTCAACATCAGTTCCGTTGTCGATACCCCGACGCTGACGGTACCGGCCAGTGTTTTCAGTTTGGTCCCGGGCACCGGTCAAATCAGCACGACGGGCGCACAAACCCAGGCTCAACTGGAAACGTCGCTCGGCCTCAGTGCCGGTACGCTCGACGGTTTCAATCCGGCCGGCAGTGATCCGGGCACTGTCGATGTGTTTGATGGCCAGCTGACCAACTACGTCTACAACCTGAACAGCGGCAACAACGTCTCGTTCAGCTGGAATTTCACCAACGGGGAAAATACCCAAAGTGAAATCAACAGCGGCTACAACGATCTGGTTGTCCTGATCGTGACGGCACCGGACGGCACTCGGCAGAGTATCTTGATCAGCTCGTCGGAACAGGCTGGCGCCGGTCTCAACACCAGTGGCGCCTACAATTTTGCCGCGACTCAGACCGGTACCTATCAGTTCAGTTGGCTGGTGCTGAACGGCGTCGACGGCAACAAGGATTCGACGCTGAACATCACCGATGTCAACTTCGTTTCCGGTGGCAACAACTATGCCCAGGCGGTGCCGATTACCTTGTATGCGGCGCTCGGTGATACCGATGGGTCGGAATCCATGCAGGTAACAGTCAGCGGCGTGCCGACCAATGCCCTGTTCAGCGCCGGCACCAATCTCGGCAGTGGTGTTTGGAGTTTCACCGCGGCGCAATTGGCGGGTTTGTATTTGCTGCCGGCAGACAATTTCACCGGCAACATCAATCTGCATGTCACGGCAACGGCCACCGACATTGCCACCGGCACGACCAGCTCGGTAGCGCAGGACATTGTGGTCACCGTCGCCAGCACCAGCAACAATATTCTCGGCACGTCTGGCGCCGACTCCATTACGGCGCCCGGCAACAACAGTGATCTGATCAACAGCTTCACCGGTGACGACACCATCAATGCAGGTAATGGCAATGATTTGGTCTACGGCGGTGACGGCGTCGATACGATTAACGGCGGCAACGGCAACGACAGCTTGTATGGCCAGGCTGGCAACGACATCTTGCGCGGCGACGCCGGCGATGATCGGCTGGTCGGTGGCACCGGCAGCGATAGCTTGACCGGCGGCACCGGTGCTGATGTGTTTGTCTGGCAGCTGGGCGATCAGGGCACAGGCGCTGCACCGGTTGATACCGTTACCGATTTCAGCAGCGCCCAAGGCGATGTGCTGGATCTGTCATCGCTGCTGCAAGGCGAAACCCAAGGCACGCTGAGTCAGTATCTGCACTTCAGCACCGACGGTGCCGGCAATACCCGTATCGAAGTCTGGACCGACGGCAACCACAGCCATAGCGCCAATCAGATTATCGATCTGACCGGCGTTGATCTGACCGCCAACGGCACCCTGAGCGATACCGACATCATCAACCAGATGTTGCTGCAAGGTCGGCTGCGGGTGGATGGCGGACCGTAAGCGACGCTGAGCACTGAAAACAGAAAACCCGGCCAATGCCGGGTTTTCTGTTTTGCGGGTTTTCTGTTTTGCGTTTTGCGAATTTTTAGTATTGAGAATCTCTGGCTTTTTCTGTTTCGCAAATGCGGTCTCGACGAGGTGATTTCACTGATAGCCAACCGTTGCTGACGGCGCACCGCGCCCTCAATCACCCTCGCCGACATCCATCGCCCGACCGGTAATCGTCAACCGCACCCGCCGACGATCTTCATTGCGCCGATCCGCACTGCGCACATCCGGCACCGTCACCTGACGACCGTTCACGGCTCGGCGATCAATACCACCTCGGCGATCATTCAAGCGCCGGTCTGGCATATTGGGCGTCCAGACTATCGCTTCGTCGTCAGGATGTTTGCTCATCTGGGCTCGGGTGCCACTTTGTACAATCTGTTACGGTCAGTATGACACAAGCGTGAACTGGCGCACGCTCGACCCACCAACCGGCGCAAGGATACGAACGAAAAAACCGACCATACTTGCCCCACTGCCTTATCGGTTGTTGAGTGGCCACCATGCGCGTCGCGAGTCAGGAATTATTGGCGTTGTTGCAAACGCGTCCGTTCAAGGACAGCCTGCCCGACGAATGCGCCGCCGCCGCCGCGCAGTGGCAAAGCAAGCACCAGCTGGAACCGGCAGCGCTGACCAGCCTGCTGACCCAGTTCGGCGCCCAGCTGCTTCATGCGGTACGCAGTAACCAATTGGCGCCACAAGCCGGTAGCGAATTACTGGCACGCTTGATCACCTTCTCTGACTTCGATATCCCCGCGTCCCTCTATGCCCTGCAGGAAGTGCTGCAGAACCTGGCCGAGCAGCAACGTGGTCCGGTGGAAACCCGGCCGGACAGCGAACTGTTTGTCCGCCGCGAAATGGGCCGTATCCTGCCCACCCTGCCCCAGCGCGATTCCCACCAATCAGACGCCTGCCGCTATACTGGCCGGTATGCGGCACTTCGCCGGTCGGCCTGACAGCCTGCTGTCGCCGATGTTGGACAGGGATTCCTGCTATGGATGAAACGGAAAGCAATGACTCGGGGCTACCCTCGATAACACCGCTGCCATCGCGGCCGGTGACAGGCGAGCCTTTGGTTTCGGTGCAGGTGCTTACCGCCACTCGCGTGCTCGTGATCAACAGCAAAGGCGGCGCCGGCAAAACCACCGTGGCCACCAACCTCGCGGCCTGGCTGGCCCGGCGCGGCGCCACCGCTTTGGTCGATGCCGACCCGCAGGGCTCCTCGCACCATTGGTGCGAGCATCGGCCCAATACCCTGCCGTCGGTGTACGGCATCAAGGTCGGCAACAGCGCGCGCATGACCCGCAGCTTCCAGTGGCGAGCGCCGCGCAATACCCAGTGGTTGATCACGGACGCCCCACCCGGCCTGACCGGCCCCGCCCTCGATGACATGGTGCTCGATCACGACTTGATCGTCATTCCGGTGCTGCCTTCCGATATCGATATCCGCGCCTCGGCCCGTTTCATTGGCGAATTGCTGCTATGCCCGGCCATGCGCAAAAAGCGCCGGCCGATTGCCGTCGTTGCCAACCGGGTCAAGCAGCAGACCAAGGCCTGGGACCGGCTGCAGAAATTCCTGCTGAGCCTGAATATTCCGTTTGTCGGCGCCCTGCGCGACACCCAGAACTATGTTCGCCTGTATGGCGAAAGCCTCGGTGTCTGCGACGGCAAAGGCGAAGTCTATGCTCGCGATCGCGATGACTGGAAACTGCTGCTGCTCTGGCTCGACGCCCAAATCAATCACACCGCCTGGCCACCGGTGGAACTGGCCGTGGTCAATGATGGCGCGGCTGAAAGCGCCTGAACCCAGATCACTGTTGAAATAAAAAACGCCGGCGATGCCGGCGTTTTTTTTGGTTGCTGCGATAGCCAACAAGAAAAGATCAACGCCGTTTCACCGGCAGAATTTCGCCACATGTTCGGCACCGACCAGACGCACATCGCTGTCCATTGCCTGCAATGTCAACAAGCGGCCCGTCCGCACAGGCTGATGCATCGGATTGCCGGCAACCGCCTCGAACTGCCAGTCCTTGATCAGCGCCACCGCATGATCGGCAAAGCGCCCCTGCGGATACGATTTGCGGATCTGGATATCAAACGGGCGACCGTCGGCATCAATACCAAAATTCACCTGCACGCAGCCAAACTGCAGATTGCGGCCACCGGTCACCGGCGCCCGCACTTCCGGCTCATCCTCCAACTGCCAGTAATCCGCCAGCTGGTCCGGCGCAATGCTGATGATCGGCAACACGCGCGCCGGCGTACCGGCAACCGGACTGTTCTCGGTCGGCATATCCGCGGCACAACCGGCCAGCAGCAACACCGCCGACGCGGCAATGGTTTTGCGCAACAACAGCATCCGTTCTCTCATGGCAACCCCTGTTTACTTCATTCGACGGCGCGACTGGCGCTGCGGAATCAACGCCAGTCATTTACTATGGTGGAACGCTTCTACGAAGCCATTCAACATAACAACAAAGCAAAAAAGCAAAAAAGCAAAAAAGCCAATATAACGCTGGCGACAACACGGCCCGCAGCCCGCAACAGGAGACCCCCTCATGCCCGCCGATCTGCTCGGTTACCTCGCCGCCTGCTGCACCACCGGCGCATTTTTGCCGCAAGTGTGGCAAGCCTGGAAATCCCGCGACACCCGCGCCATTTCACTGCCGATGTATTTGGTCTTTGTTACCGGCGTGCTGTTCTGGTTGATCTACGGTTTGCAAATCAACAACTGGCCGATGACGATTGCCAATCTGGTCACCTTGCTGCTGGCCGGCACCGTGCTGGTGTTGAAGCTGCGCTACGGTTAACAACGGTTGCGGCGCGAAAAGACGTCGGTATAACGGCAAAGCGGCGTCAGATCGCAGACGTCAGCACTCACAGCCCGTGTTCGCCAAACAGCGCCAGCAACTGTTGTTCGTCCCAGACCTCAACCCCCAGCTCCGTTGCCTTGGCCAGCTTGCTGCCGGCGCCCGGCCCGGCCACCACCACCGAGGTTTTTTTCGACACGCTGTCGGTCACCTTGGCCCCCAGCGCCTGCAATTTTTCCGCCGCCTCATCACGACTGAACGCTACCAGCGTGCCAGTCAGCACAAACACTTTGCCATTCAGCGGCAACACGGCCTTGTCGATTACTGCGACCGCCGGCCAGTGCACGCCGGCCGCACGCAACGCCGCGACCGATTCCCGGTTGGCGGCATTGGCAAAAAACTGATGCACCCGCTGCGCGACCACCGGGCCAACGTCGCGAATCTGCTGCAGGCGCTCGACATCGGCAACCATGATGGCATCGATATCGCCAAACTCGTTGGCCAGTGTCTGTGCGGTTACTTCGCCGACATCGCGTATGCCCAAGGCAAACAGAAAACGCGGCAGCGTCGTGCTTTTGCTTTTCTCAATGGCGTTATGCAGCTTGATGGCGGACTTGTCGCCCATCCGCTCCAGTTCGGCCAATGTTTGCGGTGACAGCGCATACAAATCGGCTGGCGTATGGATCAGTTCACGTTCGACCAACTGCTCCACCAGCTTGTCGCCCAGACCTTCCACATCCATCGCACGCCGGCCAGCGAAATGCAGAATGGCTTCGATACGCTGAGCCGGACAAGAAATGCCGGCCGAGCAGCGCACCGCCGCCTGCCCTTCTTCGCGCACGGTTTCGGCACCGCAGACCGGACAAGCGCTCGGCATCTGAATATGCAGCGCATGTTCCGGCCGCCGCTCCAGCACCACACTGGCCACTTGTGGAATCACGTCGCCAGCGCGACGGACTATGACCGTATCGCCGACCCGCAAATCCAGCCGTTCGATTTCATCAATGTTGTGCAGGGTCGCGTTGCTGACCGTGACGCCGCCTACAAACACCGGTTTGAGTCGCGCGACCGGGGTCAGTGCGCCGGTGCGGCCAACCTGAAAATCCACGCCCTCCAGCACAGTTAGCTCCTCCTGCGCAGGATACTTGTGGGCAATGGCCCAGCGCGGCGCGCGCGAAACAAAGCCGAGCTGCTCCTGCCAGTCGATGCGGTTGAGTTTGTAGACCACGCCGTCAATTTCAAACGGCAACCGGTTACGACGCTCGCCAATTTCGCGGTAATAACTCAGACAGCCCTCGTCGCCATGGCGTACGGCCATTTCTTTTGAAACCGGCAAACCCATGGCTTTCAGGATGTTCAAGCGACCGGTATGCGTTTGCTCCGGCGTGATCGGCCAGTCCGGACTGTCGATCACCTGACCGGCAGCATAGGCGTAAAACGCCAGCTCGCGCGTCGCAGCGACTTTCGGATCGAGTGAGCGCAGCGCGCCGGCGGCCGCGTTGCGCGGGTTGGCAAGCAACTTGTCGCCGGTGGCGCGCGCTTTGGCATTGAAGCGTTCGAACGCGGCTTTCGGCATAAATACCTCGCCGCGCACTTCCAGCAGCGCAGGCGGGATACCGGACGGATTCAGCCGCAGCGGAATCGATTTGATGGTGCGAACGCTGTGGGTGACATCTTCACCGGTTTCACCATCGCCGCGTGTGGCCGCACGCACCAGCAAACCGTGCTCGTAGATCAGGCTGATGGCGAGGCCATCAAGCTTGGGTTCGCAGCTGAACTCCAGCGCGTCTGTGGTGCCAAGTCGCTCCTGAATACCGCGGACGAATGCCCGCAGCTCATCGTCGCTGAAGGCATTTTCGAGCGACAACATCGGCACCGCATGCCTGACTTGTTTGAACGCCGCAATCGGTTCACCACCGACGCGCTGGGTCGGCGAGTCTGCCGTTACCAGCTCTGGATGCTGCGCTTCCAGCTCGCGCAATTGCCCCATCAGCCGGTCGTATTCGGCGTCCGGCACTGACGGCTGATCAAGCACATAATATTTGTAGTTGTGCTCACGCAGGCTGGCGCGCAGCTGCTCGACTTGCTGCGTAATGGAATCAGATACCGAATCGGATGTGAACACCGACATTGCCGTGTTTTACCTCAGCCGCGACTAAGCGAATAAGCGATCGCTATCAACAAGACAAACGGCGTCCGCAGACGCCGTTGTCAGATTCATTCCGTTTCACTTCAAACACCAGCGAACAGTTGGCGTTCGTGCTCGGCCAACAGTTCCTGATGGCGCAAACGGACTTCGGTGCTCAAAGCCTTGCGCGACGCATCGCGCACTTCGCCGCCCATTGCCTGGGCGATTTGCTCGGCGGTGCTCAACATCAGGTTGTACGCCGAGCGGGGATCCTGCGGACCGGGCAATTGCATGAACAGGCTGATGCCAGGACTGAGGAAGCTGTCCATCTGATCCGGCTCGAAGGTGCCGGGCTTCAAGGCATTGGCCACGCTGAACAGTACCGGGCCCTGACCGCTGGCATCGGCGTGGCGATGGAAAATATCCATGTCGCCAAATCGCAGATCGTGCTCCAGCATGCACGGCACCAGATCGGAGCCACGAAACATCTGCCCTTCCGATGCCAGCACCATCAGCGCAATGACATCCGGTTCGGATTTGCGGCTCGGACGCGCTGGCGGTTCAGTACGGGCCGGGCGCGGCGGACTGACAGCCGCGGTATCGCCAAACAAATCCGGCGTCACGCCCCGCTCAATCGCATCGCTGCGTACGGCGCTGACCGCATCACCAAAGGTGGGCTCGACCGGTTCGGCGCGATGCTCATCAACATGGCGTTTATCATGGGCACGCTTTTCGTTGGTCGGTGCCGCCGAAAAGTCATCGGCAGGACGCACGTCGCGATGACCGCGTACGCGCGGCCGACCAACGCCATCCTGGGTGAAACCGTCGCGGTCGGGCCGCACCGGCAGATCCGGCGGGACGTTCCGCTCCAGCTTGAATTTGTAGTTGTTGCGCGCACGCGTGCGCCAGCCATCCCAGGCTACATATCCGATCAACCCCAGGCCAACAACGGCCAGTAGCGGGCGAAAATCGAAATCCATGTATTCACTCCAACCCAGCAGGTTCTGACGTCAGCCAAAGCGTGTATCCACGTTAGTGCATACACACGGTGGTTCGTCCCGCAGGACGGCTGGCCGGCGCTCACGCGCAGGCCAGCAACGTGTCCACGGCTCAGGCTTCTGCCAGTGCCGCCGCCTCTTCGATATCCACTGCGACAATCCGTGACACACCGGGTTCCTGCATGGTCACGCCGCACAGCTGATGGCCCATTTCCATGGCAATCTTGTTGTGCGAAATATAAATGAACTGCACCTGCTTGGACATGTCGCGCACCAGGTTGCAGAACCGACCAACGTTGGCGTCGTCCAGCGGTGCATCAACTTCGTCCAGCATACAGAACGGTGCCGGATTCAATTGGAAGATCGAGAACACCAACGCGATCGCGGTCAGCGCTTTCTCGCCACCGGACAGCAGGTGAATGGTGCTGTTGCGTTTGCCCGGCGGCCGCGCCATCAGCGTGATGCCGGTATCGAGCAGATCTTCGCCGGTCATTTCCAGATAGGCATGACCGCCACCAAACACTTTCGGGAACAATTCCTGGAAGGTCTTGTTGACGAAATCGAAGGTGTCCTTGAACTTGGACCGGGTTTCGGCATCGATTTTCTTGATGGCGTCTTCCAGCGTTTCCAGCGCCGCGTTCAAGTCGTCGTGCTGGGCATCGAGGTAAGTCTTGCGCTCGGATTGCACCGTGAACTCGTCGATCGCCGCCAGGTTGATGGCACCCAGGCGCTGAATGCGTTCGGCAATTTCGCTCAAGCGACCGGCCAGTTCGTGCTCCTGATCACCTTCGCTGAGCAAGGCCAGCGCTTCTTCCAGTGTTTTTTCTTCCTGGGCCAGGAATTCCAGCTGGTGATCGCGGCGAGCCGTCAGCTCGCCACGCTCGATTCGCAGCTGTTCCAGCCGGCTGCGCACGCCCTGCGCGTTTTGCTCGATTTCATGCCGGCGGCGTTCGTGGGCGCGGACAATCTGATCGACTTCCGACAGCGCTTCGCGCGCTTCGGTCAGCTCGGCTTCAACGGTGATGCGTTTGTTCAACGCTGCTTCCAGATCCGACTCCATCTGAGCCAGCGGTTCGACACTGTCTTCCAGCTGAATTTCCAGCTGTTCACGACGCTCGGTGATCACCGCCAGCTGTTCGCGTACCCGCTGCTCGCTGTTACGGGTCGAGGTCAGCTCGGCACGCAGACCTTCCATGCGCAGTGCCAGCTTGTGATAGACATCTTTGGCATCGCGTGCCGACAGCCGGGCGGTGTCGACCAATTGCCGCAATTCTTCCCGGCTGGCTTGCAGCTCTTCGCGCCGATCGGTATCCAGACCCATCTGCTCGACGGCGTTCTGCAAATCGAGCCGGCTCTGGCCAAGCTTGGCTTCTTCTTCTTCGCGCTGGCGCTGCAGATCAGTTTGCTCATTGACCAGCTGATCCCGTTGCCGGCGCAGTTGCTCGTTGCGCGATTGCAACTGCTGCAGTTGCGAGCGGCACTCGACCACGGCCCGTTCCGCTTCGGTCAGCTGTTTCTGAAGCTCATTCCAGTTGGCTTCGGCCTGACGCAGTTGCTCGCGCAGCGTTTCGCTCTGCTCTTCCAGCTCGGCCAGTTGCGCTTCTTTTTCATTCAGCTCGGCCGCCAGCACTTCCAATTGCTGGGCGCGTTCGAGCACACCGGTCTGGCCATCAGCACCGCGACCGGCTTTCAGATAATTGCGACCCACCACAACGCCATCACGGGTGACGAACGCTTCGTGAGCGGCGAGGCTGTCGCGTTGGCGCAAGGCTTCGTCAAGCGAATTGGCAGTGAACACTGCATGCAGCGACGCCGGCACCTGACCAGAGGTGATCAGTGAGGCCAACGTGGTCCGCGAGCTGTTGCTATTGACCGCCCGGGCTTCGACCAGATGAATGCGGCTTTCCGGCCGTTCACGCAGCGCGCCCAGCAGCTGATCCAGATTGTCGACCACCAGCGCCTGCAGCTGTTCGGTCAGCACCGATTCCACCGCGGCTTCCCAACCGGACTGCACGCGCAAGCCGTCGGCAACGCGCGGTTTGCTGTCGAGTTGGTGCTGTTTGAGCCAACCGAGGTATTTCTCGTCATTGCGGCCTTGAGCCGCTTTTTGCAGCGCTTCCAGCGCGACTTTGCGACCGCGCAGCTGGTTCAGCTCATTGCGCCGGCTGTCGATGCTGGCGCCGATTTCGCGGCGTTGTTCGCGCAGCCGGTTGATGGTTTCGACGCCGGCAACGTGACCGGCGCGAACGTCTTCCGCATGCAGTTCGGCGGTTTCGAGCTTTTCTTCCAGCAGCAGGATTTCTTCGCTGCCCGGCTGGGCATTGAGCGCGTCGATTTCCTGCTGAATGCGCTGGGTGCGTTGCTGGATGCGCGCCAGCACCGTTTCGTAATGGCTGACCCGGGTCCGCTCGACCTGCGCCTTCTGGGCAGTTTCCGACGCCTTCAGGTTGAACTCATCCCACTGCACCTGCCACTCGGCAATGGCGGTTTCATGCTCGGCCAGATTGCTCTGACCGCCATTGGAAATTTCTTCCAGCCGCAGCAACTCGGGGGTGTTGTCTTCCACCTCCATGGTCAGCTGGGCAATTTTTTCGCTGTCGAGACTCAGGTGCTCATTGGCCGCGCGCTGGCTTTGTTCCAGCCGCACCAAGTCGTCGCGCAATTGATGACGACGTTCGCGGGTGTATTTGATCGACTGTTCCAGCCGGACAATCTCGGCATTGACGCCGTGGTACTTGCCCTGCACCGAGTTGAACGCATCGGTCAGATCGATGTGCTTGCTGCGCGCATCTTCCATGCCCGCTTCCAGCGCCGTGACTTCGGCCATCTTGGCTTCGACTTCGACACTGAAATGGCCGATGGCCTGTTCATGCTGCTTAACTTTTTCATCCAGCTCGTGATAACGCAGACCGGCCAGCTTTGCTTTCAGGCTGCGCTCTTCTTCACGGAATTCCTTGAACTTGGCGGCCGCTTGCGCCTGCCGTTGCAAAGTATTGAGCTGACGATCCAGCTCCTGGCGAATATCGCCGAGACGGTTCAAGTTCTCGCGGGTTTGCTGAATCCGGCTTTCGGTTTCCTTGCGCCGTTCCTTGTACTTGGAAATGCCGGCCGCTTCTTCGATGAATACCCGCAGTTCTTGCGGCTTGGATTCAATCAAGCGCGAAATGGTGCCCTGCTGGATGATCGCGTAAGAGCGCGGACCGAGGCCGGTGCCAAGGAAAATGTCGGTGATGTCTTTGCGACGGCAACGGGTGCCGTTGAGGAAATAACTCGATTGGCCATCGCGGGTAATCAAACGCTTGATAGCAATTTCGGCGTAATTGGCCCACTCGCCACCGAGCGAACCGTCAGAATTGTCGAACACCAGTTCGATGCTGGCCTGCCCCACCGGCTTGCGCGCCTGTGAGCCGTTGAAAATCACGTCGGTGGATTCTTCACCGCGCAGGTTCTTGGCGGAGTTTTCCCCCATGACCCAGCGCACGGCGTCGATGACGTTGGATTTGCCGCAGCCGTTCGGGCCGACGATTGCGGTCAAGTTGGTCGGGAACGGCACCGTGGTCGGATCGACAAAGGATTTGAAACCGGCCAGTTTTATCTGCTTCAGACGCATGTTGTTGTGTAGTTCCAAACGATGTAATGCCCGCTGCTGCGCCAATGGCGAAAACAGTCACGGCAGGTCTGAGTCAGGGCCTCGGGTGAACCCAGCATGCGGCTCACAATGAGGTCGGCCGGCTGACAACCCGCCCCTGATCCTTCAGGCCGGGTCGCGCGGGGGCCAAGCGCTTATCCACAAAGCGCCCCAACGAAAGGCGGGTAGTTTAAAGGAAAGGGCCGTCCCGTCGAAGGGACAGCCCTGTGTGAAAAACGCGGTATGCCTGTGGATAAGTCGATTTTTGTTAGCCGGGCCACAGTTTTAGCCCGGATCGGGCTCAGCCCGCCCGCAGCAACACGCTGCCGGCCGAATAGCCGGCGCCGAACGAACTGATGAGACCGAGCTCGCCCTTGGCGAACCCGTCGCGGTGGAAGTGGAACGCCAGTATCGAACCGGCCGAGCTGGTGTTGGCATAGCGGTCCAGCACCACCGGCGCTTCGATGCCATCCGGATCGCGCCCGAGCACCTTGCGGGCAATCAGCTGGTTCATGTTCAGATTGGCCTGATGCAGCCAGAGCCGCTTCAGTTGCTCGGGGCGATAGCCCAGTTCGGCGGCATGGCTGACGATGAGCTCAGCCACCATCGGACAGACTTCCTTGAACACCTTGCGACCTTCCTGAACAAACAGCTTGTCGCGGGCATCGCGGGTTTCCGGATGGGTCCGGTTCAGAAAACCGAAATTGTTGCGGATATTGTTCGAGAACTGGGTGATCAACTTGCAGCCGAGGATCTCGAACGGCTGCCTGGCCTTGCTGTCGTCCGCGCGCTCAATCACCACCGCCGAAGCCACATCACCGAAAATGAAATGGCTGTCGCGATCGCGATAATTGACATGGCCCGAACACACTTCCGGATTGACCATCAGCACCCGTTTGGCGCTGCCATTGCGCAGCGCATCGAACGCCGTTTTCAAGCCAAACGTCGCCGACGAACAGGCCACATTCATGTCGAAGGCATAGCCTTTGGTGCCGAGAAAGTGCTGGATTTCCACTGACAAGGCCGGATACGGTCGCGGAAAATTCGACGCCGCGGCGATGACAAAATCGATCTCACCCGGTTCACGACCGGCTTGCCGGAGCGCTTCATTGGCGGCGTTAATCGCCATCTCGCACAGCAGCGACGGCTCGTCATTGCTGCGTTCGGGCAGCCGCGGCGCCATCACGGCCGGGTCGAGTACACCGGCTTTTTCCACGACAAAACGCGACTGGATGCCGGACGCCTTGACGATGAACTCGGCGCTCGATTCCGCCAGCGGCTCCAGCGAGCCGGCGGCAATCGCAGCGGCATTGTCTGCATTCCATTGCCGGACATAGGCATTGAAAGAGCTCACCAGCTCGTCGTTGCTGATGGCGTGTGGCGGGGTATAGACACCGGTGCCGCTGATGACAATGGGAGTCGCGTGATGGGTCGCGTTTGAGGTCACAACAGAAAGTCCCTGACTGGAAAGACTGGTATAGGGTAGCCCGGCTGAGCCGACCGGCATAGGCTTGACAATATCGGCTGGTCGGCGTCGGCCGCGCCGCTAAAAGTGCTTGCTGATCGAAATCATCACCAGCTGCTGGCGAATCTCCCGATCACGAATCCGGTCAAAAGAAAAAAAGGCGGCGGTGTCGCCATCGGCATCGGCCTCGAACAACTCCCAGCCGCGCAGCGTTAACCGGAAGGTCAAAGGCTCTTCACCGGCCAGACCAGACGTGGCGACAGGATTGGCAAACGCAGAGGAATAACGAAGCGACATGCCGGCGATATTGCGGCCTTGCCAATCCAGCGCCAGGCCAACGCGTTCGCTGAGCTGGAGATCATGCTGGTGGTAACCGCCCAGCATCCAATCCGAACCCCACACGGCATCGTTGCCCACGCCGTCTTTGCCAACATCAGCATCGCCAATGCCGGCATAACCAACACCAACACCAATGTCATCGTGGCCGGAACAGACGCCCGCAATTGCCATCAGCACTGCCAGCATGCGCCGTTGCATGATTGACCTCTTCTCGCCGTGCCGAATCCTGACTGGCCGCCGTACACCAAGAGTCCATCTGCATTGAGTATAGGCCCGCCTGCTCAATGTCGTGATGAGCGTCACCACGGAATTTGCAGACAAGCGCCCGGCTCTCAAACTAAACTGCACTAACGACGGTATTTTGATAGCAAACAACACAAGACAGACGGTCACAACGTACCGTCAAGCGCCGATGCCGCTGCCCCGGTGCGAGCGGGCGGATACCGCGTATCGAGCGCAACCGAACCGCAAACTTAGCCACTCGTGAAGATCGATTACACGTCATGACGGATAGTCCAGAAACCAGCCGCGCCCGCCTGCCCAAGCGCGTTGATGGCAAAGCCCGGCGCGAACAGATATTGGCGGCCGCATTGCGCGTCATTGCACGTGATGGCGTGCGCGCCGTGCGCCATCGGGCGGTCGCCAAGGAAGCCGAGGTGCCGCTGTCGGCAACCACCTATTACTTCCGCGATATTCACGAACTGATCGCGGAGGCGTTTCATGCGTTCGCGGAACTGAGCCAGGTCGAAACCGGCAACCTGACCCAGGCCATGGAAGCGGCATTGGCGCGGCTTGCCGATGGCAGCCAGTCGGTGGGCTCGCAGGAGAGCCTGATCGCCGCCGTCACGGCGATTCTGCTCAGTCACATCGACAATCAAGTGAAAGCCGAAGAGCGCCGATTGGTTGAAAATGCCTTTCGCCAGGAAGCGTTGCGCGACCCGCCACTGGCGCAGGCGCTGCACCAGAGCAATCGCGTTACGCTCGCCACCGCCGAGAAATTGCTCGCCGCCGCCGGCAGTGACGATCCGGAAACCGATGCCGAACTGCTGTTCGCCGTCGTGCTGCATCTGGAGTACCGCCGGGTGCTGGCCAAAGACAGTCCGGAAGAACGGCAGAAAACCGCACGCATGGTGCGGCGCTTGTTCGAGAAAATCCTGAAATGAAAAAACGCGGCATTTGCCGCGTTTTTTTCCTTCGAATCTGCCCGCCACAATCCCGTCCGCAGCACCTACTTGACGGTGTAAGCGCGAGTCACAATCCGCTCACATGCGCGGCCATCCTTATGGGCATGAAACAGATTCAACATGCTTTGATGCAGGGCCGAGTTAATTTCCGTCATCGCCAGACCATTCTCCAGCAGTTGCCGCAGTTGCTGGGTCAGCTCTGCGGCCGTGCTGACAATCGGGCCGGGAAACAGGCTGGACAAATCAAACATCATGCCGCGCTCGGCGGTGTACTTTTCATAGTCCCAGAAGTAACCGACTATCGGCCGATTGAGCAGCAGATAATCGATCATGATGCTGGAGTAATCGCTGATCAGGGCGCTGCTGCCGGACAGCACCGCATTGGTATCTTCCCAGCGGCTTGAATTCGCCAGCAGCAGATTCGGCAGGCCGGCAATCAGCTGATCAAATAACGCGTCATCGCGCGGATGCGGCCGAAACGCCAACAGCGCACCATGCGCCTTCATCAAGGCTGACAACTGCTCGCAATCGGCGCGGGTGAGGCCAATGGCCGACTCGTCATAATCGCGCCAGGTAGGGGCATACAGAAACATCGGCCGACCGGCGCGCAGCTCGGCAATTTCCTGTTGGATCTGTTGCTGCCCCCGATCAGCCATCTGGCTATTGATCAGGAAGTCATTGCGTGGAATGCCGGTCACCGCGACCCGGCTGGCGTCAAAGAAATAGGCGCCAGCAAAAAAAGTACGTTCCAGCAAAGACGAAACGCAAAAGGAATGAAAGCCGCCGCCTTCGCGCATCCGCTTTTTCAGGGTGCCACCGTGATAACCGGGGATCAGATTGCCGAGCGCCTTCAACGGAATTCCGTGCCAGACATTGATCAGATTGATGCCGGTCAGCAGCACGTAGCGGCCGTTCAAGCGGACCTTGCTGTTGGCCTGGGTGAACACCACATGTTTGGCGTGCAAACGGGCCTTGGCCTCGGCCCAGGTATGGCCCTTGACCACTTTTATCGCCGGATAGGCCGACAAATCCGGCAGCGGATAGATGCTGTGGTTCAGCACATAAACCGTGGTATCGGGCTGGCTGGCGAGATAATGCGCCAGTGAGCGGATATTGCCTTCGTAGCGATTGGTTTTGCCGATCAGCACGGCCCAGCATTTCTGCTGCCGTGGCACGAACCACCCGGCAACTGTGATCGGAATGCCCCAGGCCAACTCCCGTACCCGATCAAACAATCTCATGGCTGGTGCACTCGGCTGACGCCCCAAAATCAAAGGACGGCCATGATAGCGTGCCGACAAAAGCGGGGCCAAGAAAAGCAGATCAAGAAAAACGGGGCCTGCTGGCCCCGTTTCCCTGTCGAGTAATGCTCAGCTTACGGCCGGGTTATTTGTCGACGGTCAGCATGAACTTGGCGACCTCAAGCCGGGTGGCGGCATCAAGATAGCTTTGCGGCGGCATTGCCGGGAAATCTGGCCGCTTCTTGACCGGGTTGGCAATGTAGTCGGCAATCGCCTGGGCATCGTCGGCATACAGCGCCTGAATGGTCAGCGTCGGCGGGCCGATCATGCGCGCGTTGTAGGCGTGGCAGCCGGCACAAATCGCGAAATACGCCAGCTTGCCCTTGTTGCCGGTATCGGTAGACCGACGTTCGGCCGGCTGCGGCAGCAAATAGCTAGCGACATCATTGGTGTTGGTGCGGGTGCATTCCGTGTAATTGCCAAGACCAATCGAACGGTAGCGGGCACGGTCGATGATGCAGCTGTCTTTGCCACCGCCGACCGCAACAATGTCCGGCGCTTCGGTGGTCAGGTTCAACGTCATCAACGCCTTGATTTCGGTAATCGGCTCGGTGCCGTTGCCGGTCATGATGTTGTTGAGAATCTGAACCCGATCCGGGTTCGGTTCCGATTCCGGATCGGCGGTCACGTTGGCAAACGACGCGTGATCAGTGATCACGATGCCGACGTTCTTGTTGTCGCGAATGATGTTGTTCTCGATGATGACATCATCGGCCGCCATCACCACGATGCCGGTGCCAGCCGGCAAACCCGACACGATCGAACCCGGCGCACCAAAATTCGGATGGTTGTTGCCGGAAATGAAGTTGTTGCGAACAATCACGTCAAACGTGGTCTTGATTGGCAGACCCGGGGTGATGAACACCAGAATGCCACCGGTATTGTCGTAGGCGGTGTTGTTCTCGACCACGGCATGCCGGCTGTTCTCGATCTCGATACCGGCCACGTTGCCAAACACTTCGTTGTGAGCCACATGAATGTTGTCGCACATGCCGACGTAAATCGCGGCATCTTCGATACCGGTCAGCACGTTGTATTCAATCAGGCCGTTCTGACCGAACTGCGGGAAAATGCCGTAAACGCCGGTATCGACAATCCAGTTGTGCCGGATCACGAAGTTGTTGCCGGCCTGGCCCATGATGGCATTACCCTTGTAGTGGGTAATTTTCAGATTCTCGATCCGTATGCCATTGCCGCTGTAGAGAATGGCATCGTTGCGAGTGCCCTCGCCTTCCAGCGTCGGCCATTTGCTGTCACTGATCACGCCGACAATCGCAATGTCATCCTTGTCGATGTAGACAATTTCCTTATAGGTGCCCGGCATCACCCGAATGGTATCGCCCGGTTGCGCGGCCAACACGGCGGCCTGGATGCTCTCGCCATCCTTGACGGTGTGCACCTTGCCAGCGGTCTTCACCTGGTTCAGTGCATTGTCGGCCGTGCCGCCACCGGCGCGGCCGGCGCTGAGCAGCTCATTGGCCGACTCGACCGCAACCGTGCCACGCTGGGCATCAAGACCGCGCTGACCTTGCCAGTAGCCGAGCCCGACGGCCGCTATCAGCAGGAACAGGATCAAAATATTCTTTTTCATTGTTGTGCTCCGTTTGCCGCAAGATTTGCTACTGGGCTTGCTTCAGGTTTTGCTGCTGGCGTTGCTTCAGGGTTTGCTGAAAATCTTGCTGCGGTATTTACTGCAAGTGCCGCCGCGTCTGGTAATGACTGCTCCGCTATTTTTGCGGTGAGAATCTGGGCCTTGGTACTTGGTATTTCATCGCTCTTTTTTTCTGCCGTTGAGCCGGCAACCGCCTGGCCAACCGGCAGCGCCGGGCTCAATCCCGACGGCAACACGCTGGGAACGCGGGGAACAAAGCTCTCATCGGTCAGCGTGCCGAGAAATGCAACGATCTGATCCAGCTCAGCGGCCGACAGCTTTGGCTCCCAGATATGCCAATGCAGCACCAGCTTTTCGTCCGCCGGCACGGCGTGACCGCGCCCCTTGGTATAAAACTCGGCAACGTCATGCAAGGAACCGAATCGTCCTGAATGCATGTAGGGCGCGGTTAACGCGACATTGCGCAAGCTCGGCACTTTAAAACCACCGCGCTGACTGGCGACACCGCTGACGCTGCCGGCACCACCATCAAACGGCAGCCCGTCCGGCTCCGGCGTGCCAATCACGGCGATCTGCTGATTGGTAAACAGCGGCGGTGTGTGGCACTCGGCGCAGCGGGCAACAAAGGACCGGAACACATTCAACCCGGCGATTTCCTGGGCATTCAGGGCATCGTGAAAACCGTGGGCATATTGGTCATAGCGACTGTTCAGCGAAATCAGCGAGCTTTCGAATGCCGCCAACGCACCGTAAACCTGATCCAGCCGAATCTCACCGCCAGCCGAGTCTGGCTCGGCAAACGCTTCCCGAAACAGGCGACGGTAGTGAGTATTGGCATTCAGTGACTTCAGCAGCGCTTCCCGGCTGTTGCCCATTTCATGACCGGCATAAAGCGGTCCCTGCATCTGCTCTTCCAGTGAATGACCACGACCATCCCAAAAGAAGCGCTGCAGAAACGCGACATTCCACAGGCTCGGCGCCGAGCGCGTCACCGCCTGCTGCTTGATGCCAATGCTGTGCGGGCGGCCGTCGCTGAAGCCGCGATCCGGTTGATGGCAACTGGCGCAGGACACCGTACCGTCGGCCGACAGCAACGGATCAAAGAACAGATAGCGACCCAAATCGATTTGCTGCGGCGAGAAACCATCACGTACTGCGGGCAATGCGGTTTTCAAGCCGCCAACGCCGCGATCGGTCAGCGACGAATACTGCTGATACAGGCTGCGAAATTCGCAGCGATTGGCCGGCGTCAATTCAAAACCGGGCGGACAATGTGTTGCCAAGCTGATGGTTGCCGGCGTTGGCGCCACGTCGGCATTCGCGCCGTTATTCACGCTGGCAAAAGCAGGCGCCGCAGAAACTGAATCAGAAGAACCGGAACGCACAGACAGTACCGGCGCTGTCGCGGTCATGCCGGCGTAGATCGTCCACAACAACACACCGGCCGTGCCTGCCAACAGCACGCCGACGCCCGCATTCCGCCAGCGCCGCTGCCTCAGTAGCCGGTTCATGGACAGTTGTTTTATCGACTGAGTTGCCGTCGATTGCGTTGTCAGCGATTGCGTTGCCGCCGATTGTGTTGTCGGCGACTGCGGATTCATGGACTGCTTGCTCATGAACTACGGCGTCCGCGCCATCTGGACAATGTAGGCGGCAACATCGGCGGCCATTTTGTCGTCCGCGATCGCTTTGGTGATCTTGGTCATCTGAATGCCGTACTTGTCGCTGGCATGGCCACCGCGAACTTTATTACGGAAGTGGCTGAACTGACGCTGCAGATATTCTGCACTCTGGCCGGCCAAGCGCGGCGAGTTCAATGCCGGAATGCCCTCTGCCTTGCCGCCGTGACAGGCGGAGCAAATGCCATTGTAGTAATTGCGGCCGACCGTCAAATCGGCACCGGCGGCAACCGCAGCCGGCACTGGCAGCGGGAAGGTCTTGATGCTGGCAATGACCTCGCGCATCGCCTGATCACTGGTGAGCGTGACCACGGCGGCACGCATCACCGCGCCGTCTTTGTCATCCGGATGCACACCGCGAATGCCATCGCGAAAGTGCTGCAGCTGACGCAGCAAATAGACTTCGTCGAGGCCGGCCAACGCCGGCGCCCGCACAGCCGGATTGCCCTCTGCCTGCTTGCCGTGGCAGGTCGCGCAGGCACTGAACGGCGACGTTTCCGCAGCGCCGCTCGTCGCGGACGCAGCTGCCAAGCCGACAGCAGCCAGCATCACCAGCAACCCGGAAAAGGACCGCAGCAAAGCCGGCTTCACGCGCCGGCAACTCAACTGTGACTGGTTCATTTGTGCACTATCTCGCTCTTTAGTACGAGATACTAACGAGCCATGCTTCTCACCGCAAGAGTCAGAAAAACATATTGCGGCGCAGCAATTTTTTCCGTGCAAACAAGGCGTTGGCGCGACCGTCTGGTCTGTCTCCTGCGCAATGGTCTGACCACAATCAATCCGATTGCGCTGGTCCAACCGGCTGGGTTATCAAATGAGGACTTAAGTCCTAATAAAAACAGCAGTACGCTCAGGAGTCTCAGGAATGCATAACAACAAAACCCGCACAACCCCGCCCGCTTCCCTTCGTTTCACCCGCTCTGTCCTGACTCAAGCGCTGATGCTGGCGTTGCTGCCACTGCCGGCAGCCTGGGCTGCCGATGAAGAAGCCACCGAAGAAAGCCACAAAACCGCTGACAACGTCATCGAAGTGACCGCGCAAAAACGCAGCGAACGCATTCAAGACGTGCCGATCACCATGAATGCCTACAACGAGCAGACCACCCGCGATCTCGGTGCCCTGAACATCAAGGATCTCGGCAACATCACGCCGGGTATGGACGCCGACAACCTCTCGGTGACCCAGCCGCGATTCAACCTGCGCGGCATCGGCACCACCGACTTCGGCATTGGTTCGGACCCGGCGGTCGCGGTGTATATCGACGGCGTTTACGTCGGCCGCAGCGGTGCGGCGCAAATGAATTTCAATGACATTTCCCGGGTCGAAATTCTGAAAGGCCCACAAGGCACATTGTTCGGCCGCAACGCCGGTGCCGGCGCCATTCACATCATCACCAAGAAACCTGACACTGAAACCGGCGGCAATCTGCGACTGACGCTCGGCGAATACGGTCGCCAGACCGTCGAAGGCGCAGTCAATCTGTCGAACGGTGACGATGTCCATGCCCGGCTATCGTTTGTCGATCACCATCGCGACGGTTACATCGATCAGGAAGGCAGCGACACGCGGCTCGGCGTTGAAGACAGCAACGGTGCCCGTCTGCAATTGCTGTGGAATGCCAGCGCCGATACCGACGTGCTGTTCCGCGGCGAATTCGAACACACCGCGCAGGATGCCGTGCAAGGTGCCAGCAGCAACTGCGCCATTTCCGAATGCGATCCGTTTGGCACCTATGGCACCGACATTCCGCAAGAAGAAGCCCGTAACCTGTGGGGCGCCAGCGTTGAAGTTGCGCACCGGATGGAAAACAGCGAGTTCACCTCGATCACGGCCTACCGGACTTTCGACAGTCACAACTTTGAAGAGGAAGACGGCAGCAACAGCCCGCGCTTCAATCTCGCCACCAATAACGTGGAAGAGTTCTCGGCATTCAGTCAGGAATTCCGCTGGACCGGCAGCAGCGACAGCTTGAAATGGTCGCTGGGTGCGATGTTCGCCGACGAGCATGCCAAGCAGACGCACAACGTCTGGGCCAATACCGACACGCTGGACACTTTCTTCCTGTTCTCCAGTTTGACCGCAGAACCGCCTTTTGGCCCCGGCTTGCCGATGGACGTAGCTGGCGAAATGATCCCCGGCATTCCGCAAGGGTTTGGCATTGGCGGCTTGTTCTACAGCCTGCAAGATCCCGCCGTTTGGGACGGTGTCGCCACCGCCTTGGGTCTGCCGACCGGCTTGGCCGCCGCGACCGCTTATGGCGTCGCCAATCTGGGCAATCCCTGGCTTGAACAAATGCACGACGAAGGCGATTTCCGCAGCTATGCCGCCTATGCCGACTTCACCTGGTCTGCTACCGATGCGTTGGACATCACGCTCGGTGTCCGCTACACCGTCGACAAGAAAACCTTCGAAGTCAATTCCGCCTATACCAACGCGCTGGATCTGACGGGCGGCACGATTGGCATGGGCACCGTGCTGAATTGCGGTGGTCCGGCGCCGGGCTGTATTGATGCCGGTGGCGGCACCTATGTCTATATTGTCGGCGGCGATCTGAACCTGATTCCGTTGGCGGGTGCACCGACGCCGTTTGGCTTGGTGTTTGCCGAAGAAATTCCGGGCATCAAGAACACCAACGATTGGGACGCCACCACGCCCCGCTTGGTGATTGATTACAAATGGTCGCCGAACGTCATGACGTTCGTCAGCGCCGCCAATGGTTTCAAATCCGGTGGCTTCAACAGCCTCGGTGCCGATGTCGTCAATAACCGTCTGGAAGCGGTCGAGCCGGAAGATATCTGGAACTACGAAGCCGGTCTGAAATCAAGCTGGAACGACAACCGCTTCACCTGGAACCTGTCGTTCTTCCAGTTTGATTACACCGACATGCAACAGCTAGTGCTGTCCGGTACGCCCGGCACGATCCCGACCTACAACATCGGCAATGCTGATGCCGAAGGCGACGGTTACGAAACCGAATTCAGCTGGGAGTTGACCGAAGGCTTCACGCTGCACGGCAACTACTCCAAGCTGAACACCGAAATCACCAAGTACGATGTCAGCCAGTTCCCGGGCCAGACCGAAGATGACAGCCCGGTTGGCGATCCGCTGAGCAACTCGCCGGACAAATGGAATCTGGGTTTCACCTATCAAGCCGATTTGGGTAGCGGCGATATCGTCTGGTATCTCAACAACACCCACACCGGCAGCCAAATCAGCCGACTCGGTGGCTACGATGCGGAAATTGGTGGCTATGATCTGGTCAACACCCGGCTGAGTTACATGCCGAGCAGCAGCGGCTGGGAACTGGCGCTGGAAGTGCAAAACCTGCTCGACGAAGAATATGCCATCAGCATCGGCGGTCTGGGCGATCAGCTGGGCTCGCCGCTGGTTCGTCGTGGCAAGCCGCGCATGGTCTCGGTCAGCGCCAATATCACGTTCTGATATTTGCGTTCTGTAGAAAAACCAAGGGCCGCGATGCGGCCCTTGGTTTTTCTGGGGTTTCTGGTTTTTTTGGCGCTGCAGGTTTTCTGGGATTCCGTTTTTTTAGATCGCCTGGTCAGCAAGAGAACAAGCTATTTTGCCAGTCGCCTCTCATCAAGCCAGCGCCTGAATCCAGGCGTGGTAAATGCGCTCGGCCACGCGCTGGCTTGCCGTTAGCTTGGCATCCAATTCCGCCAGTATCGCCTCGCCCTGCTGCACGCTGCTGACCGCCGCGCAGGCATCGATTTCGTCATGGTGATGTTCAAGCCACAGCCGCAGCTTCTCGGCTTTGATTTCGCAATGAAACTGCATGCCGAAATGGATGCCGTCGATCACGTAAGCCTGATGCGGACAGGCCGCCGTTTCGGCCAACCAGTTGGCTCCGGCGGGAATCGCGAAGCTTTCGCCATGCCACTGAAACAGCGGCAAGATCTTGCTTGCACCAAACCAGCGGGCACTGTCCGGATGCGATCTGACGGCAATCTCACTCCAACCGATTTCCGGCTGCGGCGAGGCCTGCACCGACGCGCCCAGCGCCTTCGCCAGCAGCTGTCCACCGAGGCAATGACCAATCACCGGAACGTTCGTCTGCACCGCATCGCGTGCCAGCTGAATTTGTTGATCAAGCCACGGTAATGTCGCGCCGTCATTGGCACTCATCGGCCCGCCGAGCAGGCAAATACCGGCGTAATCGACGGCACGCAGCGGCACCGGCTCGCCACGATCCATCCGGCGCAGCTCGATGGCAATACCTTCCCGATTCAGGAAATCGAGAAAGTAGTCCGGCGTGTCATGCCAAGCTTGTTGAATGATCAGAACCGGTTTGGTCGCCATGCGTGGAAAGTGGCTTGTAGTGGGAATCGATGATTCAGTATGAGCCCAAATTGGCGCCAGCGACAACGGTGGAGCCAGACGTGCGTGCACGAATCATTGCCGCGCCGAGGTCGATGGTTCGGTCGGGGCTTGCGTCAGTCACATGCGTCGGCCATGGCCGCCACCATGCACGGGCAAGACCAGGTGAAGCCAGCCAAGCGGCCGACGCCGATCAACGTAGCAAAGACAGGTTCAAGTCCGAGCAATGCGATTTTTCAGCACAAAAAAACGCGCGACCCGAGTCGCGCGTTTTTCCTGTTGCCGTTCGTCGTAACACATCAATTCTGGAAGGTAATCTTCCAGCTGTCGATATAGCCACTGTCGAGGAAGGCGTTATCCGACACCCGCAATTTCCAGACGCCCTGCGACTCTTCGGCGCCGACATCAATGTTGTAAATCGCATTGATGTTGTCCTGCGAACCGCCGCTCTGGTTGTGCAGATTGAATACCGTACCCGATGGCGAAACCAAATCGACAATCAAGTCACCAATCCAGGTATGGACGATATTGACCGCCACTTTCACCGTGCCGGACGGACCGCTGCGGCTGACATTGATCGGGCTCTCGACACCGGCCGGATCATCATCCGGAATCGGATAATCGGCGGTGTTTTCAAAGCTCGGTCCGGTGGGGCCGGCGATGTCGTAATTGGCGACCAGGCTGGCGCCGCTGTAAGCGGTAAAACCGACCAGCGACACGTAATACACCCCGGTAGTCGGAATCGAGAACGCGCAGCTTTCATTGTTGCCGTTCAGGTACGGCCGGCAATCGAAGGTATCTGCGGTCGGTTCGGCACCGAAGCGGACATACAGATCGGCATCGCCGGTGCCGCCGGCCAAGGTGAAGCGCAGATTCTCGGCATTGGCCGGTACTTTCAGCTTGAACTTGCGCACGCTGTCAGCGGCGCCACTCAAGCCTGTTACCGGCACGCCACGGGTCAGGTAGGGGTTGGCAACCGGGCCCACTTTGACCAGCTTGGTGCTTTGGCTGGACGAACCGCGCGCATCCGTCACTTGCAGCACCGCCGAATACTCACCCGCACTGGGATAGGTATGCCGCGGCTTGACCTCGGTCGAACTCGTGCCATCACCGAAATCCCACAACCGCGACACAATCGCATCGCCATTCGGGTCCGTTGATTTGTCGGTAAACAACACTTGCAGCGGACTGCTGGTCAGCACAGTCGGCGTGAACGCCGCATGCGGCGGCAGGTTGCCGGTTTGCGCATAATCCAGCGCAGCCGCCAGATCGACCCGACCGTTACCGTAAACATTGTCGAACCCTGATGTACCCAAATCGGTTGCCGTCAGCTCGATGATGTTTTCGAGTTGATCATTGCTCAGTGCGGGATTGGCCGCCAACAAACCGGCTGCGACACCGGACACATGCGGCGTCGCCATCGATGTGCCGGACATCGTCGTGGTACCACCACCACGCCGCGCCGACAGCACGCTGACGCCGGGCGCCACGACATCCAGTTCAGGACCGCGCTGCGAGAAACTGGCGATGGCATCATTGGTATCGGTCGCACCGACTGCCACGACAAACGGGTAATGCGCCGGATAACCAATCGGCACAGACGGACCATCGTTACCGGAAGCGGCGACCAGCAACACGCCCGCATCATGCGCAGCCAGATAGGCCGCCTCTTCCACCGGTGTGCTGGAACTGCCGCCATAACTCATCGAGAAAATCTTGGCGTTTTTGCTCAGGCACCAATCGAGACCTTCGAGAATGTCTTCGTCAGTCGCAGTGCCACCGGCGCCAAACACCGCTGCGATATACAAACTGGCATTCGGTGCAACACCGACCACGTCGGCGCCATTCATTGCCGCAGCGATAGTGCCGGCAACGTGGGTACCGTGACCGTGGGTATCGGACGGGTCATTGCTGCCGGACCCGACGGTACTGATGCCTTCAACAAAATTGGGCACCAAATCCGGGTGGGTCAGATCAATGCCGGTATCAATGATGCAGACCTTGCTGCCAACGCCGGTGCTGACCGGCCACGCATCCGGCGCCCGCACTTTGGCGATGCCGTAAGGAATGGTGTCGGCAAAAACCCGGGTCTCAAGCAGCTTCTTGGTGCCAACCGGCGACACCTGATAACCCGCCGCTGTCAGTTCCGCCACTTGGGCCGTGGTCAGATCGGCAAAGCTGATGGGCGCCAGCTTTTGCAGCTGCTTTTCACTCTGGACACCAACCGCAGCCAGCTTGCTGGATGCCTTGCGCTGCAGATCGGCAACGCTTGCTGCGACCGGCGCATTCTTCTTCATTGCGCCGCTGACCGTTGCCGGCGCCTTTGGCGCCAGGATCATGTAACGCAGGGGTTTATCAGCCGCGTGCAGGCAGGCGCTGCCAAGCAGTACCGCTGCGCTCAGGGCTGATAGCACAAATTTCTGTTTCATGGGTTCATCCTCAAACGTAGAGTCATTCGCACGTCGATAGGAGCGCGCCACACATCCATGCGTCGACGTCATCATCCTGTTGGCGTCGCATCGTTCGAGCACAACTCATACCGCCGCTACGGGGCCAGCCGCAGAAACATCGCTCGGTTATTGCTGAAGCTTTCTTGATATTCGGCAATCCGACCGCGTTCAAGCCCGGCGCAGACGACGCCCCGCCAAGGCCAGCACGGCAAAACCCATCAAGGCAAGGCCAGTCGGTTCGGGCACTTCAGTGAGCGTCAACTCAAACGCCAGATCAGCGTCATACCAATAGTTCCAGCTTTGCGAATACACGTCATCAAACTGGCCGCCGTTGTTCAGATAAACCAGATCGCCTGCCAGATAACCATCTTCCTCCAGAGAGCCGACCCAGGCTTCCGAATCCGGTTGACCGATCTGTGAATAGCTGGTGGTCAAAAAGAAAATATAATCGCTGAACTGATTGAGATAGACCGACAGTGATGACAGATCAAAACGGGCATAGCTGCCGCTGCCGTCGGAGCTGTACTGCCCCAGAAACTCGCCGGTGCCAGCAACGGCTTTCTCGCCATCCCACTGCGCCAGGTAGACCTGGAACTCAACCGCCTGACCGACCAGATCATCACTCAGGTAAAACGCCAGTTGGCTGAGGTAATTGTCAGAACCGGTATTAAAGGTCTGGCCGATGGTCGCGGTATTGGGCCGGCCGAACGGAAAGGTTCCATGCTCGCCATCCCAGCCACTGACGGTTTCGATCAGCGACGCCTGTGAAGCCGACGCCCCGACCAGCAGCAATGCCGATAACAGTGCCTTATGTTTTTTCATAAACCCTGCTCCTTTGCTTATGCACCGCAACAATGCGGCACTCAAGTGCAACAAGATTCGTGCCGCTTTGGCAAAGCGCTGATTTGGCTGCAAATAAAATTTGGCGTAACGACGCGCAGTGGTTGCGCTGTAAGAAATGCCGAATCATTGTATCGGCGTGTATTCGGCGCCGTACAAAACCGCACAACAGCCGCGCCGTTCCGGTGCGTGGCTTTTTGCGTTCAGCACCTGGGACAGCGACGCGCTGCGTATCGCCTCAATACGCAGAGAGCACAAAATGAAAACGCAACCCCCAGCACCAGCCAGAGGTTGCGTGATGAGTGACTCAATTTGTCACGCGATGGAAAAGCACCATGCGTTTGCACCGAAGCGATCAGCGATCCTTGTTCAACAAAACAATCGCACTGTCTGTATCACCCAACACAAACAGGGAATAGACGCCACCACTGAGGATGCTGACGTTGCTGGTATAGCTGGTAAATGCCGTGGCGGGAGAGGTCAGGTCCAGACGGGTGGTACCCGCAGTGATGCCAGAATAGACCGACGACTTGCCAAAATTGATTTCCGAAAAGAGATTGGCGTAGTTGGCGCTCAGCGACAGTCCGGCAGCGGACACGGCGCCATTGACCAGACGAATTTTGGCCCCGGAACTGGGTAGCTGATTGTTGTCGGTCAGCACGGTTACCGCTGCGTCATTTTCGGTGTTGCCGTAGGCCAGCACGGTATAGTCACCGCCACTGTTGAAACTGGCGACAGGCAGTGACGACACTGCAGTGTCACCGACCTCAACGCTGTAATAGCTGGTATTGGCCGGAACCAGGCTATAGCCACCAATGGATGGCGCGGTAACGCTGTTCAAGCTGCTGTCGCCAACCGTGACGTTCACCGCCAGGTTGCTGGTTTCGCCAGCCGGAAATGCCGCGATGACCCGCACCCGGGCGGTATCATTGCGGTGCAAGGCCACCGCACCACCCTGCTCGATCAGCGCGCCATCAACCAGCGCACCGCCGGAGGTTGGCGTCAACATCAGCGATTGAATCGTCGTGCTTGCCAGACTCACCGAAGTCAGCTTCAGGCGCACGTCGTTGGGCTTGTTGCTGGCAGTAACCACAATATCGTACGTGCCGGCAGAAATGGCATTGGTCAAACTGGTGCTTGCGGCTGACACGCTGGAGAAAGTCGGGGTCAGATCGGTGATGTCGGTATCCGGCTCGACCACATAAACGTCCAGCGAACCGGCATCAGAACCGGCATTGATGACGGTGAAATAGGCATAACCACTGGACGGTTCATCCGTGTCATCGGTCAGTTTCCACAACTTGATCAGGCCACCACGCTCAAAGGCAACGATGGAGTATTCCTCGTCTTCGGTCAGGCTCAGTGAGGATGTGCTTGACGTGGACAAGCTGGCACCGGCCGAACTGGCCACGATGGAATAGCTCGTGACATCAAGGGTTTTGTAACTGCTGGCCGCGCCACTGGCAACGGCCGTGGCAATGGTGCTTTCGGTGTCGCCATCATCGACCGTCAACTGCAGATCGCTCGCCGAGGTCAGATTGACCAGTCGCACGGATGCCGTGCTTGAGTCCTCACCGTCGTCGCTGCCACTGATATCTTCCAGCTTGCAGCCAACGATTGAAAATGAAGCCAATGCGAGAAGCATTGCGTAGGAAAAGAAACGCCTGTTCATGGAAAACCTCTGTGGGCACGCAAAGTGAACGAACACCGAAAAAAAACGAAGCTGTCATGTTTTTGGTCGCACTCGCGCCGGTGCGGCAAGTGCTAGAGAACAACGTGGTCATCGACAGCGCTGCTTGGAGAGAACTCGCGGTTGTCAGTTCCGGCGTTTCAGTGCGCCGCGCCTGACATCACATTTGCTCCGCATTTGCGTGCATTTTTGCAGCAAGTATGTGCAGCCCTTGCAGCCAAGGACGCGCCATAATGGCGATGAAAGGCATGGCGGCAGACGCGCCATTCCTAGCTGCAGCACCGCGCTCCGCACCGGTTCACGCAGGTCCGCCGGACTCCGTTCATTCGACTGATGGCACGTAAAAGTCGGCTATCCTGTAGCCAATCAGCTCTCCGCCGTGATCGTTGCCATCATGGTAGGACTGGGCTCCTGTTCGGTCCTCGCACCGGGAAACCCGCATGTTCAGTCGTCAGCCACCCCGCTTTCGCCCGAGACTTGCCCTCGTGCTCGTACCTGCGTTGGCTGTCCTGTGGATGAGCAACGCCGCAGCGATCGAGGCATTACCACCGCTACATGTGGTCTTTGGTGAAGAAGCGACCCAAGACCAGTGCAAAGGCATGGCGCAGCAGGTGTTGGAAGAAGCGCTGAGCAAACGTGCCGGCATCGCGTTTGATTGCGAGGCCATGCCATGGGAACGGGCGCAATTGATGGTGAAAGGTGGCGAGCGCGACGCATTTGTCACCACCAAAACGGCTGAACGAGCCAGCTATACCGTGGCCGGCAATGAACCGGTGCTGACCTACCGCATGGTCATGTTCACCAGCGCGACTCACCCCAAGCTGGCGGCGCTACGCGAGATCAAGACGCTGGCAGATGTACTGCCCTACCAGGTCCTTACTTACCGTGGCGATGGCTGGGCCAAAAACAATTTGCTGCCGGCCGGCATCAAGGTGGAGCTATCGGAAGGCCCGAGCGCGGTGTTGAAAAAAATTGCCGCCGGCCGAGGTGATTTGTTCTTCCAGACCGACTGGGACACGCGTCAGCAAATCAAGCGCATGAATCTCGACAAACTCGTGATCGAACTGCCACAGGAATTCGGAACAGCTTACTTCTATCTGATGATTGGCAAAAACTCGCCTTACGTGAAGATGCTGGCAAAGATTGATGCCCAAATACTGGCAATGAAAAAAGACGGCAGTTGGGAACGCATTTATCAGCAAGCCCGGTAGCGAAGGCTACCTACCCTACTCCAACTCACCGTTTGCGGCCTGTTCGCGCATAGCCGCGTGTACCGAAGCAAACAGCTAAAAGCCAGCAAACTACCTGTAGGAAACCGCCCAACAATCGGCATTCATGCACACTCAGGCGCAGGATCTACGGATGGCGGGAACCTCCACCCGATTGATGCCAGACGGGAAATGTCGGCTATTCTCTAAGGCATCCGGATGTCAAACGTTCGGGCTTGCGCGTTCTGAACAGGTCTAGCCTGCAGAGTGCTTGAGAGACTCAGATGGTTGGTTCTACCCGCTTTCACTGTCGCATCCTTCGCCGTAGCTTGGTAGTCGGCGGGCTGGTGACGGCTTGTCTGACACTCAACGCCGCGTTGGCCGCAGATACTGCGTCGTCTCCAGCATTGTCACCGCTCCGGCTCGTCTTCGGTGAAGAGGCCTCGCAGGATCAATGCCGGGGCATGTCCGCACAGGTGCTGGAGGAGGTACTGAGCAAACGTCTAGGTATTGAATTTAGTTGCGAGACATTGCCTTGGCCACGCGCCCAACTGATGGTGAAAGATGGCGAACGCGATGCCTTTCTTAGTACTCGCACCGATGAGCGTGCCAGCTATTCGGTTTCAAGCAACGAACCGGTTCTGACCTATCGGATGCGGCTATTCACCAGCCGTCTGCACCCACAACTGCAGACGTTGCGTGAAGTCAAAACGCTGGCAGATTTGCAGCCCTTTGTCGCGCTGACCTATCGTGGTGATGGTTGGGCAAAAAAACATCTGGTGCCGGCTGGCATCAGGATCGAGTGGTCTGAAAGCCCTGGCACCGTGCTGAGAATGCTCGCGGCTGGCCGCGGCGATTTTTATGTTCAAACCGACCTCGACACCGAATTACAGATCCGCCGGATGAAACTGGACAATCGTCTAATCAGCCTGCCGCAGGAATTTGGCACCGCTGAGATTTACCTGATGATAGGTAAGACGTCACCGTATGTGGACAAGCTGCCGGCTATCGACGCGGCCTTGCAGGTAATGAAGAAAGATGGCAGCTGGCAGCGGATCTATCAACAGGTCAAATAAGTCGCAGATGGAGCAGACCGCTGGAAAAATCGACAGCATATAGAAAGAGCTTATTCCGAATCGCTGGCTGCGGCCTGTTCGCGCGCGCGCCGGTCCAGCTCCTCCTCGCGGGCGGCGTCGATAACCGCCAAAATACTGTCTAGATCGGCCAAATCAGTGCGTTGTTCAAACTGTCCGGTCAACACGGAATCGGGTTTCAGCTTGCCCTTCTCGAACAGCGTCCACATTTCGTTGGCGTAATCTGTCGTCAACAATTCAGGCGCGCTGCGGCCGAAATAGTCGCGCATATTGGCGACGTCACGTTCCAGCATCATCTTGGCTTTATTGTTGCCAGCCGCATTGACCGCCTGCGGCAAATCGATGATTACCGGACCGCTGGCACCAACCAGAATATTGAACTCGGACAGATCGCCGTGCACCAGGCCGGCGCATAACATGCGCACGACGTCGGCGATTATACGGCCATGAAAATCGCGCGCGTCGACCTCGCTCAGCACGACATCATTCAACCGTGGCGCGGCATGGCCGTCGGCATCGGCGACCATTTCCATGATCAGCACGCCGTGATCGAACGCATACGGCGTCGGTACCCGCACCCCGGCATCCGCTAGCCGATACAGCGCATCGACTTCCGCACTGAGCCATTCCTCTTCCCGCTCTTTCTGGCCAAACCGGGTGCCTTTGGCCATGGCGCGGGCGCGCCTGCTGTTCCGCACCGTGCGGCCTTCCTGATACAGCGCCGCCTGCTTGAAACTGCGTTTGTTGGCTTCTTTGTAGACTTTGGCACAGCGAACCGATTCGCCGCAGCGCACCAGATAGACCTGCGCTTCCTTACCACTCATCAGCTGGCTGATGACGTCATCGATCATGCCGTCTTCGAACAACGGCTGCAGGCGTTTGGGGATTTTCATGGTTGGCAGTATACAGGCGGGCCCGCCTGATCGGTCCGATAGCACAGCAATGGCCTGCGCACGCGAACAGCGTCCCATCGGGTTGCGAATGCAATTTCTGTCATTGGATGCAATACCGTAGCCCAATACAACCTGAGCGAAAATTGCGACACGAATTGCCGACATGAGAGCCGGCCCTGCAGGTATTCAGCAGGTCAGCGCCACGCTGGCAGTGTCAGGCAAAGCGTTTCTAAGGATTCTTGCGCAGGGCATTATCATCCTTGGTGATATCCCAGTCCTGCCGCGGCACCCGCCAATTGCCGTAGCGATAAGTCAAATATCCATCGGTGTCCTTGGGGCAGCGATAGATCTGGCCGTCGAACGCCAGCTCTGCCAACTCATCAAAGAATGCGACTGGCACGGAATAGATAGTTGTTTTCCGTTTCGGCCGACACACCCAGCAATAACGGTCGCCGACACGGTGCTGAACAAATATGTCCAACAAAATGGGACCCCGGAAAAAGAAAAACCGCTTGTTGTATACCTTGATAATGCGCGGAAGACCTTCAAGCAGCGGCTCCGGCGACTCCTTGGTATAGCAGACCTCAACAACAAAGCCCGCCTTTTCCAGTGAATCCAGCTGCTGAATCAGCCGCGCCGCATCGGCACTGGTCACCGAGATATCGACATCATTGTCCCATGGCAGCAAACGGTTCTCGCGAACGATGCCAAGCAGAGTGCCACTATCAAGCCAACTGGTAATCTGCATATCACGCAGCAACTGCGACACCTTGGCTAACATTGCCTGCGCAATCTTGGCATTTTTTCCGGTCAGCTTTACATCACTTGTCATTGTCACTTCCAAATAGTAATCGTGCCGTTTGACGGCCACCGGCTTTGACGATTCACCATCGCAGTGTTTCGTGAGCCCAATTCACAGCGCATGGTCGTAAGCGCTCAGTTCTGATCTGCGCCGTTGCCAACAATGGCAGTTCAGACGCGGCCAAATGGAGCCTAAGCCTTGAAAATTCACCGACCTTGACGCTGCCTGCATCCGCAAACCCTGCAGAACAAACCCTTCAGGCCAACCCCAGCTCGCGCGAAAAGCAGCCAAAGGCCGCCGTTCAATCACACCGTTATTGTCGCCGAATGCCGCACAACCGGTACAGCGCCAAGGTGCGCTACCTTACTCGACTGCAACAGCCACAAACAAGCATATAACGGCTAGCTCTCCGTGCAAGCTGCAGCCGGAAATTGTCGCCTGTTTCCCTTCAAACAAAGTAGCCACCCGCTGCCCGCTCACCGTGCCGCGCGCAACCACTTCGCCACCGCAAGCTCACCAATCTGCTTGCCCATCGCGGTACCCGCCTTGGTTGAGCTGCGGAAATGCACGCCGTCGTAAACGCGGGCGTTCTGCACTTCCAGCATGAAGGCGTCCGGTTCGGGCCAGCTTCGGCTGGCGCCATTGGCGGTGTAGCTACTGGTGGTCAGGACCGGCATCGGGCCGGAGCCGATTTCTGCTTTCAGCACGGTGGCAACGGCGGCGGCGACCACACAGTGCGCGCAGGGATACTCCGGATGCATCGGCGTTTCGATGAAAGGAATCCAGGACGCATCTCGGTCGGTGCTGTTGTTGCCGTCGAGATCGGCGTTGCGAATCGCGGTGATGGGTCGCCAGAAATTGTAGAAATATTTGGCATCGAATGCCGCGATCAAGGCGTCGTCCATGGCCTGGCTTACCGCGGCAAACAAGCGGGCGTTTTGGGTCACATCGCGGCCCGGTTGATTGGCCACGGACTGCACCAAGCCATGATAAACCGATGGCAAGGTCGCTTCCCAAAAGCGGGCGATATCGGTTTGCTCGGCGCTGCGGCGCGTGCTGTTTTTACTGCCGTAGAGTTTGACTTCATTGAAATCGGCGGCCCAGGTTTCGCTGGTCAGCGACGGGGGTGGTCCCGGCCGAAACAGCGCCGCATGCGCCATCAGCCACGGTTTGCGCAGCGGCCATTGCAGCGCCGCCGGCAAGCTGGTCGGCACATAGGTGCCGGCCACGGTATAGGGTCGATACAGCTCGCCGAGGTTGGCGCCGTCATCCAGCCGCTGCGCGAGCACGGCATCCGCCGCTTCGTCACCGATGGCGACGCCATCATCTCGCCCCGCTTCCGCGCTGATGCTGGCCAGTGTTGTCTGATAAGTCGCATCGATAGCTGCTTGTTGCGCCGGCATCAATCGGAGCATCACGGCATGACCGGCCGCGGCAATCGCCGCATCTTGCGATGCCGAGTTGGTTGCTGGAATGACCACGCCCGCTGTCGGATACCGGCGACTGATCGCATTGCTCGCGACATAAATAGCCGTGTGCGCCATGGCAAACATCCGGTTGGCTGCCGGCGGCGTCAACCTGGCCTCCAGCACCAGCTGACCGGCCTTGCGATTCCACTCGGTAACCGCATCAGCATTCACGCTGGGCATCATCAGCACGGTCGCAAGGACCGCGACGATGGTATGCAAGCAAGCGCGCCCGTGATGCGGCTTGGGACGTTCTTGAAGCATGAGCGGTTCTTGAGACATGAGAAATTTTTGAGACATGGGACGTTCTCCCCAGTGATGCAGCATCGTGTGACAAGGCCGTACGGCAACGTCGTAGCGCAAGATCGCAATGCCAGCTCGCAAACCTACGCCACGACAGCAAGGGGCGCGCCGCCGTTAGCAGTGTAGCGGGTCCAGACACAGCGTCTTTGCTACAAACGGATGCGTTTCACAGTCTCAGCAGGAAAATGGCCGGCGCCGTTGCAACATCCGCAGTGCGCTATAGCACGCCAGCGCCGCCAACAGATGCTTGATGCTGTGGCCGCTGACCAGCTGCCCAGTCAGGCTGAACACCGCAGCGTCGTGATATTCAACATACTTGGCCAGCAGATAGCAGCCCAACATGAGCAGCAACATGCCGCCATGGCTGTAGCGCGGCCGGAACAGCATCATCAGCGCCGGCACCATCAGCATCGGCATCAGCTGCACCCAGTAGTAAAACCGCAGATCATCAAACCGGTGCCAGTACCAGACGCTGGCAACACCAACCAGCAATGCCGGCAGCAACAACACCCGCGCGAAACGGACGCTGACATACTCCGCCAGCAGAGCAATAAACAGCCCCATGAAACCGATGGTCATCGGCAAGCGATCCCAGACCAACGTCAGATTATCCGGCGCAAAGTGGTAATAGCCCGACCCCACACTGACAGCGGCAACTCCCGCAAAAAACGTCAGCCACGCCGAACGCAGCGGCAGCGCGGTGTTACGCCAACACAATCTAAGGCCAGCAATCCCGACCAGCAAAAACGGCAGATTGCTCAGCACATTGAGCGCATTGGCAAGCGACCAAAAGCCGCGCTGATCCGCGAACTGGTGATAGGCCAAATCCTGAGCGAACGGCGCTCGCGACAGCATGAACAGCAACGAGCCCACCACCAGCACCACAAGCAGGGCAAGTCGCCAGAATCTGGCTAGCGAGGGAGCATTGATAGCGGTGGTCAAGGCAAGTCCTTTACGGGAAAGCAATTCAGAAACAGCGTAGCGAGTGTAGAGTAATCTGACTAGCCGTTGCAGGTTTGGCTGAACTCGTCGTTCACGCGCACGACTGCCGGGATGCAGGAGGTAACGCAATGCAGGAGCAGTTGCGTAAGCGGGATTTCAGAGACTTCGAATCGGGAAAAGCCACTGGATCCCCGCCTTCGCGGGGATGACAAAGAAAAACATCGCACGAAAAGCCGAAGCAGCCCAACCTAGCTAGAACCCGGGGACCCCATTCGCGCCAGCCGGCGATTCGGCGTTAACGGCCGGGAGCGCTGGCAGGACAGCCAGCGCAGTGCTGATAAGGCAGGGATGCCGCATCAGCACGTGCCCGTAGCCGATAATGCCGAAGCGACGGGCGATGTTTTCGAAGCAACCAAACCAGGACTGGCGCGCTGGGGCGTGTTCTTTTGCTTACTTTTCTTGCACGAGCAAGAAAAGTGAGGCGCCCGCCGGTGCGTGAACCGGCAATGGTGGGAGCCGAAGAAATTGTTGGGCTTCGTGCCTCAGCCTAACCTACGAGCTCTCACATACCCGCAACCACAGGGTTGTCGTTACTCGTTCGCTCACTACGGCGCTTGTAATACTGCAGAATGACCTCGGAGAAGTCCTCCAGCAGCAGTTGTGCCCAGAAGTTGGAATACCAATTAAAGTGGGTGCTAATCCGGTATTCGGTGAGGATTACAAGTCTAACGCCAGACGATTCGGGATACAGCGCAAACGTAGTGTTCCGCAGATCGAAATAACGCCCGCCAATTTCCACGTGCTCATCCAGCGCATTCGATGGGAACGAGTCTTTGGCAAAACGATACGCCCACTTTAGAGTCTTATGCTCATCTGAGATCAGAATAGGCTCATCAAAAGCAACGCCCTTCTGCCACTTCGACTTTCGGACCAGGCCGTCGGCTTCGGTTACGGTAATACCCTCGACTGGCAGTGGGACCCCAATGCGGAATGCCAGTCCAGACTCAACCTCACTGGGCTGAATGGCTTCCGCATTATTCAATTGCTGCCATACAACGGCTGCAGGAGCTTCGATATATACGCTGGCCGATGTGGTATCGACGACATCCGGCGGTCCAACAAACTGCTCACCGATTGCGCAAAGAATGGGCAACACACCCAAGCATGAAATCGCGCCTGAACCTGGTTGCCAAAACCGCAGCACAGCCATCATCAGCAGACCGCCAACTGAGCCCAGTACGACAAAAAGTGGCAGGGCCATTGCGATACAGATCGATCCTTCTATTAAGGCCACCGCTGTTCCACAAACAAACAGAGAAACCGAGGCCCACGGCACCAGGAAGCAATAAAGCCACGACCGTTGCTGGTCCGGCTTTGCCCAAAACACGGTCAAAGCGCCAACGATCAGCGGCACGCCAAACAAAAACGCCGGCCCCATAACATCGAACGATGCATTAATGAAAGGTAGCTTGATCATAAAAAGCAGCCGCATCAGTAGGCCATAAACAGCACCAATTGCGACCGGCTTCCACCAGGCAAATGGGATGGACTTATCAATAGATGCGGATGGTATGGACTCTTGCATTTTTTGCTCGACTGAATGGGTTAGGCAATTGTTACGAAGTTTACTTACGAAACCGTGCGGTTTCGCCGTATTGGCGATCTACAAAATCTATCGAGCCTGCAACTGCTTGATCAATTCCAATTGCTTTTCCAAGCGCTTCTCCGACACCGGCCCATCCGTCCCCAGCGTCTGAGCAAAACAAGCCACCCGATACTCCTGCCAAAGCCGGGCCAGCTCAAGCTGCGCCGCAGCAAGCTCGGTCCATGGCGTTGCCGGTTTCAGGGCATCGCGGATCTTGCTTTGCCAGACCTGCACCAATGCGAGTTGCTTGGCTTCTTGCGGATAATTGATCTGCATGCGTTCCAGGCGCTGTTTGGCGGCCTCGGCATAGCGGCGCAGATGGCGGAGCCGATCCAGCCCTTCGCGCAGCAGAAAGCCCGGCGCGAACAATTCTGCCAGTGCGGCATCGAGATCCTTGACACTGTCCGGGAATTTGCCTTTGAGTTCTTTGTTGGCTTTTGCTCGCGCGGCAGCGGCGGTTTGCATGGTCTCGGCCAGCAACGGCAGCGACTCGGCAAGTGTGCTGCGCACGCGTGCCGGTGCGGCGAGCAGCAGCGCGCGAAAGCTGCTGGCATCGCGGATGGTGTCGGCGTTGGCGGGCAAGTTAGCGTCGATGGCGGCGGTGAGCCAGTCGCTTAGGAAGGCGGTTCCGGAGGCGCCTACCGAAGACGATGGATTCTTGCTGGATTGCTGTGGTCTAACAGTTATCTGGCCTGCGCCAACCCCCCCTCGCCCCGCCCAGCCGGATGACAGAGCATCCGGCGCTACGCGGGCGGACAGTGCACTGGCACTGTCCGTTCTTCCCGCTTCGCCCTTGCCAAGGAGGGGGGTCGACGGAGCACTTCCCTTCGCATCGGCGGACGATGGCGATTGTGAAAACGCAGCAGCGGCCAGTTGCATTGCCTGTACCGGTTTGTTTTGGCGGATGTAGTTTTTGAAATCCACATCCAGTTGCAGCGCCAGCAAACGACGGATGCCGGCCCGGTGTTGCCAGCGAGCTTCGTCGGCGCGGGCGTAGGCGCGCACGGCGACGGTGTCGCCGGCATCGGTCAGCGCCAGATAGAGCACGCCATTGCTCAAGCTGAGCTGTTCGGCAATGGCGCTCGCCGGAAACTCGCGCAGGCCTTCCTGCTCATGTGCCTTGGCTGAGCTGCGCAGGCCCTGGCTGGCGGCTTGAACAAATTCTTTTTGCAGGGCCAGCAAATCGCGGCCGCTGCCGAGCACTTTGCCTTTGCTGTCGAGCACCTCAAACCGCATGCGCAGAAACGCTTCAAGCTCGACCGCGCCCCACTCCGCTGCCGGCACCCGCATGCGTTTGGCGGCGTAGAGCGCATCGGACAAGGCATCGAACAAGGGTATTGCTTTCAGTTTGCTGTCATCACGCACGGCGACGGTGAGCTCGTGCGCGGACTCGGCCAGCGGCTGCAATTGCTTGCGGATGTCTTTGGGCAGGCCGCGCAGCAGCGCTTCGACTTTTGCTTCGAGCAGGCCGGGCACCAGCCGCTCGAACGCCAAGGGGCTCAATGCCGCCAGTTGGGTGACCGGCACACGGGCGGTGACGCCGTCGTATTCTTCGCCGGGCGCAAAGCTGTATTTGAGTGGCAACAGCAACTCATCAACGATGAGCTCGGGCGGATAGTCGTTTGCGCCAATGGCACCGGCCTTGGCGACGTCTTCGGCGGTGAGCCGCAGCGCGGTATCGAGTTTGCCGTCTTGCTTCAGCGCTTGAATCAGGCTGTGCTTGTCGAGCACTTTGCTTGGCAAGCGGGCCTCAAACAGCGGCAGCAGATCGTCTTCGGCCAGTAGCAGATCACGGCGACGAGCTTTTTCTTCCTGCTCCTGCTGTTGTTTGAACAGTCGCTGGTTGTGCTGCTGGAAGCCAGCTTTGAGCTCGCTTTCATTGCGGATAAGCACATGCCGGATAAACAGCTCGCGCGCTTTGGCCGGATCAATTTTCGCTAGGGCAACCGCGCGACGCGGCACCAGCACCAAACCAAACAAGCTGACCGATTCATGGATGGCGGCATCGCCGCGCTGCTCACGCCAATGTGGCTCGCTGTGCGTCACCTTGGTCAGGTGCGCGGCGATCTGTTCCAGCCAGACCGGCTCGATGCGCGCCAGATACAAACCATACAAGCGCGTGCTGTCGAGAAAATCGGCGGCCATTACCCAAGGTTTGCCTTTGCGGCCCAAGCCGGAACCACCATGCGGAACAAAACGGATATTGCGCGGGCCCTGGTAATCGCCATCGCGGGTCAGGTTACCGATTTGGTGGAGCAAGCCGTGCAGGAGCGCGCGGTGGAGCGGATCGTAGGCGACCGGCGGCCAGATCGGTTTGCCGGTTTCGTCGAGTTGGATGGCGGTAGTAGCGGTAGACGACGATACGGCTTTCGCGCTGGATGTATTTGCTCCGCTCCTTTCAACGGAGGGGTTGGGGGTGGTATGGGTTTGCTTGGTATTGGCCTTTTCTTGAGGGCGCTTAACCACCCCCGTCCCCTCCTTGACAAGGAGGGGAGCTGAATCGGCTCGCTTCGCATCGCCGGTTTCTTCTGCGACCTTTCGCGGTGCCTCCGCATGCAGCGCCGCGACACCAAACAACTCCTGCGCCAGCAGTTTCAAATGGGCGACCATGCGGCCCCATTCGATGATGGCGAGTACGTTGAGGAATTCCGCTTTCAAGGCCTTGCGCCAAGCCGAGCTGGACAGTTCTTCCTTGCGTTTGTGGACGTAGTGCCAGAGATTCAGGATGGCGAGGAAATCGCTCTCCGGATCATTGAAGCGTCGGTGCAGGCCGACAGCTTGATCTTGTTTCTCCTGCGGCCGCTCGCGCGGATCGCGGATGCACAGGAAGCTGGTGATGATCAGCGCTTCCTTGAGACAGCGCTCTTTTGCCGCGGCGATCAGGATGCGTGACAGTTGTGGCGGCAGCGGCAGTGCCGCCATTTGCCGACCAGCTACTGTCAGTTCGCGCTCGGTGGTGACGGCGCCGAGCTCAATCAACAGGCGCAGACCGTCGTTGATGCGCTTGCGGTCCGGTGCTTCGACAAACGGAAAGTTCTCGATGTCGCGCAGGCCGAGGCTCAGCATGTGCAGAATCAGCGCTGACAAATTGGTGCGCAGGATTTCCGGCGAGGTGAACTCATCGCGACCGACAAAATCGTCTTCGGCGTACAACCGTATGCAAACGCCACTCATCACCCGGCCGCAACGACCGCTGCGCTGGTTGGCGCTGGCCTGCGAGATGGCTTCAATCGGCAGCCGTTGCACACGGCTCGACTGGCTGTAGCGGCTGATGCGGGCGAGACCGGAATCGATCACGTAACGAATGCCGGGCACGGTCAGCGAGGTTTCGGCGACGTTGGTGGCGAGAATGACCCGCGGTTTGTTGCCGCTGGCGAACACGCGGTTTTGATCGGCCATTGAGAGTCTGGCATACAGCGGCAGCAACTCGACGTTCTTCATTGGCCCAGCGAATTGCTGTTTGCGCAGAAACTGTGTGACTTCGCGGATCTCGCCTTCGCCGCTCAAAAAGACCAACACATCGCCCGGCCCTTCCTGCCAGAGCTCATCGAGTGCGTGCAACACGCCTTCGGGCAACGTGCGTTCGTCTTCGACTTCACCGACCAGCGGCCGGTAGCGGGTTTCGACCGGATAGGTGCGGCCACTGACGATATGCACCGGCGCGTCGTGACCGTCGATGGCGAAGAAGCGGGCAAACGATTCCGGATCGATGGTCGCCGAGGTGATGATGAGTTTCAGATCCGGCCGCTGCGGCAGGATGGTTTTCAGATAGCCGAGCAGCAAATCGATGTTCAGGCTGCGCTCGTGCGCCTCGTCGATGATCAGGGTGTCGTAGCGGGTCAGCAGCGGATCATTTTTCAGCTCTTGCAACAGCACGCCATCGGTCATCACGGCGATAAGCGAGTCGTCACTGCATTGCTGATCAAAGCGGATGGCGTAACCGACCTGCTGGCCGAGCGGCACTTGCAGCTCCTGCGCGATGCGGCGGGCCACCGAGGTTGCCGCCAGCCGGCGCGGCTGGGTGTGGCCGATAAGGCCGCGAGTGCCACGGCCCAGTTCCAGACAGATTTTCGGGATCTGGGTGGTTTTGCCGGAACCGGTCTCGCCGGCGATGACCACGACCTGATGCGCGGCGATGGCCTCGCGCAGTTCGGCGCGGGCCTGCACGATGGGCAGGATCTCGTCATAGCGCAGCTCGGGCACACGCGCGGCGCGCTGCTGGACGCGCTCCTGCGCACTGCTGAGCGCCTGCGTGAACGCAGCGAGATCGCGATCGTGCGGCTGCTTGCGCTCGATGCGCAGCGCGAGCTTGTCGAGCTGGCGCGCCAGCCGATCGTGATCGCGGCGCATCAGGGTGGGCAGCGCGGCGCGCCATTGGTTTAGTTCTGTCAACGGAGTCTCTTCAATATCACGAAAGCGTGCTTTTTTTTCAGCCGCCAAATCAATCGATTGTTAGGCGGCAACTACCCCCACCTAGCCTCCCCTTTCACAGGGGGAGGAACACCGCATCACGATTCAAAGCACCAGAATCAAGGTACAGGCAATGAAGAAAGCTCAAGATGTGAAGCCCGAGCAGGCTCGCTTTACTCCTCCCCCGGTGAAGGATGAGGCCGGGAGGGGATAGTTGCCTCCCTGGCCGAGAAATACGTGACACCTGCTCGGCATTGCACAAAGAGCCAATCACTTCACTTGCTGGCGGTGACAGCAGAGCGCTAGCATTCCGCTCATTGTTCCCGCCATTGTCCCTGCTCCCTTGCCATGTCCGCAACCAATCCCGCTGTCAGCCACACCCCCGCCCGCGCTGCCGCCGACGACTTGCGCGGCTTCATTCAGCACAGCCCAACGCCCTGGCATGCCGTGGCCGAAGCACGGGCCCGTTTACTCGCCGCCGGTTTTGTCGAGCTGCAGGAGCGTGACAGCTGGAGCCTGGCGGTCGGCGGCAAGTACCTGCTCATCCGTGACGACTCCTCGCTGATTGCCTTTGTGCTTGGCAGCGACAGCATTCAGGCTGGCGTCCGCATCATTGGCGCCCATACCGACTCGCCGGGGCTGCGGGTGAAGGCACAAGGCGCGCAGGATAACGGCGGCTATTTGCGGCTGAATTGCGAAGTGTATGGCAGCCCGATTCTGGCAACTTTTTCTGATCGCGATCTGGCGCTCGCCGGTCGGGTGCTGGTGCGCGACGGCAGCGGCCGTGATGGCGTTCGCTCAGCGCTGGTCAACAGCGAGCGCGCCTTGGTGCGGTTGCCGAATCTGCCGATACACCTGAACAAGAATGTCAACGAAGACGGTTTGAAGCTGCACAAACACCGCGACTTGAATCTGCTGCTGGCGAGCTTCAACGAGGCGCTGCCGGCACGCGAGCAATTCAGTGACTGGCTGGCAAGCGCGGCCGGCTGCCAGCGCGCCGATCTGCTCGGCTTTGAATTGCTGGCCTATGACGCCCAGCCCGGCAGCTTTTTTGGCCGCGAAGAAGAGTTTCTGGCCAGCCGCCAGCTCGACAATCTCGGCTCCTGTCATGCCGCACTCGATGCGCTGCTGCGTGTAGCGAAGGAAAGTTCGAGCGCAGGAGGCGCAGGAGCGGCGGCGTCTGCTGGCGCCAGCACACAAGTCATTGCGCTGTTTGATCACGAAGAAGTCGGCAGCAGCAGCTACCACGGCGCCGATGGCGATTTTTTGCAGCAGGTGTTGCTGCGCATCGCGCAGAGCGCCTCCAGCGCTGCCGATGCCAGCGCCAAAATGCTCGCCAACAGCTGGCTGATGTCGGCTGACATGGCGCATGCCTGGCACCCCAGCCATCAGGATTGCTATGACGGTCTGCACCATCTGAAAGTGAATGCCGGGGTCGCGCTGAAAATGAACAGCAGTCAGCGCTACGCCACCAATGCCCTGGGTGAAGCGCTGTTCATGCAGCTGGCTGAACGGGCCCAGGTGCCGGTGCAAAAATACGTGCACCGCGCCGATCTCTCGTGCGGCACCACCATCGGCCCGATCAGTGCTGCCCGGCTCGGCATCCGCACGCTGGATGTCGGCGTGCCGATGTGGGCCATGCACAGCGCCCGCGAAAGTTGCGGTGCCCGTGATCACGGCCACTACATCGATTTGATGCGGGCCTTTCTGCAGCACTGAATGGGCGGGTCAGCTGGTGACCGCGTTGGCGCTGTTCATGATGGCGCGGCACCGCTGCGCCAGCACAGACCGACGGTCGTCAACAGCGCCGATTCGCTGCTATCTTATGGGCAACGCCTGTTCACGCGGGATCTGTCTGCGGCCATTATGTGAAGTGCTTGTGTGCGGTATCAGAGCGCGGCAGTTGCCCGCCTTCGCGCCGACCGCCCTGATGGATGCCGATACGGAAAAGGAAGCCCGTCATGGTTGCCGACTTGCATCGACTGAAGCCACTGCGACGCCTGCTGCAGGCAGGTCTGGTACTGTTGGTGCTGGTCGCCATGCTGGCGGTCTATGTCGGCATCCGCAGCGCCAACACGACCGAGCAACTCAATCAGCACACCGAAGCCATTCGCATATTCAACCGCTTGCTGTCGGCCTTGCAGGATATCGAAACTGGTCAGCGCGGTTTTGTCATCACCGGTTACGAGGATTATCTCGACCCGTTCAATAGCGGCAGCGAGGCGCTGCTGAAAGTGCTGCCGGAGCTGGCGCGCGCCCTACCCGGCCAGACCGCTGAAATTGATCGCCTGCAATTGCTGGCCGAAGCCAAACTCGAGCAAACCAAAGCCACCATTCGGCTGCGGCGCACCGAAGGCTTTGCAGCCGCCCAAGCCTTGGTGATGACCCGTCGCGGCAAACACCTGATGGACAGCATTCGCGATCTGACGTCGCCACAGCTCAACCGCCTTCATGATCAGATTGACAGTGAAGTGCTGCAGCAGACCCGCTACAAATGGTTGCTGCTGATCAGCATCACCAGTTTTGTCGTGTTGCTGTTGCTGCTGATCCCGGCGGCGTTCTATGTCTGGCGGCAACAGCTGAAACACGAATCACTCGAAGCCCACCGGCTCAAGCTGACCCGCGAGCTGCTGACCGCACAAGTGGATGAACGCAAGCGCATTTCCCAGTTGCTGCACGACGATATTGCGCAAGTGATGGCGGCCGCCAAAATTGGTCTGGATGGCGAAGCGATGCGGGCAGATGCGGGCCAGCCGGTGTCAGCCGAGCGGCTGCGCAACCTGGCCCAGATGCTGGAACGGACACTGGCGGAAACCCGCACCCTGCTCGGAGAGTTGCGGCCACCGCTGCTGATTGAAATGGGCCTGCAGGCAGCGCTCAATTACGAGCTGGACCGGATGCGCGAGCGTGCCGGCAACACCACGCTCGGCATGGTCTGGCAGGAACACAGCAATGGCTGTCGGTTTGATCCGGGCACCGAACACAGCCTGTTCTTGCTGGTGCGCGAGGCGCTGCACAATGCTCTGCGCCACGCCAAAGCCAAGCACATCCGCATCGAAGCCGATTGCAGTCAACAACAGCTGCGCATTGCGGTGCAGGACGATGGTATCGGCTTTGACGTCGATGACACGCGCAGCCAGGAAGGCCACCTCGGCATGATAGGCATGCGCGAACGCGCCGGCAGCCTCGGCGCCGACATCGATATCAGCAGCCGGCCGGGCCGTGGCACCGCAATCACGCTGATTTTGCCGCGCACGGTCATGTGATCGCAGCAGTGCAATAGTGCCGTACAAGTAGCGATTGCAGACTGGATGACAGGGCGCCGGTGCAACACGACGCGCACGACACAATATGCAGGACAGCGCATGCAGGACGACGGGACAAACACGGCGAGGATCGGTGTGACTCAACCGGGTACGACTGCAACCGATACAGAAATAGCGGCAGGACAGGGACGACACCATGATTAGCTTACTGTTGGCGGACGATCATGCCGTGATGCGCGAAGGCCTGCGGCTGCTGCTGGCCAGCCAGAGCGATTTCAAGATCATCAGCGAGGCCGGCACCGGTACCGATGCCTTGAATGCGATCATTGCGTTCAAGCCGGATATCGCGCTGCTTGATGTCAGCATGCCGGGCATCAGCGGCATGGATGTGTTGCGGACGCTGATGGAGCAGAAACGCACCACCAAGGTGGTGCTGCTGTCGATGCACGACAATCCGCAACTGGCAGCCGAAGCGATGGCACTCGGCGCCAGCGCTTACGTTTTGAAAGGCGGCAGCGCCAGCGACATCGTGCACGCCATCCGGCAGGCGGCGCGCGGCCAGACCTTTGTCTCACCGTCGCTGGCCGAGGCGGTGCAACTGCAACTGGAGCGCGGGATCGAGCAGTCGCCGCTGGCGCTGCTGTCGAGCCGCGAGCGGCAGGTGCTGCAACTGGTGGTGGAAGGCAAATCCAGCAGCGAGATCGGCACGCTGCTGCACCTGTCACCGAAAACGGTCGATACCTATCGCAGCCGGTTGATGCAGAAACTCGATGTCGGTGACGTGCCCGGCCTAGTCCGGCTGGCGGTTCGGCTCGGCATTTTGAGCTAGCGTCGAGAGGCTATCCAAGGGCCATTCAGGTTCCATCCGGGTGCCGGCAGGTGCGCCACCGCGCATTGCCCCAGCAACCCGCGGCACTGAGAATTCCCGACAGCATTCAACAGTCCGGCGGCCTACCCTGAGCCTGTACCTGAACCGCACGGACCGCCGCCATGATGACCGCCACTCGCTTCCCCAGCACGCCCAGTCGGGTGCTGCTGGTTTCCGCCGACTGCAGTCGCCGCAATGACTGGCGGCACCTGCTGCAACAGGAATGGCCGGCGGCACTGCCGGTGCCAGCTCACGACGGCGCCTCAGCACTGTTTCAGGGCGGTCATTACCCGCTGGCGGTGGCCGTCATTGATGCTGACTTGCCCGACATGAGTGCCTTGGCGGTGGTGGCCGGCCTGCGCGAGCTGCAGCCGGAGTTACCGATTCTGCTGCTGCGCGCTTCACAGCTGCCGCTGGCCGACCTGCATCGGCTGAGCCGGCACGAAGCCCTGATGGTGGCCGACCAAACCGCTATCAGTGCACCGCAGCAGCCCTTGTTGGCCCGGTTGAACAGCATCCGCAAAGCCGCCGTGCCGGTGCCGCGTTTTGCGCCGCATCTCAGCCTGGCCGAGCTTTGCGCATGAGCCGTCTGTGTCTGGTGCTGGTGGAGGATCATCCGCTGCTGCGGCAAACCGCCATCGAGATTCTGCAAACGGCTTTCCCGGCTGCCGATATTCGCGACTTTGTTTATGCCGAAGCCGCCGAGGCGTTCTGCCAGAACCAGCCGGTCGATGTGGTGATTACTGATCTGGCGCTACCCGGTATGAGCGGCATGGCCTTGCTGGAGTCACTGCGCCGGCACCATCCGCAGCTGCCGGTCATCATCCAGACCTTGTATGACAGCGCCGAACACCGCCGGCTGGCCGATCTGCTGAACGCGTTCCGGCTGTTGAATAAAGGCGAGATGGCGCAGCAGCTGGTCAGCACGGTGCGGGCCGCTCTGGCGCACACCGGAAGGCTCGACGCGGCAGATCAAAACTCGTAACTGAGTCCGGTCAGCAGGCTGCTGTCGGTTTTCTCGATGCCGCCGGGCGGCAGGCTGTCGTGATCGATGGTGAGGTTCACTTTCAGGCTCAGGCGACCGTCAATCTGTACCCGGAAACTGAACAGGTCGAGTGCCCGGAATCCGTCACGACCATGCAGTGCTGGCTGCCAATACAAGGTATTGACCAGCGCGCTGCGATCATTGATTTCGTATTTCACCACCCAGTAAAAATTGCCGAAGATGCCGGACTCGCTCTCGGCCGGATACGGATCCAGCGCTTCGATCTGTTCATCGGAGTGAAACAAACCGGCTGCCAATGTCTGCTGCATGCGCTGTTCCGGTTGCGACAGCGCAAAGCGGATGCCGCCACCGGCAATGGCGCGGCTGCTGAGCCGGCGAAATTCATTTTGTTCGACTTGGGCAAAATATTCGAACGCAGTGTTGGCGCTGTAGGCATCGATATAGCGACCATGAATGAACGTGCTGTCGGCGTCTTTGATGTCATTTGACTGGCCGTAGTCGTAACCGAACACGACAAACGCCGTGTCTTCGCCGTCGAACCAGTCGGCCCGGGCGCCGATTTTGACCGCTTCCCGTTCGCTGTTGCCGGATTTCAGTTCAACCGCCGCTTCGGTATTGCCACTCCAGCCGAGCCGGGTTGGCTGCGCGCTCAGGTTTTCAATATTGACGACGGCGAACGCTGGATGGATGCTGCAAAAAACCAGTGCCGCAAGGCCGGCACGTGTTGCCACTGACATGTACTGCTCCACAAAAACGGAAGAGGTAATCTGAAGACTGAATGCGAAGCTGACCGCACTCGCCTCACGCTTCGAAAATTATTTCCCGGCCGCGCCGCGCAACTCGCCCAGATACTGGGCGACCGGCCGGTAGAAATCCGGATCTTCCCAGTAGCCGTTGTGACAGCCCGGATTCCACGAGGTAGCCGGACTGCCAACATTGATTTCGATGTCATCGCTGACTGCTTGCGAATAGGCCTCGTTAATGCCTTTCAGCGGATAGGCGATGATGTCGTCCTTGTCGTAAAAGTTCAGCCACTTCACTTTTTCTTTCAACGGCTCGGTCAGACCGGCGCCTTTGACCCGAATCGCCCGGTTGAAATCGCCGGGTTGATCGGCGTACACCGCCATCGGGCTGCCAAAGGTGATGAACCCGGCCAGCGTGTGGAATTGCTCGAACGCGCTCAAGCCCTTGATCAGGCCGCCGATGCGCGCCTGCTCAATCTGCAGATCGTAAATGTAATTCGACAGAATCACCGAGCCGAACGAATGCGCCAGCACCACCAACGGTGTTTGCTGCGGGTCGATGCGACGATGCGTCGCCAGCTTGGCCAGCTGCTCCTTGATGCGGGCATGCAGCGCCGGGTACATCGGATAGCCCGATTGCGGCCGGTACGCCAGCGAAGTGCCGAGGTAATCGACAAACAGCTCGCGCAGGCCCGGATAGGCCAAGTCATTTTTGTAGTTGACCGCTTTCAGTGTGTGCGCGTGCCGTTCCTGAACCAGATCACCCCAGTAAATTTCCTGCCAGACCAGCTCGTCTTCGTTGCGGTCTTTGCCGCCGCGAACATAGCTCTCGGTCACCCGGTGCTTGAGCTCGACCGAGTAATGCTGATCAGCGCTGCCCATGCCGTGCACCACGGCGATCGCAAGTTGGTGTGCCATTGCCTGCTGTTCCTTTCCTGATCCGGGAGGCCGTTTCAAATGACTGCGCTCGCCATGCGGGCTGCCGGCCGTGCCGGCAATAGTGCGCCACTGCAGCGGGCTTTCGCTGCTTGCTGCAGAGTGGCGATGGCTGCTGGCAAAACGGCCAGCAGGGACAACAGCCGCTGCCTGCCGCGTGCCGCCAGCGCAGGCCGGCATGGTGGCGAAAGCGCGCGCCGCCAGCAAGCACAGCCGTCACCGATTCAGGGAATTTTATGAGCTCCGGCGCCACCGCCGGCGACTTTTGTCAGCATCAGCAATAGCACCGACCCGACCGCGCTATGCTGTAACTCAGCGCTTTGATCCCGCGGCCGCTCTTGACGAGCCCGGCCAGCCGGGAGTAGCTTTCCCGGACTGCTCCGACCACTTACAGGCATTCACCATGACGACCGTGATTGGCTTGACCCTCCTGCTGTTTTTTCTGGGCTTCTGTGCCTACCACCGTTTTGCCTTGGTGAGCTCGGCACTTGTCGCGCTGCTGGCCATGGCGATCTGGAAATATTTCTTTGGCATCAGCCTGTTTTCCTGGTTTATCGCCGGCGTGCTGATTTTGATGCTGTTGACCCCGGTTCGACGCGCGCTGCTGAGTGCACCGCTGCTCGGCCTGTATCGCAAAGTGATGCCGAGCCTGTCGCGCACCGAAAAAGAAGCGCTGGAAGCCGGCACCACCTGGTGGGAAGCCAAGATTTTCTCCGGCGCACCGGACTGGAAAGAATTGCACGCGCTGCCGGCACCGCGACTGTCAGCCGAGGAACAGGCCTTCTTTGATGGCCCGGTGCAAACCGTTTGCGCAATGACCCGCGATTGGGAAGTCAGCCATGAGCGCGCCGACTTGCCACCGGAAGTCTGGCAATACCTGAAAGAGCAAGGCTTCTTTGCCTTCATTATTCCGCGCAAATACGGCGGCCGCGAATTCTCGGCCTACGCCAACTCGCAAATTTTGATCGCACTGAATTCGGCGAGCCCAACGCTGGGTTCGACCGTTGCGGTGCCCAATTCGCTCGGCCCCGCCGAACTGCTGCTGCACTACGGCACCGAAGAGCAAAAGAACCATTACCTGCCGCGTCTGGCCAAAGGCGAAGAAGTCCCCTGCTTCGCGCTGACTTCGCCGGAAGCGGGTTCTGATGCCGGCTCGATTCCGGATGTCGGTATCGTCTGCAAAGGCCAGTGGAACGGCAAAGAAGTGCTCGGCATGCGGCTGACCTGGAACAAGCGCTACATCACGCTGGCACCGGTCGCGACCGTGCTCGGCCTTGCCTTCAAGCTGCATGATCCGGAGCAATTGCTCGGCGGCGAAACCGATTACGGCATCACCTGCGCGCTGATCCCAACCAACACGCCGGGCGTCAAAATTGGTCGCCGGCATTGGCCACTGTCGATCCCGTTCATGAACGGGCCGACGCAGGGCACCGATGTGTTCGTGCCGCTCGATTACATCATCGGTGGGCCGAAAATGGCCGGTCAGGGCTGGCGCATGCTGGTTGAATGTTTGTCGGCGGGTCGCGCCATTTCGTTGCCGGCTTCCGGCACTGCGGGCACCAAAGTTGCGGCACACGCCACCGGCGCTTACGCCCGCATCCGTCAGCAGTTCAAATTGCCGATTGGTTACATGGAAGGGGTCGAGGAAATGCTCGGCCGCATCGGCGGCATGGCTTACGCGGCCGATGCCGTGCGCACCTTTACCACCGCTGCCGTTGATGCCGGCGAGAAACCGTCGGTGGCCGGTGCCATCGTCAAATACCACTGCACCGAGATGGGCCGCAAAGCCATTACCGATGCCATGGATGTGCATGGCGGCAAAGGCATTTGCCTCGGACCGAACAACTATCTCGGCATCGGTTATCAGTCACAGCCGATCGGCATCACCGTCGAAGGCGCCAACATCCTGACCCGCAATTTGATCATCTACGGTCAGGGCGCGATCCGCTGCCATCCGTATGTGCTGGCCGAAATGCAGGCAGCACAAAACCCGGATCCGAAAGCCGCTTTGCGCGAATTCGATGCCGCGCTATGGGGCCATATCGGTTTCGCCATTTCCAACAAGGTGCGGGTGTTCTGGCTCGGTTTGACCGCGGCCAAACTGACCGCCACGCCGGTCAGCGATTTCAGCTCCGGCTATTACCAGCAGTTGTCACGGCTGTCGGCGGCGCTGGCGCTGTGGAGTGACATGAGCATGGCAGTGCTCGGTGGCGAACTGAAGCGCAAAGAGAAACTGTCGGCACGCCTCGGTGATGTGCTGAGCCATCTCTACATTGCCTCCAGCGTGCTGAAATTCTTCCACGACAAGGGCAGTCCGGAGCACGACAAGCCGTTGGTGCAGTGGGCCGTCGAACACTCGCTGCATACTGCACAGGAAGCCATTTACGGCTTGGCTGACAACTTCCCGAGCCGGCTCGTCGGGCGCGCGCTGCGTCGACTGGTGTTCCCGTATGGCCGTTCGTTCAGGGCACCGAGCGACAAGCTTGGTCATCAGGTTGCGCGGCTGCTGCTGAACCCGGGTCTGGCCCGCGGCGAATTGGTCAGCGGCATTTATCTGCAGCCGACCGAACACAACAGCTTCGCCGTGCTGGATAAAGTGCTGCGCGACACCGTCGCCGCCGAGCCGATCTGGAAGCGGCTGCGCAATGAATTGCCGGACGCCAAATCGCTGTTGCCGGCCGACTTGCTGGCCCGCGCCATCGCTGCCGAAAAAGTCAGCGAAGACGAGATCACCCTGCTGCAACGGCAGGAATATGGTCGCCAGAAGATCATTGCAGTGGATGACTTTGATCCGGCCGATCTGCCACGCGCGCAGTTCCTGCGCACGCCGCAGGCCGCCCGTCAGGAAAAAGTTGCCTGACGCGACTGGTGGCGTAAAAACAAAAGCCCGGCATTGCCGGGCTTTTGTTTTTCTGACGCAAATCCGCCGCGCTGAACGGCGCCATTCAAGCAAGCAAAGCGGTTTTGCCGCTGGCGGAAGACATCACACGCCGCATCAACGCCAGGTGACAACAGCGCTTGGAAATAACGGCAACAAGGGAGTTTTCGATTGGCAGAAACGCGTGTTCAGTTTGCAGAAACGCGATTTTGAATGTCCGAAACGAGCTTTCGAAATCCGGCAACAGGCTTTCGAAATCCGGCAACAGGCTTTCGAAATCCAGAAACGACAACGCCGTGCAGAGCACGGCGTTGTAAGGAATAAGTGGCGGAGCGGACGGGACTTGAACCCGCGACCCCCGGCGTGACAGGCCGGTATTCTAACCAACTGAACTACCGCTCCACCGATTGCTTCGCGACCACTGCAGTGCAGGGGCCCCTAGGCGAGGCGCGCATGATACGCAGGCGCCCTTGGGCTGTCAACGCGGAATCAGGGCCAAGCCGAGAATTGCCACAGCGCGTGAAAAACCGGGGACTTCGCAGCAATCAGCGCTCAATTTCTGAGCGAAAGCCGTGGCTTTGCATGAGCGAAGGAGAGCAGACCGCTGGGGTTGCTAACGGTTTTCGGGCTACCCGTTGGGCTTAGATGCTGGTGCCAGTTCCGACCCAGCTGGCGGAGCTTGTCGGGGCGTTGCTGGCCGAAACCGGATGATGGCGGCGGCGTGATCGCGGGCTCATTGCGACCGGGGTTCGCTGCTCGGTGGATCGTCGTTATGAGTTTCGCTGCCGGCTTCGTCACTGGCAGACGCATCCGCATTGGCGGATGCGGGCGACGCAGTCTCCGCGAACGGGTCCGACTGAATTGACCGTAGCGCCGGATCGTCGGACTCGTTAAGTACATCGGAGTCCAACCCCGCCTCGTCCGCCGCCAGATCAGCCTCACCGGCAGGTTGCGCAGACAACGGCGCGTTGCCGGCCGCATCCACTTCGGTCGGTGCGTTTTGCTCGCCTTCGGCCAACTTCTGCATGGAGGACAGTATTTCTTCCAGACTCATGTCGCGACGGGTGTTTTCATCGCCAAACATCGAGGCGTATTCGGCAAAAATATTGTTGAGCGTCGACAGGGTCAGGCTGACTTCTCGACGCAGCCGATCATTTTCCATGCGCCATTGCATGTCCGGGGCGTCGGATGGTGGTGCTGCCGGAATGAGCGAGGCAATCACCGCAGCGGGCGCGGCTACGCCGGCGCTTGGCAGTTCAGCGAGCAATTTCAGATGCGCTTCGCTGAACACTTTCAGCGCCGGTTCAACCTGCCCCAGTGCCGCCGGATCGCGATTGAGTAGCGCCGACAACAATTGCTTGAAATACTGGCGCCGCTGCTTGACCAGCTTGTCGGCTTCCGGCCCGGCCTGTTCGTCCGGCAATTTCAGTTTGTCGACCAGCCGCAGCTGCACCGCCTGCCGATAATCGTTCTCGGCGGCTTTGACCGCCGCCAGCAAACGCTCGACTCCGGCGCGGTCCTGCGCCTTGCGTTTGATCAGCAGCACCGCCAACACGATCGCGATCAGAACCGACGGACCACTCAGCGCCAGCACCATCAACAACGGGTTGTTCACGCCGGCGCATCCTCATCGTCCGCCAGCGCACTGTCGATGACACTGGCGGCTTGCTTGTGCCGGCGCCGCACCCACCAGAACGCCACGCCTATCCCCACCAACACCAGATTGATGGCGATACCAATGATGAGCCATGGCGTGCCGCCTTTCTCAGGCTCGGCTGGCGCTTCGGCATGACTGGCAGCATCCGGCTCCGCTTCGGCGGTGTGCTCGGTGGCTGGCTCTTCATGCGCGGGCTCGGCGGCATGTGCCGGCTTTTCTGCCGGTGCGGCCGGAGCGGCCTCGCCGACTTGCCATTCCAATGCCGCCGCTTCCATGACAATCGGTCGCCCGGCCACGGTCAACGCATCGAAGCGCCAGTGAAGGCGGTAGCGGCCGTTGGCCTGACCCGGCATCACGGCCTGCCACGCCAGCGCCGAACCGGTCAGGGTTTGCGGCTGCTTGCTGGCATCCGGCAATTCGAGCTGGCCGGTCAGGCTGATGCTGTCGGGTTTGAACAATTCCGGCGAGACCTCGAATGTGGCAGTGGCCACGCCATGCTCATCGACCGCAACCACGGCCTGCACCGGTGTCGCCACGGCCTGCAAATTGAATTTGCGCACGCGTTGAAAAGTCGGCGCGTTGGCTTCAACGGCGAGTTGGTAATTGGCATCGAGCGCCGGCACTTCCCAATCGGCTTTGAAGTGCCCGCCGCCGGCATCGGCAAGCACCACCTCGCGCTGATAACCGGGGGCCGGCTCCGGCGCCTTGATGCTGACCTTGGCTTCCACCAGTTTCAAAAAATCGGCGCGGGTAATCGCCACGCCATCTTCGGTCAGGGTCAAATCAAAGTGAATTTTTTCGCCCGCCAGTGCCAGCGTCGGTACCGCCGCGACGTGCAAACCGAGCTTGCTGACCACCAGCACTCGATTATCCGGATCCACTTCGGCCTGAATCTGCCATTGTCCGGCGGCAGGTTTGGCAACGGTGATCAAATCGTAGCGAGCATCGCTGTGCCAGCGCCATTCGGAAGGATGCTTGTCGAGGCTATGACTGGTGCCGTCCGGACCCAGCAAGGACGCGGCAGTAGCGCCAGTTTTGCGAAAAACCAGCACCGTGATTTCATCAATGCTGCCATCAACGAGAAAGCCGTTATCGAACAGCGGCAGCGCATCGCGCGGCGCGGCCTGCTCGAACAAACGCAGAAAAATGCGATTGAGCTCATCGGCATTGTTGGCGCGCTCGAACATGCCATCGGTTTCCCGCGCCAGCTGTTGCAACAGCGCCGCGTCGGCATCAGCACTCAGTGCAATAGTGTGCAGTTTGGCGCCGGTGGCTTTCAGCGCCGGCAGAATCTGGTTCAGCAGCTCGTCGCGGGCGACCTGATTGTCGGTCGCATTCTTGGAAATATCGACGACACCATCAGTCAGCAGAATCACATGACGCGGCCCGGTCGCCGGCGCCTGCCAGTCTTTGGTCGAACGCTGCAGTGCCAAGCCAATGTTGGTGAACATGCTGGTCGAACCGATCTTGTCGGCTGCCAACAGGGTTTGCTGCTGCCAAGCCGGGCTGACCGGCTGACTCGGGACCAATTCCGTCGCGTACTGACCGAATGTCCAGATTGCGGCACGACTATTGCTCGGCAACAGATTGCTGAGCAGCTTGACGGCCGGCACCCGCAGGTTGCCGGGATCGTTTTTCTTCATGCTGCCGGAGATATCCACCACCACCCGGACATCCGGACCCGGTTCGGCGGACCAAACTGGAGCTACACTCAGGGCGGCCAGCACCAGAAGGGTGCAACCGCTGCGGTGCAGCATGGGCAAAATGGCCGCAATGGCGTTCAGGCAGTGGACTAAGAATTTAAACACGTGTAGCTTTTCGCTAAACAAGTGAGTAGTGTCATCAAGTGTAGTCCACAGGCAGGCAAGTCTTTGGCAGCGCACAAGAATTCCCTGCCCAGGACCGAATCGAGTATGGGCAGAGCTGCAGCCAGCCGTCGTAGCTTTGGTAAGACGTACGTTAAAGAAGAGCAAGACAAACCAAGCGCAACCGAGGAGACAGTACATGATCAATAAAAACTGGGTACGGACAGCAGTCGCCGCCGCCATTCTGGCGGGTTCAGGCAGCGTAATGGCAGAAGTGACCGGCAATGTCGCCGTGGTGTCGGATTATGTGTTCGACGGTATCAGCCAAACTGATAACGGTCCGGCACTGCAAGGTGGCGTCGACTGGTCGGCAGAATCAGGCCTGTACGCCGGCGCATGGGCCTCGACGGTCGATTTTGGTGAAGGCTCCGACTCGAATCTCGAAACCGACTGGTATGTCGGGTACGGATTTGGTAGCGATGATGTGGCGTTCGATGTCGGCGTAGTGTTCTACAAGTATCTGCCCAGCGGCGACGACATTGACTACAACGAAATTTATTTCGGCGTCACCTTTGCAGAGAACCTGACCCTGAAATACTGGTACGCCGATGATGTGATCAACTCGGGCTTGTCCAACTCCCGTATCAAGGCCACTTACAGTGCGGCCATCAATGATGACTGGTCGATTCCCCTCGAATTCACCGTTAATGATCCGGAAGAAGGCGACAGCTACAACCATTACAAAGTTGGCGTTGCCACAACACTGGGCTCGATCAACGCTGAGCTGAGCTACCAGAAGACGGATATTGATGACGAAGGCGACGATGACTTTGCTGATATCGTCTACAGCGACGGCGGCTTTGTCTTGTCACTCAGCATGGATTTCTAAATCCCGTGCGCCGAAAAAACAAACCCCGCATTCGCGGGGTTTGTTTTTTTATATCCTGCCTGAAGCGTCTATTTGAACCGGGCAATGATGTGTTTTTCCAGCGGCCCGGCGACTTCTTCCGACATCACCTTGTCACGCACTGAAATGCCGGCGCGATGCACCGCCTCGCGATCGCCGGAAATCAGGTGATGCCAATCCGGTAGCGGCAAGCCCTTGGCAACGCGAACATAGCCGCAGGTGTCCGGCAGCCAGTTGAAAGTCAGGATATTGTCCGGCGTCAGCTGCACGCAATCGCTGACATAGCGTTTGCGATGCTTGTAATTGCTGCATTGGCAACCATGGGTATCCAGCAGCTTGCAGCAGACCTCGGTCTGATACAGTTCGCCGGTATCATGATCTTCCAATTTGTAAGTGCAGCATTTGCCACAACCGTCGCAGAGCGACTCCCACTCCTTGGCGGTCAACTCGGTTAAGGCTTTGCTTTCCCAAAACGGGGCTTTGCGGCTGTCAGTCATGCAGCTCACGCAACCCGGGTGACAAAGCGGGCACGATCCGCCAGCGTCAGCACCAGCTGATCGCCAGCGCGCAGCGCCGCCACACCAGCCGGCGTGCCGGTCATCACGACATCACCGGGCAACAAGGTAAAAAACCGGGTCATGTACACCAGCAGCGGCAGTATCGGCGTCAGCATGTCGGCCGTGCTGCCGTGCTGACGCAGCGCGCCATTGATTTCCAGCGAGAATTCCAGCGCCGTCAGATCCGGCAACGCGGTCGGATCCAGAAACGGCGCCAACGGCAAGGCGCCATCAAACGCCTTGGCAATTTCCCAGGGATGGCCGGCCGTTTTCAAGGCCTGTTGCCGATCACGCAAGGTCAAATCCAAACCGAGCGATACGCCGACGATGGCCGCGCGCGCCTGCTCGGCGGTTGCAGCAGTCAGACGCTGACCAATCAGCAACGCCACTTCCAGTTCGTGATGACAGTCACCGGCGTCGGCCGGCAACGAAAACGACGGCGACAAGGGCACCATGCTGGTGCTGGGCTTCAGAAACAGCAGCGGCTGCTCGGGCACCGGGTTGTTCAGCTCTTTGGCGTGCTGCGCATAATTGCGGCCGACACAAACGGCTTTGCCCACCGGCAACTCGCAGATCCGGCCATCGAGAAACTGATGCCGATAGCTCAGCAAAGTTTGTTCAGTCATGGAGACTCCGTCACTCCAGCAGGATTACCTGCACTGCTGCCGCTGCTAGTAGCACTGTCAGTCGGCGGCGTCGCTTCCGGCACCACTGGCGGATAACCGATACGTTCGGCGAGATAGCCCACCGAAGTCGCGAAATGGCGTGACCGGTTCCAGCGCAGCAGCACATCGTAATTGTTGTAAACCAGATAGGCTCGCTCGGCGTCGTTCTCCGGCAGCAACAAGCGCGCCGGCAGATCACGTTCGGGCAAATCGGCACCGGTGTCACGGCGCACGCCCAGTGCCTGCCACTCCGACAATGCCCGCGCTTCTTTCAGTTGCGCCGGCGTCAAGGTCAGCGCCTCCGTCAGCCGCACTTGCCGACCCCAGGTTTCGCCACGGCGCCAACCATTCTTGTGCAAATAATTGGCGATGGATGCCAACACATCGGCGGTGTTGGTCCAGATGTCCTTGTGGCCATCGCCATCACCGTCTGCCGCAAAATTCAAAAAGCTCGTTGGCATGAACTGGCATTGGCCCATCGCGCCGGCCCAGGAGCCGCGCATGTTGGCACTTTCGATATGACCGTCATCAAGAATGCGCAAGCTGGCCAGAAACTCCTTGCGGAAAAATTCCCGGCGCCGCCCTTCATACGCCATGGTCGCCAGGGCGCTCGGGATATGGTGCTTGCCCATGACCCGGCCAAAGCTGCTTTCAACGCCCCACAGCGCGATGATGAACTTGCCTTCGACACCGTATTCGGCTTCCAGCTTGCCGAGCAAGTCAGCATGCTCACGAAACCGCTCGCGGGCACGCTGGATTTTTTCCTCGGTGATGACTTTCTGCAGATAGTCTTCGTGCTTGAGAACCGTGTGCGGCTGGGCACGATCCTGACTGACGACGCGTGGCAGCAACTGCAGATCCGCAAACACGGCGGCAACGGTCTGTTCGGAAATGCCGGCGCTCAGCGCGCTCTGACGCAACTCATCGCGAAACGCCGGCCAGCCAGCGGCGAATGCAGCCGCTTCCGCCTCGGCTTGTGCCGCCGCATCCGCATTGCTGACGGCTGGATCCGGCGCGACTGCATTGGCAACCGCCGGTGTTGCCGTGACCACCTGCGCTGGCGGGATTGCCTGTGTTGGAGTAACAACCGGCGCCGACAGCGTTGCCTTGCCGGCGCAACCGGCAAGCAGCGCCAGCATCATGATGCCGGGCAAAACTGGCCCGCGTGGCTTAATCACCGTCATCCAGATGCGCCTCGATTTGCGGTGGCAACTGCAGATAAAAACCGCGTTCCTGCAACGCTGCGCGAACCCGATCGATATTTTCCCGGGCCAATTTGCTTCGACTGGCCAAATCCAGTTCCATGACCCATTCGGCTTTGCCGAACCGGTTCAGGAGCTCCGCAGGAACGGTATCGAACTGATCCCGCTCACGCAGGTAAAGATACATTTCGTCCTGCTTGCTGCTGCGATAGATGTAACACTTCACAATCAATGTCCAGGCAAAAAGCGGTGTTTGCCCGAGCGATGCCGGCACAACCACCGCGAGGGATAAGGGCTTACCACCAGTCCGGCAACGCAATCCCGAAGCTGGTCAATTCACTGGCCAGTGCAGATTGTACCGCAGCGCGGCGCCAACCCTGCCACATCGGCGGCGGATAGGGCTGGCCATCGACAATTGCCAGCAGCAGGTTTTCCAGCACCCGCCGGCTGAAAACCAGTTCGGCCGGAATGCCGCGCGTGCTGGCAAAAGCAGCAACAGCCGCCACCATGGCGTCTTGCGCAGCTTTGCCGTTGGGCACATCGAGCAGGCGCCGGACCGGTGCCGGCCACTGCGCTTGCGGGCAATTGAGGCCACGCTCGACGGCATTCAGGATGGCCTGACCGTGCACCCGCAGCGCGCGCGGATGCAGCGTTTCCAGCACTGACAGCGCCGGCCAGTTGCGCGGCATTTTTTGCGCAACCAGCAGCAGGCTTTCGTCTTTCAACAAATGGCCACGCGGAATATTGTGATTTCGCGCTTCGGTTTCGCGCCAGGCACAAAGCTCGCGCGCCACCGCCAATTGCTGGCCACGCAGCACAAAGGCCGCTTTCAATTTGCGATAAAGAAATTCGGCCGGTTCCTGCTGCTGCAGTCGGCGGGCAGCAAACTCGCTGTCCTCACGGTGCCAATCGGCCAGCTGTCGCTGCTGCAAAGCCTGCGCGCAGTCCTGCCAGATCGGTAACAGATAGGTCACGTCAGCAACGGCATAACGCAGCTGATCATCGCTGAGCGGTCGCATCAGCCAATCGGTGCGTGCCATGTCCTTGGCAAGCGTGATGCCAAAATACAATTGCACGGCGGCGCCATAGCCCAGCGACACGCCTTTGCCGATCAGGGCCAGCGCGGTCTGGGTATCAAACAACGGCGCCGGCACTTCACCGCAGCCGCCGAGAAAGGCTTCCAGATCTTCACCGGCAGCGTGCATGACTTTGACCACGTTAGGGTCGCGCAGCAGCTCGGCAAACGGAGTCCAGTTGCTGATGGTCAGCGGATCGATGAGCGCGACGTACTCGCCATCGCACAACTGGATCAGCGCCAGTTTTGGCCAGAAGGTCCTGACCCGTTCGAACTCGGTATCCAGCGCGATCGCCGGGCAGGTGCGCCAGCGTGCGCAGGCGGTGGCCAGCGCCAGATCGTCGCTGATGGTGACCACCGGAAAAGCAACAGGCGCAGTCAAGACCGCGCCTGTTTCTGTCAATCCGGAAGTCACGCCGGAAGCCACCCCGGAAGTGGCTCCGGAAAGCTGTGGCGCAAGCGCCGGATCAGTACCCGTTACTTCATTCAACTCAGCACAACTCCTGCAAGATATGCCAACTCAGCGCAATTCCCGGCGCAAGATTTTGCCGACGTTGCTCTTTGGCAAGCTGGTCCGGAACTCGACCTGCTTCGGTCGTTTGTAGCCGGTCAGTTTGTCATGACAGAAGTCGATCACTTGCTGCTCGGTCAGATTGGCATCGCGCTTGACGATGAACACTTTGACCGCTTCGCCGGTCGCCTCTGACGGCACACCAATCGCCGCCACTTCCAGCACGCCCGGATGCGCCGATACCACCGCCTCGATTTCATTCGGGTAGACGTTGAAGCCAGAGACCAGAATCATGTCTTTCTTGCGATCGACAATCTTGAAGAAGCCTTTTTCGTCGTAAATGGCGACGTCACCGGTATGCAACCAACCATCCGGGTCCAGCACTTTTGCGGTTTCGTCCGGACGGTTGTAATAACCGAGCATGACTTGCGGACCGCGCACGCACAGCTCGCCCGGATGGCCCATCTCCACTTCCTGGTTGGCATCGTTGCGCAAACTGATTTCGGTCGATGACACCGGCAGGCCAATGGTGCCGTTATAGCTTTTCAGATTGAGCGGATTGATGGTGACCGCCGGCGACGTTTCGGTCAGGCCGTACGCTTCCAGCAAGGGCTTGCCGGTCACGCTTTGCCAGCGCTCCGCCACCGCCGGTTGCACCGCCATGCCACCGCCCAGCGCCAGCTTGAAGGTACTGAAATTCAACTCACTGAATCCGGGCGTGTTGAGCAAGCCGTTGAACAGCGTGTTGACGCCAGTCAGCGCAGTGAATTTCCATTTTTTCAGCTCGGCAATAAAGCCGGGCATGTCGCGCGGGTTGGTGATCAAAACGTTTTCGCCACCGACGTGCATGAAAGTCATGCAGTTCGCCGTCAACGAAAAGATGTGATACAGCGGCAAGGCCGTGATGATGATCTCTTTGCCTTCTTCCAGGAACGGCTTCAGCCAGGCGGAGGCCTGCAGCACGTTGGCAACCATGTTGCGATGGGTCAGCACCGCACCTTTGGACACGCCGGTAGTGCCGCCGGTGTATTGCAGGAAGGCATAATCGTCCGGCCCGACCGCTACCGGTTTGAAGGGCAGACTGGCGCCCTTGCCGACGATGGTGCGATAGCCAATCGCCCCCGGCAGTTGATAAGGCGGCACCATTTTTTTCACATACTTCACGACGCTGTTGACCAGCATTCGTTTCAAGGTCGGACAGGCATCACCAATCTCGGTCACGCAAATGTGCTTGACCGGCGTTTCGTGCCGGACTTCAGCCAGGGTGTGAGCAAAGTTGGCCAGAATGACAATGGCGGTGGCGCCACTGTCGCGCAATTGATGTTCCAGTTCGCGCGGGGTGTATTGCGGATTGACGTTGACCACAGTGATGCCGGCGCGCAACGCACCGAACAACAGCACCGGATACTGGATCAGGTTGGGCATCATCAGCGCCAGCTTGTCGCCTTTGCCCAGGTTCCATTCTTGCTGGAAAAACGCCGCCGCATCGCGGGTCGCTTTGTCGAGCTCGGCGAATGTCAGGGTAATGCCGAGATTGCTGAACGCCGGCCGATCACGAAAGCGACGGACGCTGTCTTCAAACAGTTCAACCAGGGACGGGAATTGTTCGGGATTGATCTCGTGCGGCACGCCCGGTGGGTAATGCTGCAGCCAGATTTTTTCCATCTTGTTGTGCTCCGGTGATTGCACGGTGGTCAGAAGTGCCACGATTCTCGAAAAAACGCAGATTTTGCGAAAAATGCGCGCGGTCTTGCGTGAACAAATTATGGGTGAACGCTGCTTTCCGCGACGTTCGGGACGCCCTGTCGAAAAACGGGCGGCGTCGGAAAACAGAGGGCGCAAGGTAACCGATGGTCGGGCCACCGGTCAAACCGCGGCCAGAGCCGCGGTCACCGAGCGGACCAGGGCGCACCGGGACCGACTACACTTGCCGACAGTGTAGTCAGCGCAGGCCCACCCCATGCCCAGTTTCGCCATTCAGGACTTGCATATCCTGTTGGTCGAGCCCTCCCCGACCCAGCAGAAAATCGTGCTGAATCACCTGCGGGAAGCCGGCGTGAATCTGGTCGATGCCGTCAGCACCGGAAGTGAGGCGCTGAGCTACCTGCAGAGCCAGTCGACCGATCTGGTGATCAGTGCCATGTATCTGCCGGACATGGACGCCACCGACGTGCTGCTGACGCTGCGCGCCGATCCACGCTGGCAGGATCTGGCCTTCATGCTGGTTTCCAGTGAAACCCGGTTCCGCGCCATCGACCCAATCAAACAGGCGGGGGTGGTGGCCATCCTGCCCAAGCCCTTTTTGCCGCGGGACATCGAGCGGGCGCTGCGCGCGACGCTGCGCTACATCGAGCCGGAAGAACTGGCACTGGAAAGCTATGACGTCAGCGACTTGCGGGTGTTGGTGGTCGATGACAGCAGCACGGCCAGGGCCCATATCAAACGCATGCTGACCGATCTGGGCATCCGCCACATCACACTGGCAGTCGATGGCAAACACGGCATCACCTGCTTTGGCGAGCAATTGTTCGATCTGGTGGTGACCGACTACAACATGCCGGAAATGGATGGCCGCGAGCTGGTCGAGGCCATTCGCGGCCGCACTGACGGCGTCTCGGTGCCCATTCTGATGGTGACCAGCGAAACCGAGCGGGCCCGCATCTCGCAGGTTGAACAGTCCGGTGTTTCGGCATTGCTCGACAAGCCGTTCACGCCGGAAGTCATCCGGCAGGCCCTGTTCAGCCTGCTGAGTCATTGACAGCGGTTCCAGTTTCCAAGCGTGCGCGTCAGCGCGCGGTCAGAAATTCACCGATAGCTTCCACCAGAAAATGCGGCTGCTCCAGATGGACGTGGTGACCGCCGGCCAGCAGGTGATGGACAAAACGCGGCAGCACCCGCGCATGCGCCGCCACCGCCGGGGTGATCTGTGCCATGCCGCGATCACCCTGAGCTAGCAGCATCGGCGCCCGCAGCGCACCAAAGAAGGCGCTGACCTGGGCCGGACTCATCCGCAGCAGCGTCGGCCAGCGCAGGCGCGCGTCGGAGCACCAGGTCACCCCACCGGGCACCGGCATCAGATTGCGCTCGACAATCGGCGCCAGCAGCGGCGCCGGGACATCGCCCACCGCCGCCCGCACCCGCAACGCATCGGCAACGGTCGGATAGACCGCCTTGCGCGAGCTTTGCCGGGCCAGCCGCTCTTCACAGCCTTCGCGCAAGCGCGCCGGGCCGTCGCTCTCGACCCGGGTCAAAGGTCCGAAGGCCTCAACGCTGATCAGGTGGCTGACCGCTTCCGGAAACGCGCCGGCAAACAGCAACGCCAGCGCCCCGCCCATGGAATGCCCGAGCACCGGCAGGCGCTCGATTTCCAACTGCTTCAGCAGCGCATGCACGGTGTAAACGCCATCGATGAAATGGTATTGGGCGCCGGCCGGCAAATGGTCCGAGGCACCGTGGCCGAGAAAATCGATGGCGATGCAGCGATACGGCTGGCCGCCCTGCCCGGCCGCCAACAGTGGCGCCAGCGAAAAGAAACTGCCGGCGTTGTCGAGCCAGCCATGCAGCAGCAGCAGCGGCGGCGCATCGGCAGCGCCCCACTCACAGACCGCGATCTCAAGACCGTCGACCGTCAGGCGGTATTGCCGCTCGGGCGGCACGAAAGGGCTGGGCAAGGTGGCAGGTTCAAAGCTGGCAGATTCAGCGGACACGGTTTGGCTCCATCAAAACGTGACGCCAGTGTAGAGCTTGGGTCGACTGAACTGAATGCCTGAATACCGGAATGCCTGAATGCCTGAATGCTGGAATGACGGAATGTCTGGCCGCGCAGCTGGCGCATGCTTTTGGGTCTGCGCCGGGGCAAGGTCATGCAAGGTCAATTTGAAAAGGGAAAACCAGAGAACGTCGAGACTGTAGATGCCGCGGCCGGCCGTATCGGTCAGCGGCGGCAGGGAAGGCAATGGCGCTTATTCGTGCGGGTGCTCGTTGACCTTGCGAATCGCTTTCAACACTTGCCGGCGGGCGTATTTTTTCAATTCGGCGACTTCTTCGCGCAGCTCTTCGCTTGGGTTGTGCCGTTCCAGAATGCTGGTGACATATTTCGCCGGCATCTGGTTCAGCGCGATGGCGGCCACATCCTGGATATTCAACGGGGTGGCGGCAAATGCCGGTTTACCGTCCTGAATGACCTGATGGATCTGCTCGAAAACGATCTCTTCGCTGAGGTTGATCAGATCGTCATGTTCATACATTGACTTGTACATGCCAGGTCCTTGCCGCCGGGAGCTGGTATCAGCGTAGTCGAGGCCATGGCGCGACTCAACCGGGAACGCACCGTGACAGCAGCCGGCGGCATTGCGCCAGTTCCGCAGACCGGCCGGAGCCGATTATTCCGGGCAAAAAAAAGGGCTGCCGAAGCAGCCCTTATCCAGATTGGAAAGTCCGGCGCCCAATTGGACCGCCGGAACCCTAACCCCTGAAGCAGGAGACCATGATGAATACCCCGTCGCCCTGACCACACCCTGTTGTGGCACAAGGGAGACGCCAACTCTGACTGGGCTGAATCGAGCAAGTTCCGGCGCCCGCTGAACAATTCGCTGACGCTTTGATGACATCCGGCCCAGCCCGGGACCGATGGGAGTCACCAGCCCCGACCGTTGCCCGCTCAGCTGGCCAGCGCCACCAATTCAGCGGCGGCGGCGCTGGCGCTGTATTTGCCGGTCTCGTCGCGGCTCAGGCCGGACAAGGCGACTTTCGGGTCATGGGTGTAGAACAGGCGGCCATTGCGGTGGATAAGGTCGTCCAGCAGCACCCGTTTCTCGTTGATCAGCAGCTCGGGGTAGCGGTCATACCCCATGGTGATAGGGATATGGACCCACGGCGTGCCCGGAATCAAATCGGCGCAGAACACCACCGGTCCGGCCGGCATATCGATTTCCGCCAGCAACATGCCGGGCGTGTGGCCGTCGCTGTGGTGAAACCGGTAGCCCTCACCGAGCAAGACCGAATGCGCATTGCTGACCCGCTCCAGCCGACCGGTGGCCGCCAGCAGCTCGGTCAGCCCCGGAATGAACGAGGCTTTGTCGCGGGCGTGCGGCTGCAGCGCCCGTTGCCAGGCTTCCTGACCGACCACGTAATGCGCGTTCGGAAACACCAGCTGCATCGGCGCGCCTTGCTGCCACGCGGCCAAAATGCCGCCAGCGTGATCAAAATGCAGATGCGACAACACAATCACGTCGATTTGTTCCGGGCGCACGCCAATGGCCGCCAGCGAAGCCAGCAAAACATGCTCGGTTTCGACGACCCCGTAACGCTCGCGCAGCCGCGGCTCGAAAAACGCGCCGATGCCGGCTTCGAACAAAATGTGCCGGACGCTGTCGCCGTGTTGTTCGCGCACCAGCAAGGCCCGGCAACCGAGATCAATCCGGTTCTGCTCGTCCACACTGACCCAGCGCGCCCACATCGCTTTCGGCGCGTTGCCAAACATCGCGCCACCATCCAGTTTCTGGCTATTGCCGGTTACCGAGTACAGCTGTCTGCTCATCATCACCATCTCGGCCGGTTGTGCGACATCCCGTGCCCATACCGCCCTGAAAATGTACCGGCAGGAAATCGGTCCCGCCGAAAACTGCGCTCACGCCTGTTGCCAACGAGTCAATCGCCGGCACCAGCTGTCAGCGGTAGGAAATCTGTTCGACTGAAAACTGCAAATCGCGGCGCGCCAGCGCGGCTGCCAAGGCACCTTCATCACCGCTGCCCATGCGCAAATGGGTGCCGGAAACCGGCAGCAAATTCCACATCGGATCGACCGCCAGCCAACGACCGTCAACGATCACTTCAGCCCAGCTGTGGCCACCAAAACCCTGCACTTCATCTCCGAGATATACCAGCCCCGAGACTTCGCGCGCCGGCATCGCGGCGGCGCGCGCCAGTGCCACAAACAGCTGACTGAATTCGGTGCAGTCGCCGCGGCGGCTACGGAAAATATCAGCGGCGGTCTGGTCGGTCAGCACATCCTGCTGGCGCAAATGCTGGCTGACAAAATTGAGCAGGCGCGACACCTTGTCGTGATCATCGGCAGCGCCCTGCACCAGTTGTTTGGCAACCAGTTGCAAGCGCTCATCCGCCGGGGAATAACGCGGCTCCGGCGCCAGTGCGGCCTGCCATTCCAGCAGCGGCGCCAGCAGACCGGGCTGGCGATTGTCGGTGCGAACAAAGCCGGGCAGCGTCGTTTGGCCGGGACTGCTGGTCAGCGGCAGGCTGACCGTTTGCGGCCAACGCAATTGCAGGCTGACCACTTCGCGCGCGCGGCCGAGCGCGCGATCGGCGTGTATGGTGCGGCCGAGATACAGATCCTGAGGCGCTGGCGCCACCTCGGCATCCGCCAACTCCAATCGGATCGCATCGCCGACATTCATTGCCAGTGGCATGCCACCGGCGCTGAACAACCATTCGGCCTGCCAGCGCTCACCGGCGCGTTTCCACGACAGACGATACGGCGTGCCAAACCAGCGTGAACCGGTTTCGAGTACGGTCACTTCGTCATCAAATAGCTGCAAGGTTTCGCTGTTGAGTCGTTTCAGTGCCTGACGGCTACCGACTGCGGCGCCCTGCCGAACCAGCGCACTGGCGGCGTAATAATCGGCCATGCCGAAATCCAGCGCCGGTTGCCGCAGCGCACTGTGCTGCTCGGCGATAGTGCGACTGCCGGTCAGCTCGTTGGCGCCGTTCTCATATTGCACCTTCGCCAGCAGCGCATTTTGCTGGCGCTGCCATTGTCCGCGCAGCAACCGATACGGCGGCGTCGCGGCAAATTGCATTTGCTCGGTTTCCTGATAGCGCAGCGGCGCATCGCGCACCGTGGCTTCGACGGTCAGCGTCAGCTCCACCAGCCATTCACCGGTTGGCAATTGCCGCAGCGTTTCCTGTTGCCGACCGACCGCCTGTCCGTGCCAGGACAAACGATAAGTCCGGGCGGGTCCCAGCTGATCGGCGGGAGAAAAGTCGCTGCCAAACCAAGGCGCTAGCAAGCCAAGCTCGGCACCCGGCACGAGACCAGGCACAACACCGAGCCCAACACCCAGCACCGCGACGATGACGACAGCAAGCGCCGTCGCGATCGCCCAGCGTTGGCGTCGGCGCCGGTTTATGCCTGCTGGAATTCCGGCCACAGGCGATCTTCGTTGACGACCTGGAACAGCCGCTCGGAACCGCGTTGCAGCGAGTTCATGTAGTCGGATTGCAAGGCTGGATTGCCGACGTCGACCTTGTTGTCGGCCAAACGCTGCTCCAGTTGCGCCGCTTTCAATTGCCAGGTCAGGTAAAAATGGCGCAGCGCATCGCGGGCGTTCGGTGCCGCGGTTTCAGCCACGTGATCAACCGGCAGATCGGCACCCGACACCACCCACAGCTTGCTGCGCTTGCCGTCGAGTTTGACTTCGAAATGCCAGACCGCGACCAAGGGCGGCAACACCCGGCTGGTCGGTTGCAGCAAACGGGTTTCACCATAGCCTTGATTCAGCAAATGGCGCATGGCCCGAGCGTATTCGGCCTGGCTCCACTCGCGGCTGAATTTCTCTTTTTCAGCCGCAGTCGGCATGGCGTTGGCGGGCGTGCTCATGGATGACAGAACCTCGTGACGACGCTGCGCAAGCGGCAGCGGAAGAATCGAACAGAACGGCTGGCGCCCGACCGCCATCAATCAGACAGAGGTCGGCAACCAGCCAGGTAGCGGGCGATTTTAGCAACGTAGACCTGCGCCGGCCATGCCAGTTTGGCCCGTTCCTCGCTGGTCAGTTCTCGCACAACCCGGCCCGGAGACCCCAGTACCAGCACGCCGTCCGGAATCTCCTTGCCTTCGGCGATCAGGGTATTGGCGCCGATCAGGACCTCGCGGCCAATCCGGGCACCGTTCAGGACCACGGCGTTCATGCCGATCAGGGCACCATCGCCAATCGTGCAGCCGTGCAACATGACCTTGTGGCCGATGGTGACGCCGGCACCGACCGTCAGCGGCAGACCGGGATCGGTATGCAGCACGGCACCGTCCTGAACGTTGGAGCGCTCACCGATGGTGATCACATCATTGTCGGCCCGAATCACGGCATTGAACCAGACGCTGACCTGATGGTGCAGCCGCACCGAGCCGATGATTGCCGCGCTGGGCGCCAGGTAATGCTCGCTGCCGATCAGCTCCGGCACACGGTCTTCAAAGGCATAACGCATGTAATTTCTCAGTTCTCGGTTCTCGCTGGACTATGTGCCAAACGAAAAAACCATGTTTTCTGGCAAAAGGCGCTTTGTGGAAAAAGAGTTTTCTCGAAAAAAGCGCTTGCTCGAAAAACCGCGCATTCCGGAAAAAGCCAGTTCAGTAAAAACGGGCCGTCAGCTTAGCGCAGCGCGAGCTCGCGGGCGATCGCCGCCGCCAGCCGCTGGGCCGCCGGAGTATGAAAGCGCAGGAACAGCTCCGGTTCGATCAGCTCCAGCTCCATCAACCGCAGCGCGCCGCTGTCATCGCGGACCGCATCGACCCGGGCATACAGCGGCATCGACGGACAGGCGGCCACTGCCCGCTCGGCAAACTGCATCTCTTCGGCGGTCGCGACGTGCGCGAGCACCGTGCCTCCGTGATCGTCCTGAACGCGGAAATCGCCGGCTTTCGGCACTTTGCGCACCGCATGGCTACAAACACCATCAATGACGATGAAACTGAACTCGCCCTGCTCCAGCACATTGCGCAAAAATGGCTGCACCATCATGCTTTCTTTGGCGACGCAATCGGCAAACGTGCTCTGCATGGCAACGGCGTTGGTCAGGCCGACCCGATAGGTCAGCCGGGCGCTGCCCGAGACCACCGGTTTGAACACCACTTCGCTCCAGCCTTGTTTGCGCAGCACCGTGGCAAGCGGCGCGACCGAGCCCTTTTCAATGAACACGGTCTCGACAATCGGCACCCCGGCGGCCTGCAAATCCGCCAGATAATGTTTGTCGATATTCCAGCGCAGCAAGGCCGCATTGTTGAACAGACGGGTTTGCTCGCTGACCGCACTGAGCCAGGGCGCAAACTCGCGATAGCGGAAGAAATAATCCCAAGTGCTGCGAAACACCAGCGCCCGGCACCGCGACCAGTCTTGCTGACTGTCGTCCCAGGACATGCGAGTAACCTTCAGACCGCGCTCGCGCAGCGGCTTCAGCAACAAAGCCTCTTCCAGCTGCAGCTGACAGATATAGGGCTCATCCAGATTCGGCGCGAGATACTCCCGCTGGGTCAGCAGCACCACGTCCCATTGCTGCGGAACCGGGTGCTGGCGGTCGGATTTTGCCGGGTCGGAACGGGTAGCCACACTGTCGGTTCGGGAAAGGGTTGCCGTCATGGGAGGTCTCTTGTTGGAAGTTCTATTCAAGTAAGGCTTCGTGGCTGTGCGTCGAATCGGTACGCTGATATCGGTAAAGCGATAATCGGGAGGCCAATGAAGCCGGCCAGCCGCGCCGAATGCGGCACCAAGACTACGGAACTCCCCCGCTGGCGCCAAGCCCTACGCCATACAGCGCTTATTAAGCCTTTGAATAACTGGCAAGTTCGCTCCGCGAACCCGCGCTGCACGCCCATTCGCGGCTGCTCCGGCCACGTAGCAGGAAAAGCGGGTAAATGATAAGGTTGCGCCCCGGTTTTTTGCCCCATCGGTTGGCGCCATCGCTTCGGCGCCCATTGCCCGTTGGCGGGGCAAGCCCGGTTTTCCATTTTGGTTGGTCGCAGTGGCCTCACGCCTCGCAACAAGCCCCACAACCCTGTGGGTCGGTCGCAGGCGTTCTTTACGCCCTGACGACACTTCCCACTTCGCGGTGGGTCGCTAGCCGCATTTTTTGAGAGAGGTTTCCATGGACGTGTTGAAGCAGCTGGGTCTTGAAGGCATCCAGTCCGGTACTTGTTTTGGTATCAATCAGTGGTCGACCGACAGCAGCGCCGGGGTCATTGATTCGTTCAACCCGGCCACCGGCGAAGTGTTGGGCAAGGTCTACGCCACCAGCGCCGCCGATTACGAAAAAGTATTAAAGAGCGCGCAGGCCGCCTACGCCGAATGGCGCAAGGTGCCGGCGCCGAAGCGCGGCGAAATCGTTCGTCAAATGGGCGAAGAACTGCGCAAGCACAAAGACGCGCTCGGCACCCTGGTCACGCTCGAAATGGGCAAGATCAAAGCCGAAGGCGATGGCGAAGTGCAGGAAATGATCGACATGGCCGATTTCGCGGTCGGTCAGGCCCGCATGCTGTACGGCCTGTCGATGCATTCCGAGCGTCCGGACCACTCGATGAAAGAACAGTGGCACCCGATCGGTATCGTCGGCGTGATGAGCGCATTCAACTTCCCGGTTGCGGTCTGGGCCTGGAACGCCTTCCTCGCGGCTATCTGCGGCAACGTCACTGTCTGGAAGCCGTCGCCGAAGACGCCGCTGTGCGCCGTTGCCGTGCAGAAGATCTGCAATGACGTGCTGGCCCGCAACAACTGCCCGCCGATTTTCCAGCTGTTCATCGACAACGCCGAAAACAAACTGTCGCAAGCCTTTGTTGCTGACAAGCGAGTTGCCAAGATGTCGTTCACCGGTTCCTCGCAAGTCGGCCGTCTGGTCGGCGCGAAAGTGGCCGAACGTTTCGGCAAGTGTCTGCTGGAGCTGTCGGGCAACAACGCCATCATCGTTGACGAAACCGCCGATCTGAAAATCGCCGTGCCGTCGATCGTGTTTGGCGCCGTTGGTACTGCTGGCCAGCGCTGCACCACCACCCGCCGTTTGATCGTGCACAAATCGCGCGAAGCCGAAGTGGTCAAAGCGATTGTTGATGCCTACAAGCAAGTGAAGATCGGCAACCCGATCGACAAGAACACGCTGATGGGCCCGCTGGTCGACGAAGCCGCGGTCAAGATGTACGAAAACGCGATTGCTCTCGCCAAGAAAGAAGGTGGCGAAGTGCTGGCCGGTGGCAAGCGCATCGCTGGTCCGGGCCATTTCGTCGAGCCGACCATCATCCGCGCCAAGAACAGCTTCGAAGCCGTACAAAGCGAAACCTTCGCCGCGATTCTGTACGTGATGACCTATGAGACGCTGGACGAAGCCATTGCCCTGAACAATGACTCGCGCTTCGGCCTGTCGTCGTCGATCTTCACCAACAATCTGAAAAACGCCGAATACTTCCTGTCGGCACTCGGTTCGGATTGCGGTATCGCCAACGTCAATATCGGCACCTCGGGCGCCGAAATCGGCGGTGCCTTTGGTGGCGAGAAAGAAACCGGTGGTGGCCGCGAAGCCGGCTCCGATGCCTGGAAATCGTACATGCGTCGCCAGACCAACACGATTTTCTACGGCAACAAAGCCACACTGGCGCAAGGCATCGAATTCAATCTGGGTTAATCAGTCTGGGTTGATACCTGCCGTTGCAACGGCAGAACAAAAAGGGCCGCAACTGCGGCCCTTTTTGTTTCCAGCACAACTCAGTCACAGCGAATCATCGGCCGCCATGACCACCCGGTCGCGACCGGCCGCTTTGGCCTGGTACAGCGCGGCATCAGCGCGGGCGATCCAGCTTTCCGGCGTGTCATGCGCCAGCAATTCCGCCACACCAATCGACGTGGTAATCATCGGCACTGTCGGCGCTCCCGGGCGTAGCTCGGCAATACTGCTGCGCAGGGTTTCAGCCACCGCCATACCATCGCGGCCATGCGTGTGTGGCAATACCAGAACAAATTCTTCACCGCCCCAACGACCGGCCATGTCGGTGTCACGCGCACGACGGCGCAAGATTGCCGCCACCTGCATCAGCACCTGATCTCCGGCCTGATGACCGCCTTGATCGTTAACCGATTTGAAGTGATCGAGATCGATCAGCAGCAGCGTGGCCGGCACACCATAACGACTGCGTTGCCGTTGCCAGTTTTCCAGCGCTTGCTGCACCGCCCGGCGATTGGCGAGCCCGGTCAGGCTGTCGGTATTGGCGGCCTGCTGCAATTCTTGCTGCTGTTTGGCGACAGTGCGGGCGAAAATCAGCGTCATGCCGCCGACGACAAAATGCGTCACCAGCAGGCGACTGTACAAATCCATGGCCAGTGCAGACCAAGCCAAAACCGCTAAACCGGCTGCGAACAATAGATTGAACAGAATCGCCAATCGCAGTTCCAGATACAGGTAGAAGAAGACAACCATGGGGTAGCTCCACATGGTCGCGTATATCGGCATGATCGGAATGAAATACAGCACGGCGAGCGATGGCACCAGACAACCAAGCAGATGGGCAAACAACAGGGCCCGCTGCCGCCAGATGAGCCAAGTGGAGATCGCAATGGCTGCGCAGGCCAGCAAGGTCACGCTACCGGACAGCAACGCGCCCTGCCAGACCATTGACAACCCAAACGGAGTGATCGCGGCCAGCGCGATGAGATGGAATGCGAGCTGGCGACCACGCACGACCTGCTTTTGCCCCGACACGGCCACCCTCATCAAGTCTTGCACTGCTTACCGCACCCCTGATGCAGCCAACACTATGTCGGAAGCAAGCGACAACGCAGGTAAGCCTGAGCCCAAGAAAGATTGACCTGCGCTCATCGGCCAGCGCTGATCAGCTAAGGCTGATTGCTTGCTGCCACACCACCGATGGCACGGATGGCGTTCAACGCCGCGGTCAGCTCGTCGTCATCGGCCTCTTCGCAGCCGATCGAAATGGAAAACACCATGGTTTGGCTACTGATGATAATCGGCGCGACACAAGCATAGTAGCGACCAGGAAACACCGCGAATTCCTCATTACCACTAGCCGTCTCCAGCACCGCATAGGCACCCAAGGCCGATTCGGTTTCGAAGTACTCCGCATGCAATTGCGGGTCCTTGGCTTTGCTCAGATAGTAGGTTGCACTTTGCGCCAGCATGTCCGCCAATGCCGATTTATCAAGCCGGCCTTTTTCCGTCGGAAACCCGGTGATGGCAATGCGGACATCGTCGGCTTCAATACGCAGATTGGTCGCGCCTTCAAGTGGCATGGGATAGTTCTTGACCACCCAGGACTTCGGCAACGACACCGCAAGACCACCGCCAATCGGGTGACTGACTGCTGGCTTGCTGGCTGCCTGGGCCAGTGCCGATACCATCATCAGTATTAGCCATACACTCGTCTGCACCGTCGACTTCATTTGTCACTCCTTGTTGACGTTTTTTGTCTGCATTTCCTGTTGGCGTCTTTCCGTTGAATCATTGCCATCAGCTTTGCTCCAATTCGCTTCGATAGCTCTCAAACACCGGCCACATATCCGCCAGCGCTTCATCAATCGAAAACTGCAGCAGCTTGGCCATCGAATCGAGCACGACCAGCGCGTTCGACGGACCATCACGCTCACTGCTGGCACTGACCCGTTTGACCATCGCCGCATTGACCAGCTGCAGCTGATCATAGTGACCGTGCAGCGCTTTCAAATCCCAATCCGGTTTGCCGCCGTGCTTGTCGACCAGATACTGGGCCAACAAATACATGGAAGCTGCCCGATAGATCGTTTCCTTTTCCGACGAAAACGGCAGATGAAACTGTGCCATCGGTTTCAGGAACTGGGAGCGCGGACAACCGCTGGTCGCGGACAGCAAGCCCATCAGTGAGCCGACCGCATTTTGCAAGGAGGTGGTTTTCAGAAACCGGCGCTGCGGCGTCGCCACTTCCACGGTCACGGTGTCATGCGAATGGTATTTGCCCGTCACTTCGACCAAGCGGACAAAGCTGACCGCCATCGGACAATGCGAGACCTTGGTCCGATCGAGCGGGCAATTCGGACATTGATGGAACTCCAGCCGCGTCCACTCCGGCAGGCGTTCCGGCTGCGCTGGCTCGGTGCTGTCCAACTGGACCACAAACAGTTCGTCTGCCGCATCCGGCAACCGGAAGTGATAATGAAATTCGTTCATGCTGGCCTGGCCCTCCGTGGTCCGTAGGCGTCATGGCAAGAGGACGGAATGCTGCCGGGTTTTGCCCGGTTTGTCACCCGCCGCGGTCGCCTTTCCGCCTGCTGACAAGACCCTGGCAGCAGCAGATCAGCATCGCTCAGTTGTGACCGCCCGCCGTAGTACACTGCCGCGGCCATGATCCCAGCCCATTTCGCCCCCTGTCCCATCGGCCAGCGCTGCCATGCGTAAGATCGTTCATATCGACATGGATGCGTTTTACGCCTCGGTTGAGCAGCGTGACGACCCCAGCTTGCGCGGCCGACCGGTGGTGGTCGCCTGGCGGGGCAAACGCTCGGTGGTGTGCGCGGCCTCATACGAGGCGCGCCGCTTTGGCGTGCGCTCGGCCATGCCGGCCATCACCGCCGAACGGCTGTGCCCGGAAGCGGTTTTCGTGCCGCCGGATTTTGGCCGCTACAAAGCGGTGTCGCGCCAGGTGCGGGAGATTTTTCTGCGCCATACCGACCTGGTCGAGCCGCTGTCACTCGACGAAGCCTATCTCGATGTCACCCGCAACAAGACCGGCCTGCCAACCGCCACCCGGGTCGCCAAAACCATCCGTCAGCAAATCCGCGACGAAACCCAACTGAACGCCTCGGCCGGCGTTGCCCCGGCGAAATTTCTCGCCAAGATCGCCTCCGACTGGAAAAAGCCGAACGGCCTGTTTGTGATCCAGCCGCACGAGGTGCTGGATTTTCTGGCGCCGTTATCGGTCGCGCGCATTCCCGGTGTCGGCAAAGTCATGGAGGCCAAGCTGGCGCGTTATGGCATCCGCTCGGTTGGCGATTTGCGTAGCTGGGATATTTTTGAGCTGGAGCGGCGCTTCGGTCGCTACGGTTTGCGCCTGCATGAATTGGCGCATGGCATCGATCACAGTGAAGTCAAACCGGACCGGCCGGTGCAGTCGATTTCAGCGGAAGATACGTTCGATATCGATCGGTTTCGCGATGAGCTTGGCCCGGCCATCCGACAACTGGCCGAGAAGGCCTGGCAGGCCACCCGCAAAACCGAGCGACTGGCACGTACCGTCGTGCTGAAACTGAAAACCGATCAATTCAAGATTTACACCCGCAGCATTACGCCCGGCGACAGCATCAACAACGTCGATGAAGTCAGCGCCCTGGCGCTGCTTTTGCTGCAGCGAGTTGAACTGCCAGCCGATACCCGATACCGGCTGGTTGGCGTCGGCTTGAGCAACTTCTATGAACCCGGTCAGCTCGGCGGGCAGACGGAACTGTTCGGCAACGAGTTTTGAGTCGGCCTGTTCAGAAGCGGGTGTGGCCCGGCGTTCTTGCAGAACACCGGGCCGCGCTGATAACTTTTTCGCGACGTCAGCTTGACCAGCCTACTTCAAGCCATTCTGCGACCGCAGACCGTCGACCACGGCTTTTTTGTCTTTCAGGAACTGATTGAATTCAGCGATAACGGCGGCATGTTTGATGGTGGACAAGTGATAAGTACCGTTGTCGTGCGGCAGCGCACTGTCATAGACCAAGGCATCTGGAGTTTTCATCACCGTTTTCATGTAATGCGCGGCCACGTCGATGTTGGCGTAACCGGCATCGACCCGCTTGGCCTGCACGCTCTTGATGACCGCATCGAGCGTATCGAGCTCCTGCAATTTGATTTTTCCGGCTGAGACATCGGCCATGTACACCCACGGTGTGAAACCGCGTGGCGCACCAAGCGCCTTCAGCTGAACCTTGCCTTTCATGTCCGGCAACACCAGTGCACCGTCGGTGAACTGCGCAACGGCATCGGAATAGACAATGCTTTTGCCTTGTTTGGCATCGGCAGCCCAGTTGGCATTGTCCGGGTATTTGAAATCGACCTCGCCGCCGACGAACACACCTATCAGGCGTGCGACCGGATACGCCTTGAACTGCAGCGTATAACCTTTTTCCTTGGCAAATGCTTTCAGTACATCGGCCGCAAAACCCTTGTATTCACCGCCTTCATAGCTGTAGTGCGGGGTGTATTCCAGGTTTTCAACGCCAACGGTAAAGGTCTTGCCATCGGCGACCACAACGGTGCTGGCGAGCAGCGACAACAACATCACCAGTGCTTTCATGATGGGTTTCCTCACAAAGTCCATTTGAGCATCAGCTGGACAACTCGCTCGTTCTCACCATCGACGCCGAACTTGTTTTTCCAGTAGGAGTACTCGATGCCCGCCTGAATCATGCCGGGCGCACCGGCCAGTGCGCCGACATCGAGCAGGATTTGTGGCACAAACAGCAGATGTGCCTCGTTGGTGCCAAACGGGCCGTCGATCTCGCCGATATAGTCGGCAAAGCCACCAATGCTCCAGGACGTATTGCCAATATCGAAGGGAAACAACCCGGCGATATTCAGTTGCCAGGTGCTGTCATCGGTTTTGCCGAAAACCTGATCATTGTGCTCGGCACGCTGATAGACATTGAACTGGAAGAACGCCGCTTTCGGTACCGCCAAATCAAAACCGACGCCGAGCAGGTAGGCACTGACATTGCCGGCATCGTCCTTGCCAACGTTCCACTGCGCGGCCAGCAGCACATCTTTGACGAAACCTTCCGGCTTCCAGTCAGCCATTTTGCCGAAGCTCAGGCGCGGACTGAATTCACCGTAGAACTCGGTATCGGTGCCCTCGCCATTGGTGATGTCGACAAAGAAAAAGTTGTCGCCGTATTTCCAGCCACTGGCGTGCTCCAGCGTGACAATGTCTTTTTCGACGTTGTCCGCCACCCCCGGAATGATGAAGTCGTCGCCACGCAGCAGCTGGATATTGGTGCTGCTCCAATCCGCCGCCGTCACCTGTCCAATCCACAGTAGCGCTATGGCGCCGAGCCAGCGCCGTCCTGCCTGCCAGAGAACTGAGTGAGAATGATCTGCAAGGAAAAAACCGGACGGTAAAAGACCTGCCAACAGTCGCTTCATGAGGGCTACCCCAATCAGGAACGATGACAAGGTGTAGTCAACGATGGCCCCGGACTCAAGTGTCTGGCCGAGCGTTTATCGACAATGACACGTTTAAACGTACCAGTTGAAGCAGCCAATCGCTGGACCGGGCCGCCGCAGTTTCGGCCAACGCACAGCGGGCACCTCGCTGGCGCGAGATCTGCAGCCCGCGCACCAAACTGGACGCCGCAGTCGCGGCGCTTGCACCGCAACGACGCAATTCACCCCGTAATTGCGTCCATTCCGGCCATTTTTGTCGCTGGCACGACCGCTGCATTGCTGACCCTGCCCGTCGCTGCACAAGCGCACGAAGACAACGCGTTTGGCGACATCGGGTAGCAACGCCAAGGCCAGTCACGCTCGAAAAAACGAACCATCAATGACTATCACGCCGGATTCCGGCACCGCGGAGGGAAGCATGAAGTTCGTCACCGCCATTATCAAACCGTTCAAGTTGGAAGATGTCCGCGAGGCGCTCAGTGAAGTCGGCGTCAGCGGCGTCACCGTCTCCGAAGTCAAAGGCTTTGGCCGGCAGAAGGGCCACACCGAGCTCTATCGCGGTGCCGAATACGAAGTCGATTACGTGCCGAAAGTGAAGCTGGAAATCGCCATTCCGGACGACCTGCTGGAACGCACAGTCGAGGCCATCAGCAAGGCGGCCAACACCGGCAAAATCGGCGACGGCAAAATTTTTGTGTTCGATCTTGAACAAGTCATCCGGATCCGCACCGGCGAAACCAACGAAGCGGCACTGTGAGGGAGACAGAGACAATGAAACGACTGAATTTGTGGTCCGCGTCGATGATGCGATTGGCCGGCGTCTTGCTCGGCAGTTTGCTGAGCGGTGTTGCTCTGGCCGACGAAGCACCGACCTTGAGCGCCGGCAATACTGCCTGGATGCTGACGGCGACAGCCTTGGTGCTGTTCATGACCATTCCGGGTCTGGCACTGTTTTACGGCGGCATGGTGCGCAAGAAAAACGTGCTCGCCACGTTGATGCAAAGCTTTTTTATTGCCGCACTGGTCAGCGTATTGTGGGTCCTCGTTGGCTACAGTCTGGCGTTTGCACCGGGTAACGGTTTCATTGGCGGCTTCGACAAAGTGCTGCTCTATGGCGTTGCCTTTGATGCGCTGTGGCCCGGCTACACCATTCCGGAAATGCTGTTCATGGTGTTCCAGATGACCTTCGCGATCATCACGCCGGCGCTGATCGCCGGTGCGTTTGCCGAGCGGATGAAATTCTCGGCCCTGATCGTTTTTGTCAGCGCCTGGTTGCTGGTCGTCTACGCACCGATCGCGCACTGGGTCTGGGAAGGCACCGGCTGGCTGTTCACGATGGGCGCGCTTGATTACGCCGGCGGCACGGTGGTTCACATCAATGCCGGTATTGCCGGTTTGGTCGCCGCTCTGATGCTGGGCAAACGGGTCGGCTACGGCAAGGAGCTGATGGCGCCGCACAATCTGGTGCTGACGCTCATTGGCGCCTCGATGCTGTGGGTCGGCTGGTTCGGCTTCAACGCCGGCTCGTCGCTGAACGCCGATGCCCGCGCTGCGATGGCCATGGTCGTGACCCAAGTTGCTGCTGCTGCGGCAACACTGTCCTGGGTCGCTGCGGAATGGGTATTCAAAGGCAAGCCGTCACTGCTCGGTGCTGCATCCGGTGCCGTCGCCGGTCTGGTTTGCATTACCCCGGCCTCCGGTTTTGTCACCGTCAGCAGCGCTTTGATTCTGGGTTTGTTGGCCGGTGTGGTCTGCTACTGGGGCGCCACCAGTCTGAAACGCGCGCTGAAATATGACGACTCGCTGGACGCCTTCGGCGTGCACGGAGTCGGCGGTATTCTCGGCTCCATCTTGACCGGTGTGTTTGCCACCAATGCGATTGCCGGCGGTGCGGTGCAGGAGCTTGGCAGCCAATTGAAAGTGCAGCTGATTGCCACTGGCGCCACCATTGCGTATTCGCTGGTTGTCACGGCGGTGCTGTTGAAACTGATTGACTGGCTGATTGGCCTGCGGGTATCCGAAGAAGAAGAGCGTGAAGGTCTGGACATCGTGCTGCATGGCGAGCACGTGGACTGATCCGGTTTGGCATCGGTCACTGTGCTGATTCAGCGCACGTTGATTTAACGCACGCTGCGTTAGCACAGGCTGGTTTAACACGCGGATCCAGCACGCGTGACGCCAGCATGAGTCGTGACCGATGCCGGACTCTCGGTGCCAGGCATTTGCAGGGCAGCATCATTCCTCCGATGCCGCCCTGCGTTTTCCGGTTGTGACAATACCAATAGAGAAATGGATAGCCGCTGCCCGCATCGGATTGGCCCGTCAAGCCGATGCACTGTCACCACCCGCAATCGACATGCTCACCCTCTGCCAAACCAATGAGTCCACCTATGCCTACCGTCACTCGCCTGCACCCGCAATGCACCGACCGTACCTTTGATGAATTGGCGGATGTATTGCAAAGCTGTGTCCATGATGGCGCCTCGGTTGGTTTCTTTGCGCCACTGGGTCATGAACATGCCATCCAGTATTGGCAGGAAGCCGTGCGCGAAGCGGTCCATGGCAAGCGCTGGATTTGGGTCGCCCACAGTGGTGGCCGCATTGTCGGCTCGGTGCAGCTCGCGATATCGGAGCGGGCCAATGGCCGGCACCGTGCCGAAGTCCAGAAGCTGCTGGTGCATCTGGCGTTCCGGCGTCAGGGTGTCGCCAGTGCCCTGCTGAAAGCGCTGGAAGCCGAGGCACTGGCCAGCGGCCGCGAATTGCTGGTGCTGGACACCCGCACCGGTGATCGGGCCGAGAGCCTGTATCGCCGGCTCGGCTATTGCGAAGCAGGCCTTATCCCCGGCTATACCAAAACCCCGGTCGGCGAGCCCCGCAGCACCAGCATCTATTACAAGCAGCTGGCCAGCCAGACCGGCCACAGCAGCCAAAGCCAGCGCTGAGGCCTGACCAGCTCGCGGCAGTGCAGCATAAGCCAGCCTCGCCTTTTTGCCCTGCCTGCGTATAATGCGCGCCAGTTCTCAGCCCCCCCTGCCAGCCGCGCCGAATACCGCGCTTCCGGCAGCCAAAAACCAAGGGGGCTTCGCATGGCGGCGTGGACCTTCGGTCGCGACCGCAAGAGTACAGGGACCGCCTTTTACCGGCGCCCCTAGCCCGACAGTAGCTAACGACAACAACAGGTTCAGGACGACAGGCCAACGATAACCGGCCCTGGCGCCTTGATTGACGGCAGTGAGGTTTACGTTTCCGTAAACGTACACCTGTGACGTCACCTAAACTTGTCGACCCTACCGGCGGGAATCGGATCAGGCTGCAGCCAACACTGAACAACGGCCTGATCCCTGTTGATGCCCTTTCTTGACCGGGCCCGGTTTCTGTCACCGCAGAATCGTGCTCTTTGACTGAAACCGTGTTTTTGCAACAAGACCGCAACAACACTGAAACAACAGGAGAACTGGTATGGCGGTGTTCAACCTGCGTGCCTATGACGACCACGAACAAATCGTTTTCTGCAGCGATGCAGCCTCGGGTCTCAAAGCCATCATCTGCATTCACTCCACCGCACTCGGCCCTGCCGTCGGCGGCTGCCGGATGTGGGAATACAACACCGATGAAGGCGCGCTGGTCGATGCCCTGCGTCTGTCGCGTGGCATGACCTACAAAAACGCCATGGCCGGCCTGCCGTTCGGCGGCGGCAAATCGGTGATCATCGGCAACCCGAAAACCCTGAAATCGGAAGCGCTGTTCCGCGCCTTCGGCAAGTTCGTGCACTCGCTGTCGGGCCGCTATGTAAGCGCCGAAGACGTCGGCACCTCGCCGGCCGATATCGCCATCGTCCACAAAGAAACCCCGTACGTGCTGGGCCTCGAAGGCAAATCGGGCGACCCGTCGCCGATGACCGCTTACGGCGTTTACAAAGGTATCAAGGCTGCGGTGAAGTCGAAGCTGGGCCGTGATTCGCTGGATGGCGTCAAAATCGCTGTTCAAGGTCTGGGCCACGTCGGCTACTACCTGTGCAAACACCTGTCGGATGAAGGCGCCAAGCTGTTCGTCACCGACATCAACAAAGAATCGATCGAGAAAGTGGTTGCCGAGTTCAAGGCCACCGCCGTCGACGTCAACGCCATCTATACCCAGGATGTCGATGTCTACGCGCCGTGCGCACTCGGTGCCACCGTCAACGACGAAACCCTGCCGCGCCTAAAGTGCAGCATCATCGCCGGTGCCGCCAACAACGTGCTGGCCGAAGATCGTCACGGTATCGCGCTGATGAACCGCGGCATTCTGTATGCCCCGGATTACGTCATCAACGCCGGTGGCATCATCAACGTGTCGTTCGAGAACAACTACTCGAAAGAAGCCGCGATGAAGAAAACCGAAAACATCTACAACACGCTGATGAACGTGTTCGAGCGTGCGACCAAAGAAGGCAAACCGACCAATGCGGTTGCCGACGAGCTGGCCCGCCAGCTGGTTGCCCAGGGCCGCAAGTAAGCCTTGGCAGCAAACAAAAGAGCCGGCGAATGCCGGCTTTTTTGTTGCCCGTTTTTTTTACTTGGCGCTCGGCCGATCAATCTGCATCCGGACCCGCTCCAGCACCTTGCGCTCCGCGCTCCGCGAGCATTTTTCTTTCCGACATCCCGCAGCAAGGCCGATGCCGCCGTCACGACGTGACCGCTAGGCGGTCTTTGCTGTCCGATGCGGCGCATGCCACCACAACGGAGCGCAAGGTCTATAGTTCAGACGGACCGTGGCCAAACGAACCTGAGCGATGACCGAACAATCCACCTTGATGCTGGTGATCTGCCTGGTCACGGGGACAGCGTCATTGGCATGGCTGGCGGCCGCCTTGCCGATGCGGATTGCACCGAAAGCCTCGCTGCATTTCGGTCTTGCCAACCTGCTGATGCTGGCCAGCATTTCCATCACCATGCTGCGCACGACCGAACCGAGTTACCTGGCGTGGCCGGGTTCGGGCATGTTTGGCATCGCAGCCATGCTGGTATTGCGTGCCGGCATCCGCTGGTTGTTCAAGCTGCCGCCCTCGCGGGTTTCGAATGCCGTGATTTTCCTCGTGGTGGCCATCGCCTACCTGAGCCTGCCGCCGGATCCCGGTTCGCGGCGCAGTTTCGCGCTGTTGTTCTCCAGCTTCATGACGCTCATTCTGTTCATGATCGCATTCGACGTGTTCGGCGCCGCCCGGCAGGAATTTGCCCGGCTTCCCGCCATCGCCATCGCCGTGCCGTTTGCGCTCGCCGCCCTGAGCATGGCCTTGCGCATCGTACTCGTGCTCTGGTTCGTACCCTGGCAAACCGATCCCAGCACCGGCATGGTCCACGACAAGCCAGCCGCGCTATGGGGTTACGCGCTGCTCGCACTGGTGCTGAATATCAGTCTGTTCAGCTGCGTGCTGGCGCGGCTGATTACCAAGATCCGCAATTACTCCGAACGGGATTATCTGACCGGTTTGTTCAACCGCCGCGCCTTCGAACAGCGTCTGGAGATCGAACGCGCCCGCTGCGACCGTTCCGGCGGCGCCTTCTCGTTGCTGCTGCTCGATATCGATCATTTCAAGGGCATCAACGACAGTCTGGGTCATGCCGGCGGCGATGAGGCCCTGCGTCATGTCAGCCGCGTGCTGCAGCAAACGCTGCGACCCTTTGATGTGCTGGGCCGGTTCGGCGGCGAGGAATTCATTGTGCTGCTGCCAGAAACCGAAATGCACGTTGCCGGTCAGGTTGCCGAGCGTTTGCATCAGCAGCTCGCCGCCAATCCACTGCAATGGCAGCAGCAAGCGATTCCCATCAAAGCCAGTTTTGGTTATGTCTCAAATCGTTTCGGCGACAACAACCGGATGTGGCTGCTGGCCGACAAGGCCCTGTATCACGCCAAAGCCAACGGCCGCGATCAGATTGTCGCGGCGGATGCCGTTGTCACCGGTTAAGTAAATGTTGATTGAAAATCGAATATCGCGCCTGCGGATATCATCAGAACAAGGTCGTCTCTTTTCAGCGCATGCCACCGAATAAGCACCGTCCAGCAGCCTGGATTTTTACCAAGCGATTTCCTTGCGGTCACGCCAGAATTTTCCCGACGGTAAATCACTGTGGGTCGCCAACCAGACGATGGTGTCGGCGCCCTGTTCGGCGGTTCGGGTCGCGGCGGCACCGCCCATATCGGTTTGACACCAGCCGGGGCAAACACTGCTGACGATCATCGCGCGATCGGACGTTTCTTCAGCCAGCATCCGGGTGACGGCATTGACGGCAGTTTTCGATAACCGGTATCCCGGCCACCCACCGTTCATTTCACTGAGCTGACCCATGCCCGAAGAGACATTGACGATACGGGCACCGTGCTCGAACAGCGGATTCAAGGCCTGATACATCCGGATGGCACCATAGGCGTTGGTTTCCATGGTCCGCCGGATCAGATCCATTTCGGCATTGGCCAGATTCGGCGTACCGGCAAAGTCTTCGCTGTGCTCGAGAAAAACGCCAGCGTTGTTGATCAGCGCTGCGACCGTTCGCTGCTGCTGGATCAGCACGTGACCGAAATGCATGGTGCTGAGTTCATCGCTGACATCCAGCGGCAACACAATGGCATTCGGCCGATTCTTGTAGCGCGCTTGCACGGGTTCAGGTTCCCGGCAGCCCAGCACCACCAGCTTGCCCTGAATCAGCAGCTGCTCGGCTGCCGCACGGCCGAGCCCGCGATTGGCACCGGTCACCACATAGACACCACTCATCGTTGCTCCTGCCGGGAAAATTGCGTTGTTCAGCGTTGGTGGAGGTTGCTCACGCGGCCTTGAATTTGGCCAGAATCTCGGCCCGGCGCGGGTGGGTCAGTGTTTCGCGCGAACCAAACTCCAGATTGTTCAACTGTGCCGCCGGCGGAAACATGATCGGATTGTTGCGAATCGCCGCTGGCAGCAAACCGAGCACCCGCTCATCAATTGGCGGAAAACCATGCGCTTTCACTTCTGCGGCGTTGTTGTCCGGCGTCAACAGGAAATCGATAAACGCCTCGGCAGCGGCTACGTCCTGACATTCGCGGGTGATGGTGAAGTAATCGGCCCAAATTTCTCCGCCCTCTTCGGCAATGACATAACGCAGATCCGGATTCTCCCGGTTCAGCAGGGTACCGTCGCCGGACCAGGCCATACTCAGCCAGGCGCCGGCGCGCATCTGGTCATATGCCAGGCTGCTGACTGCGCGCAGATGCGGTTTGGTTTTCAGCAGCAAAGCTTCGGCGGCATCGAGCTCGGCGCCGACATTCGAGTTGAATGAGTAACGGTAATATTTCAAGGCATTGCCGATGGCGGTCAGCTGATAGTCATGCACCACTGTCTGCCGGTTCGCCACCGTCGTCGCCAGATCCCAGAAATCACGCCACCGCGTTGGCGCGCTGCTGATTTTCTTTTGGTCGTAGACGAACCCGGTGGTGCCCCAGTTTTTCGGCAGGCCAAACAATCGCTGCTCGGTGGTGACAACTTCGACAAAGCGGCGCTGCTGGCTGGCCGGGTCATAATGCGGAAACCGCTCCAGGCGCAGCGGCCGCAGCAGCCCCATTTTGCCGTAGGCATTCACGGCATAGTTGGTTGCAACCACGATATCAAAACCGGATTTTCCGCTCAGCAACCAGTTCATCATTTCTTCATTGGAACCGAAGACTCGGGTTTCAACGTGTATGCCTGTCTTGGCAGTGAAGCGGCGCAGATTTTCCGGATCGTGATAATTGGGCCAGGTAGCGACCACCAGTTTGCGAGCAGCATTCGTTGGCATGCTGGCAGCCATCGCGGCAGCGGCGGCAGCGCAAAGAAATTGGCGACGGGAAAACGGCATGGCCCATGAGCTCCGGCACGGCCGCCATTGAGCGGTCGCCGAAAGTGTAGCAGTTGATGCCGACACCATCGCTGCGACACCGCCAGGTGTCATGTTCAGAGCGTTATGTCGGACGTCAGGCCAAGCCGGCAACTCAGCCGACGGCAGCGGTCATGCGCTGCTGCAAGAAGGCCGCGCAGGCAGCGTGATCGCCACGAAACAACACCGTTCTGGGCTGCTGCGCAAACGCATGGTGATAACGCGGATCGTAATACTCGGCAAGCAACGGGCCGATCCAGCTGTGGTGACGCTCGGCATCCAGTGGATCCTGCATGGCTTCCGCCAGCAGTCGTGACAACTGACCATGTCGCTGCAGACCGAGCTTGCGCTGAATGCGATCCAGCCCCGCTTGCAATCGCTGCTGCAACGCGGCGGGATCGATGCCGGCACGCAGCGGCTCCAGCACATATTCTTCAAACGTCAGCAGGCTGCGCTGCGGCAGTGGAATATCCAGCACCACCGCCGGTGCGGAATACATGGCCGTCTTCAATGCCAGCGGCAGTTCGTTGACGCCAATCAGTCGGCTCTCATCCTCAATCAAAAATTCTCGGGCCGCCGCCAGCAAGCCAAGCCCGACCCGATTCTCGAAGCTCTGCTGCGAAGGCTGGGGTCCGAGCCGGCCAAAAGCACTGCCGCGATGATTGGCACAGGCCTCCAGATCGACTTTGGCCACCGCGAGTTCGCGCAGCAATCGGGTTTTGCCAGTACCGGTCGCGCCGGACAACACCAGCAACGGCGGCGGCTGTTCCAATGCCGCGCGCAGCACCGCTCGCATCGCTTTGTAGCCACCGCGAACCCGCTGCGTCTCGATACCAACATCTGCCAACCATTCACAGGCCAATCGCGAGCGGGCGCCGCCGCGCCAGCAACTGACGATCAGCGGCTGCGCCGGCTCGGCCCGCGCGGCCCAACCTGCAACGCGCTCGGCGCGATACGGCGCCGTCAATTGATAGCCAAGCGCGAATGCCGCGTCCTGACCTTGCTGTTTGTAGCAAATGCCAACCGCGTGCCGCTCGGCGTTGTTCAGTATGGGCGCATTGAAAAATCCCGGAATGGCGCCATCGTCGGCCTCCGCTTCCGAGCGAACATCGAGAAAGCCACGCAGCGCATCGCCGCCGTGCGGCTGGCGCACTAGCAGTCGCTGCAAAACCTCCTGCGGAGCAATGCTGTCGGCGTGATGGGTCATGACAAATCCGGTGAATGCTTGCTGACATTATGGCAAAAGTGCCGAGTGCCGGGGTTAGCAGCCGCATGAACTGCCGCAGAAAAAAAGCGGCCACGAGGGCCGCTTTTTTTATTGCTGCTGGTTCCGCCAGTGTTCAAGCCGACTGCTGGCCAGCCACCCACTCCTCCACTACCTTGCGCAGCAGGAACAATGGCATCGCGCCATTTTTCAAAACCACGCTATGGAACTCACGTATATCAAATTTGCTGCCCAGCTTGGCTTTTGCTTCTTCACGCAACTTCAGGATTTCGATCATGCCGACTTTGTAGGCACAGGCCTGACCGGGCATGACGATGTAGCGCTCGATTTCCGCGGTGACATCGGAATCGGCCATGCCGGTGTTGGCGATCATGTAATCAATCGCCTGCTCACGTGTCCAGCGCTTGGCATGCATACCAGTATCCACGACCAGACGCACCGCGCGGAACAACTCGGCTTGCAAACGGCCGAGATTGTCGAACGGATCATTCTGGAAGCCGGCTTCCCACGCCAATCGTTCGGCGTATAACGCCCAGCCTTCAACATAGGCGGTAAATGGCGCCATCCGCCGGAACAACGGCAGTTCGGTATTCTCTTGGGCGATCGATACCTGGAAATGATGGCCCGGTACCGCTTCGTGATAGGCCAGCGTGCGCATGTCAAATTTCGGCGTCGCCTTGATGTCATACAGATTGGCGTAGAAAATGCCGGGGCGTGAACCGTCCATTGCTGGCTGGTTGTAGTAAGCACCCGGTGCGGTTTTTTCCTTGAATTCCGGAATCCGCTCCACTTTGACGCCCGACTTCGGTTTGACCGAGAACACCGGATCGAGACCAGCCGAGACCTGATCGATAATGGTCTGGTAGTCCTTCAGGATTTGCTCACGCGCTTCCGGCGTATCGGCATACAGGAAACGTTCTTCCTCGCCGAGCTTGCGCATCAGGACCCCAACCGGCTGGGTCGTGTCGTAGACTTGTTCGGCCAGAATGACGCGCATTTCCGCTTGAATGCGCTCCACTTCCTGCAGGCCCAATTGGTGCACTTCTTCCGGCTTCATGGTGCTGGTGGTGAACATCTCCAGCACATAGGCGTAAAAGGCATCGCCTTCCGGCAGCTTCCAGACGCCGGCATCGGCGGTCGACTTCGGCTTTTGCTCTACCAGAAACGCCATCAGATTGCGGTAGGCCGGATACACCGTGGTTTCGATCTGCTGCTTGGCATCGGCAAGCAGACGGGTTTTATCCGCCGCTTCAATGGATTTGGCCTCGGTCAGCTTTTTCTCGAACGAGCTGTACAGGATGTTCTGCTCAGCCGGGGTATTGACGAAGCCGTCAATCTCGGCAATGACCTTTTCCAGGACAAACGTCGGCGGAATGATGCCTTTCTGCTCGCGCAGTTTCAGACCGTCGATAACCTGGCCGAACTTGACGCCGATTTTCGACAAGCGGCTGTTGTAGTCTTCGGCATCGCCGACACTGTTGACCTGATGCGCCGACTCCATAAAGGTCGGAAAGCCGTTCTGGACACCAAACAGCTGGTTGACCGGATAATTGTGATAGCGCCATTTGTCGGCACCATCTTTCATCTTGTCGACAAACCAGTTGCCCATGTCGTAGGTCAGCTGCTGCTGATAGCTCAAACTGTCGCGGTCGTAGCTTTTGAACTCTTCCGCCATCTTGTTCATTTTGCTGATCATGCGGTCGCCGGCTTCAACTGACTCGTCGTCCAGATCATCTTGATGGAAGGTAATACCCATGCTCTCAAGCATGCGCAGCTGCGACAGCGTTTCCGGACTTTCCAGCACAAACTGCAGGAAAGCACGATTGATCGCCATATCGAACGGCAAACGGCCATACCAGCCCCAGGTTGCGGCGATCAGCAGCAAGCCAAACACGCTGGCAAGCAGAATGCCGAGCCATTTCAGAATTCGCATCATGATTGTTGTTCTCTCCCCAATCTGAACCACAAAATTTGCCCTTTAAAACTATGCCGGTGGCGCACTGACCAGCGCGCCACCGGCGAACGGGATCCCGGCTACTTCATGAAAATCTTCACTACGATTTTCATGGCCATTTTTATGACCCGTTTTATAGCCGTGCATGCTCAACGCTTGTAAGCACGCAGCGGATCGGCCGGCTCCTTGTAGCGGTCACGCAGCCGGGTCTGGTGCGACACCAAAGATTGTTCGGTACCCGCGAGGATCACGTGATCCGGATAGCTGGTGACCTCCAAGGGGTCATCGCTCCAGACCACGACATCGGCGTCATAGCCGGCGGCCAGCTTGCCGTAGTGATCGGAAATGCCGAACATTTCGGCCGGATTGCGGGTCAGCGCCGCCAGCGCGGCGTCAGCCGGCAAACCATTGGCGACGGCATTGCCGGCACCTTGGCGAGCGAGATGGGCATTGTGGCTTGGCGAGTCACCGGCATTGCTGGTGAAGGCAATCTTGACGCCGGCACGGTTCAGTTCCGCGGCATTGCTCAGCGAGGCGGACAGCGTATCGAAACTGTCCGGCAGATTTTCCATCGGCGCCAGAATCACCGCGGCTTTCGCCGCCGCAATGTCCTTGGCGACACGATGCCCTTCGCTGGCGCCGAGCAGAATCAGCCGCAGTTTGTATTCGCTGCCCAGTTTCAAGATGGCGCGAATATCCTGGGCCCGGTCAACCGCAACAATCAGCGGAATTCGGCCGTCCAGTACCGGCAGCAAGGCATCGAGATCACGATATGGCAGCGAGTACTCGCGACGCTCGCCGCGCTGGAACGCCGCCCTGTTGGCGGTGTAATCTTTGGCGTCATCAAATGCCATACGCATCGCCAGCAACGTCGATGCACGTGAGCCTTCGTTGGCGCCATTGGCATGCGCACCGTAGTTGGCGATCACCGCCGCCTGCCGCCGCTCAACCACGTCATCACCAGCTAAACGGATGAGCGTGGACTGGCCGCCAAACACATCGTGCCCTACTGCTGGCGTGACGACGGCGCGCGTCAGGCCCATCATCCGGTTATAAGGAATCAGCACGCTGTCAGGATTGATGACGTCGGTCAAATCAAAACTTGCGCCGAAACGCAAATCCGGCGTGGCGGTATCAGCGGTACTGTCTTCGGCATCGATATCGACCGTGCCAAGACCGGTGTGAGCGTTCATCAAACCGACCGTGACCGGACGCCCTTTGGCGTCGATGATGCGGCTGTCCGCATCGGGTTTCACCTCGGCACCGACCGCGACAATGCGATTGCCACGGATCAGCACATTGCCGCTGATCGGCGTGCCGGTGTTGTCGCTGCCATACAGCTTGCCGTTCTGGATAAACAGATTGTCGGCCTGAGCCAACGGCGCCAGCAGCATCGTTGCCAACAGGGTACGCCGCAGGGATTGAACAAAAAACGATTGCGTCATTGGCGTCTTCACAGGCGCTCTCCTTCCGGCTTGACAATGCCGAGTTCGAAATCGGTTGCCGCTTGCTGCTGCTTGTTGTTGCGGTCGTACATCAGAGCGCCGTCGATAAAGACTTTTTCGGCGTGGGCATAGACCGAGAACGGACTGCGATCCCAGAGCACGACATCCGCCATCTTGCCTTGCTCCAGCGTACCGACCTTATCGGCAATGCCGAGCGCCTTGGCCGCGTTTTCGGTCAGCCAGCGCATGGCTTGCGCTTCGCTGATGTCGATCCCGGCACGACGACCAGCCACCATCGCCTTGGCTGCTTCCTGATTGAGCCGTTGAATGCCCAGCGCGGAGTCGGAGTGAATGATCGCGCAGCCCACACGCTGCTGTTCCTTGCCATCCACTGTGACAGTCGCGCGCGCCTTGTCGACGAAGGCAGCGTTCTCGAGCGTCATGTCATACGCTTCTTGTTTGAAGCCCCACCAATCGGCCCAGACGGCAGCGCAGATATTGTTTTCGGCCAGCAAGTCAGCCACTTTGTAAGCCTCGACCGCGTGATGGAAGGCGGTGATTTTGAAACCGAACTCCTTGGCGATATCGATCATGACGGCCATTTCATCGGCGCGGTAACAATGGTTCTGCACCAGGATTTCGCCTTTCAGCACACCGGCCAAGGTCTCCAGCCGCAAATCGCGTTGCGGCATCTTGTCGGCGACGGCGGCTTCATTGCCTTCGGCAGCGGCCAACGCGTCTTCGTAGGCTTTCCAGTCTTTCAGATACTTGGCCGCTTCAATCCAGCTTTTCCGGTAACCGGCGACGTTGCCCATGCGGGTCATCGGACCGCCTTTTTCACCGTAAACGCGTTTGGGATTTTCACCACAAGCCATTTTCAAACCGTACGGCGCACCCGGGAATTTCATTTGCTGCACGGTGCGCGCCGGCACATTTTTCAAGGTCACCGAGCGACCGCCAAACAGATTGGCCGAACCCGGCAGAATCTGCATGCTGGTCACACCGCCGGCCAATGCCAGCGGAAATTGCGGATCCTGCGGCCAGACCGCATGTTCCGCCCAGGCGTAGGCGGTGTCCGGCGCCACCATTTCGTTGCCGTCTTCGGAGGCAGTCAACGCCGGGCTCGGGTAAACGCCGAGATGGGAATGGACATCGATGATGCCCGGGGTGACCCACTTGCCACTGGCGTCGATAATGTCGGCACCGTCCGGCGCCTTCACATCACTACCCACTGCGACAATCTTGCCGTCTTGCAACAGCACGCTGGCGTTGTCCAGTTGCTGGCCGTTGCCGATCAACACAGTGGCGTTGCGCAGCAAGGTCGGCTTGCTCGGCAGCGGTTTGTAGGTGGAAGCGAACGGTGCCGGTTTGGCCGTCGCAGCCGGCTCATCACCACAGCCGGCGAGCAAGACCAAAGCCGGCAGCAAAATCAGCGGCAACGCTGATCGGCGCAGCGAATGCGTCAACATGGAATCTCCTTAACGGGCAACGGGAGTGACAGGTCCGCACTTACTGAATCGGCTTGTGGCAAAGCATTGATGCCGCGGCGCGGTACCCAAAAAAAGCGGCCTTGATGAGAACACAGCCGGCCGGTCGGAACAAGGGAGGCATTTTGACGGAAAAAGACCGTTACAATTCTGCATCGCAGCATTTGCCGAGCTCGGCATAGCACTGCACCTCCGGGCCATCTTCAGAGCAGACGATGATCAGGTGGGCAAGACGACCGTGCGGAAGAACTGCAGCAAATCCAGTTTGAATTGCTCGGGCAGCACGGCAGCTTCGATATCATCATCACAATCCGGCGCCGCCAGATCGACATCCTGCACTGGCAGCGGTTGCCGGAAGCGGCCGTGATAGAACACCTTGACCAGCGGCTGATACGGCTTGCCCGCATTGACCGAGATGACCATCGCCAAGCGTTGGCTGCGCAGCTTGACCAGACTGCCGGCCGGATAGAATCCGATGGCCTTGATGAAGTCCATCACCAACTCGGCGTCGTAAAGCGCATAGCTGTCGGCGCGCAGGGTTTTGAACGCCCGCACCGCCGTTACGGCGCCGCGGTAAACGCGCAAGCCGGTCAGGGCGTCGTAGCTGTCGACAATGGCCATCATTCGGCCAGCACGGGAAATCGCAGCAGCGCGCAGCTTGCCGGGATAGCCATTGCCATCCATCCGCTCGTGGTGCTCACTGATCGCTGCGCGCGTCATGGCATCTATGCCGGGAACGTCCTGCACATATGCCAAACCGTATTCGACATGGCGCTGCATTTCGCGAGTTTCTTCTGCCGTCAGCCGACTGGGTTTATCCAGGATGGCCGGCGCAATGCGAATCTTGCCGATGTCATGCCAGAGTGCGCCCAAGGCCAAGGCCTCGATGTCGGTGTCAGAGAATTTCAACGAGCGGGCAAATACCGTCATCAGAATGCTGGTATTGATGGCATGTTCGAGCAGGTAACGATTGCTGTCGCGCAAATGAGCCAGACACAACAAGGCATTCTGATTGCGCAGCAAGGACGCCATGCTCTGCTTGACCACCGCGCGCAGCGGCTCCGTCGGCAGTGGCCGGCCGTCTTTGGCGGCCAGCAAGGCCGCGTCCAATAGCTGCAAGGCTTCGCCGTAAATGGCGTCGGCCTCGACCAGTTCGCGCTCAAAGCTGGCGGTCGCCACCGATGTTGTCGCAACGCTTTGGCGCTTGGCTGGTACCGGTTTGGCTGGCATCAGCTCGCTACTGTTGTCGCGGCGCGCCAAATCGATAACGACTTCCTCGATACCCAGCTGCGCCAATGCATCAATGGCGGCCTGATCTTTCAACCATCCCTCGGTGCGCACTTGCAACTGCCCGGCCTGCTGGCTGATTTCAACGACATACATGCCCGGTTTCAAGCTCGCCACCGGCATCCGTTTCTGCATGAGTCGCTCCATTCATTACGATTTTTGTTAACGGCTTTTTACCGTTCTCGGTAACCGATCTTGGTTACCGCTTTTTTCTTCCCCGTGTTATGGCGCGGTTTGCCAGCAAGGATGGGTTGCCGAGACATCCGGCAAAGTTAAAACGGCTCTTACTTGACGCCAGCAATGGACCGCAAAAACCCGATCAGATCGATCTTGAATTGCTCCGGCTTGACCGCTGCCTCGATTTCATCTTCGCAGCGCGCGGCGGCCAAGTCGACATCGGTAACCGGCAGCTGCTGACGGAATTTGCTGTGGTAAAACACCTTGACCACCGGTCGCAACGGGTCCGCGCTGCCTGACTGAATGACGATACCGAGCCGCTGGCTCTTGAGCCGGACCAGTGAACCCACCGGAAAGACGCCGATGGCGCGAATAAACTCGGCGACCAGCTCATTGTCGTAACCGGTGCCGGCCGCCTCACGCAAAATCTTGAACGCATGGGTTGAGGTAAAGCCGTCTTTGTACACCCGACTGGCGGTGATGGCATCGTAGGTATCGACAATGGCAATCATGCGGCCGTATCGCGAGATCTGCTCGCCTTGCAATTTGTGCGGATAGCCGCGACCGTCCAGTCGCTCATGATGCTGTATCAACACTTCGAGACTGCGCGGTGCAATACCGGGCATCTGCTTGACCACTTCGTAGCCGTATTCGACGTGCCGGCGCATCTCGACAAACTCCTCGTCGGTCAGCTTGCCGGGTTTTTGTAGTATGTGATCGGGCACCAAAATCTTGCCCAAATCGTGTAGCAGCGCACCGGTCGCCAGCTCATGGATCACCGACTCTTCCAGCTTCAGCTGTCGGGCCAGCACTGTCATCAAAATCGAGACGTTGACCGAATGCTCCAGCAGATAGGCGTCCTTCTCCCGGATCCGGCTCATGCACAGCAACGCATCCTGATTGCGGAACACCGAATCGATAAAGGCCGTCGCCATGTTCTGCATGGGCTCCAGCGCCAGAGGTCGACCGGCCTTGATGTCGTCAAACGCTTTTTGCTGCAGCGCCTTGGCTTCGGCATACAGTTTGGCAGCGCGATTGAGTTCGGTTTCCAGCGGCACTTTGGCGGCTTGCACCACAGCGCTGACCGGATCGGATTGGCCCGCTTTCGCCGTGGCCGCCTCGCTGGCCGCCGCTGCTGCCGCGGCCAGCTGAGCGGCCTGAACCGCAGCGGCTTCGGACCCGGTAATCGTCTTGCTGGGATCGATCAGAACCTCTTCGATACCGCGCTCGCGCAGCGCCGCAATCGCCGCAGCCGTGCGCACCCAGCCCTGCGTTGTGACCTGCATTTGGCCAGACTGTCGAACCACTTCCACCACATACATGCCGGGCAGCAATTCCCCGGCTTTCAGCCGCAGATTCATGTTGTAAGCGTTACCTTGACGACTCGCCCTTCAAACCTAGCAAACGAGTGCCGTTTTCGCCTTCACCCGGGCCATTAAATTTGCGCTGGCAGCACGGCCAAACGAAACCGCGCCCCGGAAATGCCAACGGCCCGGATAAACCGGGCCGCTGGCGACAACTCTGCTGCGCTTGTGCTGATTATCAGCCTTTCAGCTTGGCGACCTCAGCGGTCAGCTCCGGCACCAGCTGAAAGAGATCACCAACCAGACCGTAATCGGCCACCGAGAAAATCGGCGCTTCTTCGTCCTTGTTGATGGCGACAATCACCTTCGAATCCTTCATGCCGGCCAGATGCTGAATGGCGCCGGAAATACCGACGGCGATATACAGCTGCGGCGCGACAATCTTGCCGGTCTGGCCGACTTGATAGTCATTCGGGACAAAGCCGGCATCCACGGCGGCGCGCGACGCACCGACACCAGCGCCGAGCAAATCGGCAAGCTTTTCCAGCATCGGGAAATTGTCACCGCTCTGCATGCCGCGACCACCGGACACAATCACTTTGGCGGCGGTCAGTTCCGGCCGAGCCGAAACCGTCAGTTCCTGACCGACAAAGCTCGACAGGCTGTTGTCCGCGCTGGCGCTGATGGCCTCGACGGCGGCATTGCCGCCCGTGGCAGCAACGGCATCGAAACCGGTGCTGCGCACGGTGATGACTTTGATGGCATCGGTCGATTGCACGGTGGCAATCGCGTTACCGGCGTAAATCGGGCGCTGGAACGTATCGGCGCTGACAACGCCGGTGATCTCCGACACCATCTGCACATCCAGCAGGGCAGCAACGCGCGGCAACAGGTTCTTGCCGAACGTGGTCGCCGGCGCCAGCACATGCGAACAGGTCTTGGCCTGCGCCAGCACGGCTGGCGTCAGGTTCTCTGCGGTGAGATGGGCCAAACCGGCGTCATCCAATTTCAGCACCTTGGCAACACCCGCCACGTGCGCGGCTTCATTGGCAACCGTATCGATGCCATGACCGGCAACCAATACGTGGATGTCGCCGCCGATCTTTGCAGCAGCGGCAATGGTGTTCAGCGTCGAACCGGCGAGTTTGCCTTTGGCGTGCTCGGCAATAACAAGAATGGCCATCAGATCACCTTCGCTTCGTTACGCAGTTTGTCGACCAGCTCCTGCACGGAGCCGACTTTGATACCGGCTTTGCGGCCCGCCGGCGCCTCGACTTTCAGGGTCTTGACGCGCGGCGCCACATTGACGCCGAGTTCGGCGACGGTCAGCTTGGCCAGCGGTTTCTGCTTGGCTTTCATGATGTTCGGCAAGCTGGCAAAACGCGGCTCGTTCAAACGCAGATCGGTGGTCAGCACTGCCGGCAGTTTCAGCTTCAAGGTCTCCAGACCGCCGTCGATTTCGCGGACGACTTCAACTTCGCCGCCATTGACGCCAACTTTCGACAAAAACGTGCCTTGCGGCCAACCGAGCAGGCCCGCCAGCATCTGGCCGGTCTGGTTGTTGTCGGCATCGACCGATTGCTTGCCGAGCAGGACGACTTGCGGCTGTTCACGCTCCACCACCGCTTTCAGCAGCTTGGCGATGGCCAGCGGTTCGAGCTCGGCGGCTTCCTCGACATGGATGGCGCGATCGGCGCCCAGTGCCAAGGCCGTACGCAGGGTTTCCTGCGTCTGGGTCGGGCCGGCGCTGACCACGACGATTTCGGTCGCGACGCCCTTCTCTTTCAGGCGCACGGCTTCTTCCACCGCGATTTCACAGAACGGGTTCATCGCCATTTTGACGTTGGCGGTTTCCACGCCGGTGCCGTCGGCTTTCACCCGCACCTTGACGTTGGCGTCGATGACGCGCTTGATTGCGACCAGAATTTTCATGACGGGGCCTTAAGGTCCTATAATTCCGCACTTTCGACTAGCCGGGCAGCCCTGCTCAGAAACTGAGCAAAGAGGGGCCCCGGCGCGGGAGGCGCGATCTTGGAACCTGGCGCGCTTCCGGTCAATGATTCAACGCAAAACAGCGGCCGAAAACCGATACGGACGCACCAACGGGTCGTATGACCCTTAGCCAGCCGGCCGCAGGGCCGTGGATCAGAGGAAGTGAGCTCGTGGCACGTGAAAGCATGGAGTTTGATGTCGTCATCGTCGGTGGTGGGCCGTCCGGCCTGGCTGCTGCCATTCGGCTGCGTCAGCTGGCGCAAGAGAGCGGCCATGACATCAGCGTCTGTCTGGTCGAAAAAGGCTCGGAAATCGGCGCCCATATCCTGTCCGGTGCGGTATTCGAGCCGCGGGCGCTGAACGAACTGCTGCCGAACTGGAAAGAACTGGGCGCACCGCTCAACACCGAAGTCAGCGCTGAAAAATTCCTGTTTCTGAGTGAGACCGGCGCAGTCTCGTGGCCGACCTCGCTGCTGATCCCACAGCAGAAAAACCATGGCAATTACATCATCAGCTTGGGCAACCTGTGTCGCTGGCTCGGTCAGCAGGCTGAAGCCATGGGCGTTAACTTGTTCCCCGGTTTTGCTGCGGCCGAAGTGCTTTATCACGACGATGGCTCGGTCGCCGGTATCGCCACTGGCGACATGGGCATCGGCAAAGATGGTCAGCAGAAAGGCTCCTACCAGCCGGGCTATGAACTGCGCGCCAAATACACGCTGTTCGCTGAAGGTTGTCGCGGCCACCTCGGCAAGCAACTGATGGCCAAGTTCGGTCTGCGCACGGATCGCGACCCACAACATTACGGCATCGGCATCAAAGAGCTTTGGGACGTGCCGGCGGAAAATCACCAACAAGGTCTGGTGGTGCACTCAGCCGGCTGGCCATTGCAATCCGACACTTACGGCGGCTCGTTCCTGTATCACCTGGAAAACAACCAGATCGCCATCGGCTTTGTCATTGGCCTGAATTATTCCAACCCGTATTTGAGTCCGTACGAAGAATTCCAGCGCTTCAAAACCCACCCCGCCATTGCCAAATACCTCAAAGGCGGCCGTCGTGTTTCTTATGGTGCCCGGGCGCTTAACGAAGGCGGCTGGCAATCGGTGCCGAAACTGTCTTTCCCCGGCGGCCTGCTCATTGGCTGCGAAGCCGGCTTCCTGAATCTGCCGAAAATCAAAGGCAGTCATACCGCGATGAAATCCGGCATGCTGGGCGCCGAGACCGTATTTGCCGCCCTGAAAAACGGCAGCGCCGGCCACGAGAATCTGAGCGCATTTGAAACGACTTACCGCAACTCCTGGGTACACGACGAGTTGTACCGCGCCCGCAACACCTACCCGGCCTTCCACAAATTCGGCCTCTGGGGCGGCGTGCTGTTCACCGGTGTCGATCAACTGTTGTTCCGCGGCAAGCTACCGTTCACGCTGCGGGTCAGCCAGCCAGATAACGAATCACTGGAGCTGGCATCACGCAGCAAGAAGATTCAGTATCCGAAACCGGATGGCGTGCTGAGTTTTGATCGGCTGAGTTCGGTGTTCATTTCCAACACCAACCATGAAGAAGATCAGCCCTGTCATCTGACGCTCAAAGACAGCTCGATACCGATTGACCACAACCTTGCCCTGTACGACGAACCGGCCCAGCGTTACTGCCCGGCTGGCGTCTATGAAATTGTTCGCGAAGCCGACAACCGACCACGCCTGCAGATCAACGCTCAGAATTGCGTGCACTGCAAAACCTGCGACATCAAAGATCCGAAGCAGAACATCAATTGGGTGGTGCCGGAAGGGACTGGTGGACCGAATTATCCAAATATGTAATCTGATTCAGCACCGACAAAAAAAGGGAGCGAAAGCTCCCCTTCTTCTGAGTCATTTTCCTGACTGCAATTCATTTAACTACACGACGTGTGCGACGACGTGTGCGGACCAACAGCAATATCGGAAGGAACAACGCAGCAAAAACACCCCCACCACTTTGATTTTCAAACTCTGGCTCAGCTGGCGAACAGGGGGTTGGAATAGAATCAACATTTGGATTGGGCGTTAGTAAGAAAGCCCTAACATTTGTGCCTCTCGTGCCGTAACCGATAATTTGGCCGCTGTCATTGATACCAACCGCCTCAGTAAGCGTCCAGCGTGTAGATGGCGAAGCTTCACAATCAATGCGCAAATTAAGGTCCACCAATTTCGCTGAAGAAGTGGCACTTGCAAATACAGTAGCGTGATAGATCGTAGGTCCAGAGGATGCCTGTGCGGTACCAACTATATCGCCTGCAGAATTGATTGCATTAGCTTGACTAAAGCGAAAAGTCTCGCCCAGCTGCCCTAAACCACGCATTACTGGTGTTGTTGATTCATCATAAAGAAAAGCTTCGATCTTGGAGTTACCTGTTGTATAGGAGCGACCAACTACCTGTCTGAGCGCATTAATGTCGTTTGCTTCAGCTGAAGTCCCTCCTAAGGTCTGCAGATCGAGCAAAGTATTGGGAGTATTAAGCTCCAGCTGAATTGCTCTAGAAACTCCATCTTTTACCGAGAAACCTACGGCTCTTCCGGCAGCCCCATTTACTGCACGAAGCACACTGCCGGTTTTATCTTGAAGTGCCGGAATAAGGGTCAGGCCACCTCCCGGAGTAAATACAAAACCACGTGTGTAGTACGCAGTATCTCCAGAAATGGCCTGAGCTGTTGCATAACCAACAACATATCCATCATCCGAAACATCAGTAGCGCTTACTAATCCAACTGTTTGTACGGGCACACCCAAGTCCGTCATGCTACCGCCAACAGGTATACGAAAAGCACGTATCTGAACCGTTTCGGTTGTACCGTCAACGGCAGTAACCTTGTTACCACGGCCGACGATTTCGCCAGCCCCATTGACGGAAACAGCGTAACTCTCATCCTTACCCAAATGCCCCAAGTCGGCCATGGTACCTGATTGCAAGCTAAACGCGTGATAAACGTAATCTCGTATTTCTTCAGTGACATTGCCGTCACCGTCAATATCTCCTGTGTCTGGCACAAGTGGTCCGTTGGACGTTCCAACTATAGTTCCTGCGTTATTGATCCCATACGCGAAACTAAACGCACCACACTTTGTTGGATTGGCCGGATCACACAGCGTAGGCAATTCAACCACATCATATTTATTTGCCACAGCTGCAAATGCCAAACCAGACGCAGACAACGCTGCCGCCACTACAGTCAATCGAAACAGCATGATGATTTCGTTTCTCTTATTCGGAATCAGGTTGGCGCGAAGGGTGCGCAGACTGGAAAGCGGGCAACTCGTTGCAGGCTTTCACGGCGGCGGCCAAACGCGGGTACGGTGTCAGGTCGCACTGGAATCGTTCGGCATTGAACCACTGCGGCACCAGACAGACATCGGCGAACGTCAGTTGTTCCCCGAAGCAATACGGACCAGAAGGGTTGCGCTGTGCGACCTCGGCTTCCAGCCCGCGGAAACCTTCCGCGAGCCAGTGCCGTATCCAGGCAAGCTTGGCATCCTCGCTGATGCCGAGGGTACCGGTCAAATACTGCAACACCCGCAAGTTGTTCAGCGGATGGATGTCGCAGGCTATATGTTGAGCAAAGGCGCGGACTTGCGCCCGTTTCAGCGGCTCGGACGGCAGCAAGGCCGGGGTGGGCGTGAGCTCTTCCAGATACTCCAGAATGGCCAAACTTTGACCAACTCCGCCTGCCTCCGTGTCCAGGAACGGAATCAGCCCCTGCGGGTTGCGGCTCCGGTAAGCGTCGCTGCGCTGCTCACCGCCGTTGCGCAACAGGTGGACAGGCAGTGCCTCGTACGGCAGCCCTTTCAGGTTAAGGGCAATCCGAACCCGGTATGCGGCCGACGAGCGAAAGTAGGTATAGAGCTTCAGCACAAGGCTCAACCCGGCAACGTGTAGGGCTGTACCGTCTGATCGATGGCGCCGAAAATACTGTGGCCCGACGCATCAAGCATCTCGATCCGGACCCGCTCGCCATATTTCAGGAACGAGGTCTTTGCCGCGCCATGGCGCAGCGTTTCTACCGTCCGCACCTCGGCGATACAGGAGTAGCCCAAACCACCATCCACGACCGGCTTGCCAGCACCGCCATCGGTATCCCGGTTCGAGACCGTTCCCGAGCCAATAATCGCGCCGGCGCCCAGCGGCCGGGTTTTGGCCGCATGGGCCACCAACGCCGGGAAATTGAACGTCATGTCGACACCAGCGTTCGGTTTGCCCATCAGCTCCTGATTGCGCCAGGTCAGCAGAGGCAGCTGCACCTTGCCATCCTGCCAAGCGGTGCCGAGCTCATCCGGCGTTACCGCCACCGGCGAAAACGCACTCGACGGCTTGCTCTGGAAGAAACCGAAACCCTTGGCGAGTTCGGCCGGAATCAGATTGCGCAAACTGACATCGTTGACCAGCATGAGCAGACGGATCGATTTCGCCGCCAGCTCGGCAGACGCCGCCATTGGCACATCGCCGGTAATGACCGCCACTTCGGATTCCATGTCGATGCCGAAATCCTCGCTGGCCATGACGATGGGATCACGCGGTGCCAGAAAGGTATCGGAACCGCCCTGATACATCAGCGGATCAGTCCAGAACGATGGCGGCATCTCGGCGCCTCGCGCCTTGCGTACCAACTCGACGTGATTGACATAGGCCGAGCCATCCGCCCATTGATAGGCTCGCGGCAGTGGCGACAAACAGACCGCCTCGTCAAACGCTTTCGCGGCCAGCGTGCCGGCATTCAGCTGCGCATAAAGGGCCTGCGCTTTCGGCGCCAGAACAGCCCACTGGTCCAGCAGTGCCTGCAAGGTCGGTGCGATGTCCGGAATGGCAGCGCAGTGTTGCAAATCCCGGCTGACCAGCACCAGCTGACCATCGCGACTGCCATTTTTCAATGTTGCAAACTTCATTCAATGTCCCTCAAAACTCACCGACAAAACCGTTCAGCCAACCTGGTGACCGGTATTCAGCGCTCGGTATTCAGCCCTTGGTTTTCCAGCTATCGGCATACGCTTTTTCTTCCACCGCAAACGCCGCTTCGCCAACCACCAGCGGATCGCGGGTGTCGACCATCACGGCGACTTCATCGGTTTCCTTGCGTGTATGCTGCTGACCGGCAGCAAATGCCTTCGGATGCGGACCGTGAGTAAAGCCGCTCGGATGGAATGTGATCATCTGCGGGCCGATATTGTCACGGCTGAAGAAATTGCCGGCGTGATAGAAAATCACTTCATCGAAATCATCGTTGTTGTGATAAAACGGCACTTTCAAGGCGCCCGGATCGGACTCGATCGGTCGCGGCACAAAGGTGCAAATGACAAACCGGCTGGCGACCCAAGTGGTGTGCGCCGAGGGCGGCAAATGGTAACGGTGACTCATCAGCGGCCGGATATGACGCCAGTTGATGCGGACCACCGCCAGATCACCATGCCAGCCAATCGCATCGAGCGGACTGTGCGGATAGCTGACCACCGACACGGCATCCAAGCGTTTGATCAAGACCTTCCAGCTACGGCCATCGTCCTGCTGGGCGAGAAATTTTTCATCAATGGCCGGCACATCCAGCATGGCCGGATCGAAAATCGCCTGCGGGCCGAGCAAGCCCTTGTCCGGCAACTGATAAGAGTCATTGGTCGCTTCGACCATCAACATGGTGATCGGTTGATGGATTTCCAGCCGCCACATGCAGCCACGCGGAATGACCACATAGTCGCCTTCACCAATGCGCAGACAGCCGTAATCCGTGAACAAATCGGCGTCGCCGGCGTGAACAAAAAACAGATCGTCGCCATCGGCATTGCGGGCCAGATAATCCATGCTGCGCGGGCAGTGCCAGTAACGCATCTTGCAGCTGGCATTGTGCAGGAACAACGGCGCCTGCCACGGACTGTCGGTCGACAGTTCGAGGTTTTTCAGATTGAACGCGCGCGGACGCAGCGGGCCTTCCCAGCTGGTCCATGCGGTCGGCGGCCGCTTGTGATGAAAATGCGCAGTCGGGCCAAAAAAGCCGCTACGGCCGGCTTCCCGCTCGTAAATGCCTTCTTCCGGAAAATCGGCGTGAGCCTGCCGCGAGATCTTGCCTTCCCGCCAGGGGAACGAAATCCACTTACGCATTCGTTTTTTCCTTTTTGCTGTCGCTGAGCACGCCGCGACGAATCTGATCCTGCTCAATCGACTCGAACAATGCCCGGAAATTGCCTTCGCCAAAACCTTCGTTACCTTTGCGCTGAATGATCTCGAAGAAGATCGGACCAATCACGGTATCGGTAAAAATCTGCAGCAAAATGCCATCGCCCTTGACCGGCGCGCCATCGACCAGAATGCGCAACTCGCGCAGCTTGTCGAGGTTTTCGCCATGGCCGGGGACGCGGGCGTCGACACCTTCGTAATAAGTGTCCGGGGTATCGAGGAACTTGACACCATTGGCCTTCAGCTTGGCGACCGTGGCGTAAATATCCTCGCTCGACAGCGCAATGTGCTGGATGCCTTCGCCGCGATACAGCTTGATGAATTCTTCAATCTGCGACTTGTCATCCGAAGATTCGTTGATCGGAATCCGGATTTTGCCGCACGGACTGGTCATGGCGCGGCTGAGCAGCCCGGTCAGCTTGCCTTCGATATCGAAGTAACGGATTTCCCGGAAATTGGCGATGCGTTCATAAAAGCCGGACCAGACATTCATGTTGCCGCGCTTGACGTTGTGGGTCAGGTGATCCAGCACCGCCAGACCGACGCTGTTTTGATCCGGTTTCGCGCCCGGAATCGGCCGGAAGTCGACGTCATAAATATTGCGCTCACCGTAGCGGTCGACAAAATAGAGCACGCTGCCGCCAATGCCGTATACGGCGGGAATATTCAGCTCCATGAAGCCGTATGAACCCTTGAACGGAATGGCGCCTTTTGACAGCGCGTACTCATAGGCCTTGACCGCATCCTTGACCCGGAACGCCATTGCGCAGGCACAGGGGCCGTGGGCGTCGGCAAATTGGGCAAAATGGGTATAGGGCTCGGCATTGATCAGGAAGTGGATATCGCCTTGCTGATAAACCGTGACATCTTTGCTGCGATGCTTGGCAACCGCGGTAAACCCGAGCAGAACGAACAGCTTTTTCAGGGTTTCCAGGCCAGCCGGTGTCGGTGCGGTAAATTCAACGAACTCGAAGCCGTCGGTGCCGATGGGATTGACCGGATCAAAATCAGCGTTCTGCGTCATGGCAGGCATCCTGGCAGGTGAACAAGCAATATGAATGGGTGGTTACAACGGCTTTGTGCAATCTCAGGCGTCAGTGACACGCGCTTTTCGCTGACGCCCGTTTTCAAGAATTTTTTAGCAACGGCTCATTTCGTCACACCATCGGACGAAACGTAAACGGCGGTCGCCCGCCGTTTACCCGTATGCCGACTCAGCTGGCGATAGCATCCGGTTTCGGCGGAAATTTCGGCGCATGCAGGCCAAGCCGTTTCGCCTCTTCGACTTGCGCCATGATGTCGCCGCGAGCGACATCAAACAGCTGACGCAGGCTATCCAGCTCAAAATAAACCGGTTGCATGATGTCGATGCGATACGGTGTCCGCAGCACATCGACGACGTCGAACGGTCGCACTTCCGGCACGTCGCTGTAGACGTACTTGGTTTCGCCAATCGACGAAATGATGCCGCCGCCATAGATCCGGCGACCCGTGGCCGAGCGCAGCAAACCAAACTCGATGGTGAACCAGTACAGTCGGGCCAGAAACACCCGATCTTCTTTCGAGGCGGCGTAACCGAGTTTGCCGTAGGTGTGAGTGAATTCCGCGAAGTAGGGATTGGTCAGCATCGCGCAATGACCAAAAATTTCGTGGAAAATATCCGGCTCTTGCAGATAGTCCAGCTCTTCCCGCGTCCGGATAAACGTTGCGCAAGGAAACTTCTTGTCCTGCAGCAGCGAAAAGAACGTGGTGAAATTGATCAGCGCCGGCACCCAGGCCACTTCCCAGCCGGTTTCCTTGCGCAGCACTTTTGACACTTCATCCAGCTGCGGCACCCGATCCTCAGGCAAATTCAGCAGATCGATGCCGTGCATGTACTCATCACAGGCTTTTCCGACCACCGCTTTTTTCTGCCGCGTGATCAGCTCATTCCAGATTGCGTTTTCTTCATCGCTCCAGTGAATGACGCCATGTGCGTTCATTTCCTTGGCGAGGTATTTGGTGCCTTTGGCCATGCCTGACTCCAGCGTGCAGAAACTGCCGCCCGTCGATTGCTAACGGCCGCATTATCCGCCCCCGAGCAGGCAAGCGTAAAGCCGGCTGACGGTACGATGAGTGGCGAAATTGCCGGGAATCATCGACAATGTTGACCAAGATGATTCGATTTTCCGTTGTCCGCCCGGCCTGTTTCCCGGGTAATCTGAACTGCAGAACATGAGCCGCCCACTGTATTGTCGTTTTTTGGTATTCACGTTGTTGCCACTGCTGGCGACCGCTGTCACTGCTGCCACCGGAAACAGCCCGCTGAAGTCCGCGGAAATGGTGGTCGACAACAACCAGCCGCCAGTGTTGCTTGGCACCGGTCCGGCTGCCGACCCGTACGAAAACGCCCGCCGATTGTTCCGTCGGCTGGAGCCGCTCGTTGCCAGCCAGCCGGAATTGCTTGATCAGCATCGGACCGCGCTGGCGGATTATCCGCTGCTGCCCTATCTCGAAGCCGATGTCCTGAACGCGGCGTTTCCAAAGGTTGATGAGCGCGTGCTCGGCGCCTTTTTGCTGCGCCACGATGGCGCCCCGTTTGCCGAACAGCTGCGGGAAGACTGGTTGCGCCGGCTCGCCGGCAAGAATGATGCGGCCGGCTTTCTGTTGTATTACCGGCCGAGCCGCAATCTCGAGCTGCGTTGTCATTACCTGCGCTTTGCGCTGAGTGGCGGCAGCAATCCGACCGCGCTGCCCGGCTTCGCTGAAATCTGGTTAACGGCCAAACCCTTGCCTAGCGCCTGTGCCAGCGTCGAAAAATTGTGGATTGCCGCCGGTGAGCGGACCCCGGAGCGCATTTGGCAGCGGCTGGAACTGGCCGTCGAGGAAGACGAAGGCGCAACCATCCGCGCGCTGCGGCCACTGTTGCCGGTCGCCGAGCGGCCGCTGACCGAACTCTGGCAGCGGCTGCGCAAGCATCCGCTGGATGTCACCAAGTCCGAGTTGTTTCGCAGCAACTCGCCGGAGATCTGGCGCCTGAAAGCCTGGGCGCTGGAGCGATTGGCCTGGCGGGACCGCGACGAGGCGCTGGCCGCTTGGGATCTGGTCACCAGCGATCCGGCGTTCCCGATCGTCTGGCGCGAACAGGCCGGCCGTACCTTTGCCCTGGCGCTGGCCGGCGCCGGCCACCCGGCCGCCAGCCGGTTTCTCGCGGCCATTCCAGCCCGGCTGACCGACGAGCGCGTCGCCGCGGCGCGGGTAGTCGATGCCATGCGCCGGCTAAATTGGACCGATACCGATTACTGGCTCAACCAGCTGCCAGCCTCTGAGTATCAGAGCAATCGCTGGCGTTATTTCAGTGGCCGCAGCCTGGCCGCTCAGGACCGCAGCGACAGTGCCGTCGGCATCTGGCAATCGCTAGCTGGCAATCTCGACTATTACGGTTTTCTGGCACGCGGCCAGCTCGGCCAGCGCAACCGGATGAGTCCGCCGCCTTTAGCGGTATCGGCCGATACCGTCGCCCGCATCCGGGCATTGCCGGCGATGCAGCGGGCCAGGGAATGGTTGGCGCTGGACCGGCAGGTGGACGCCCGGCGCGAATGGTATGCCCTGAGCCAGACCCTGAGCCCGGCCGAGCTGCATGCCGCCGCCGTGGTCGCCAATGACTGGAACTGGCCGGATCGCGCCATCGCCGCGCTCGGCAAAGCCCCGGCGACCGGCGCCTGGGAGCTGCGCTTTCCGCTGGCCCATGCCGATACCCTGACCAGCGAATCGCGCTACCGGCAGATCCACCCCACGTGGGCGTTCGCAATTACCCGGCAGGAAAGCATGTTCATCAGCGACGCCAAATCCGGCGCCGGCGCGCTCGGTCTGATGCAGTTGATGCCGGAAACCGCGCGGCAAACCGCCCGCAAATACCGCATCCACTACGACGGCAGTCACGATCTGATTCGACCGAACCAGAACATCCGAATCGGCGTCGCCCATCTGGCCGAGCTGATTCAGCGCAACGCCGGCAACTACGTTTACGCCACCGCGGCCTACAACGCCGGCCAAAGCCGGGTCGACCGCTGGCGCGAGCAATTCGCCGATTTGCCATTGGATATCTGGATTGAAACCATTCCGTTTCAGGAAACCCAGAATTACGTCAAAAATGTCATGGCCTACAGCCTGATTTATGCCGAACGGCTTGGCCAGGATGCGCAAGTGTTTGATCTGCTGTCGGATAGCGCCCGAGCCCCCTTGCCGACGCCGCCACCGCTTGCCGGACCGCCGGCGCCCTGAGCCAAATGCGTGATCCGGGCCGCGTGTGAGCGGCTATGCTAGGCAGGTAACGGACATCGATGCCGTCACCTGCCGGGCCGCTGCGACGCCATCACGCGCCGCGCTCACACCAATCAAAGCGACGCCCGAAACCGGTTTCATTGCACGAGCAGCGAGCAGCCCACAAACGGCCGCTGCGCCGCCCGAAAAGGACACAGGTCATGGTCCGCAAACTCGAACCCATCGTTGGCGAGTGGTATCGCGATCACGGCGAACAACGCCTGTTTGAAGTCGTCGCGATGGACGACGCCGATGGTGTCATCGACATCCAATATGCCGACGGCGATGTGCTGGCACTTGATCGCGACAGCTGGCGCGATTTGTTGCTGAGCATGGCGCCGCCGCCATCGAATCGGGGTGGCGAATCAGACTTTGTCCTGGATGCCGACGCCGGTACCACGCACTTGCCGGATGACGACTGGCACGACAGCCACGACGAATTGCCGGACGACGATTACTGAGCGGTTGCGCGATGCCCATCCGGAGTTCGGTGCTGGATTCCGAACGGATTGCGACACGGGCTTCAGCCTGTGCCTCGACCTCCGCTTCAACCGCAGCATCAACTTCAGCATCAACCCAACCACCTGCAGCAAGCTCAATCGCCATCTGAACCGCAGGCTCCGGCGCGTCATCGAATGACGCGCCGGAGCCGCCATGCTAACGTGCGCCGCCTGAATAACCGGCACCGACCCCGACCATGAATGACAGCTGGAGCAGCGCACTGCAGGGCGAAAAAGACAGCCCGCATTTTCGCGCGGTCATGCAGTTTCTGGATCAGCAGCGCGAACAGGGCATCACCATCTACCCGCCACGGGATCGGCTGTTTGCCGCGCTCAAAGCCACCCCGATCGAACAGCTCAAGGTGGTCATCCTCGGGCAGGATCCTTACCACGGTCCGGGTCAGGCCAATGGCCTGTGCTTTTCGGTCAATCCGGGCGTGCCGCTACCACCGTCGCTGCTGAACATGTTCAAGGAACTGCAGGCCGATCTCGGCATTCCGATCAGTCGCCACGGCGATCTGTCGCACTGGGCCCATCAGGGCGTGCTGCTGCTCAACACCGTGCTCAGCGTCGCCGCCGGTCAGCCGCAATCGCATCAGGGTCAGGGCTGGGAACCGTTCACCGACCGCATCATTCGTGAAGTCAACGACCGCTGCCCGCATGTGGTCTTCCTGCTCTGGGGCAAACCGGCGCAGAGCAAACTCGGCATGATCGACAGCCAGCGCCACACCGTGTTGACGGCACCGCACCCCTCGCCGCTTTCCGCGCACCGGGGCTTTTTCGGCTGCAAGCATTTTTCCCGCTGCAATGCCGCATTGGTCGGCCACGGCCAAACGCCGGTCGACTGGGCGCTGCCGGCGCTGGCATAAGCCGGGCAGCCATGATTAAGATGGCAGCTGGTTGTTGTAGGCCCGTTCGCCGCTGATCGCCTGCCGATTGGCCGGCAACGGCTCCCAGACCTGTCGTTGACCCATCACTGAGGCGCTTGCAAAGGAATGCTGTCGATCAAAGCCCGCGCCGCCCACTTCCTCCCGCTGTCGGCACCGACATGCTGACCATGCTGCGTTGGCCATTGCGACGGCTCGGCGTGTTGTTTTTTGCGCATAGGTTCCTTGCGCAGGGAGTCTGTGAGCCGTTGCCGCGTGCGCAGGTGCCGCGCGCGCAGATATTGATCGCCATGCGGTTGCTGACCATCCTGATGGTGCTGACAGCACTGATGCTGCGCCCTGACACGGCTCATGCCGCAGAACTGCGGGTGGCGCTGGTCTACAACGGCAGTCAGGAAGTCTTCCAGCAATTCGCCGAAGCGCTGACGCCGCAGCTGCGCAGCCAAAACATCAAGCTTGAACCGCACGACAGCCGCAACTGGACCACCGGCGAACCGCCTGCCTCGCTGCAAGATGTCGATCTGATCATCGCCGCCGGCGGCGATTCCACCGCGCTGCTCGCTGGCAAACCGCCGCGCGCCGCCATGCTTTGCGTACTGCTGAGTCGGCAACAATTTGAGCAACTGCAACCGGCGCTGCAGCGCAGTGGCCGCCCACTCAGTGCCATCTATCAGGACCCGCCGGCGCGCCGGCAAATCGAACTCGCCGAATTGTTGCTGCCGGGCATGACCAGCGTCGGTTATCTGTATCAACTCAGCGAAGCCGGCCAACTGCCAGCCTTGATCGCCACCGCCGAGAAACTCAACGTCAAGCTGGTGGCCCAGCCGGTAGCCGCCGATGCCGAATTGCCAGCAACACTGGTCAGCGTCATTGGCCAGAGCGACATGCTGCTCGCCAGCGCCAACGCCGCGCTGTACAACCGTTACACCATCAAGACCATTCTGACCGCCGCTTACCGGCAGGAAAAAGTCGTCATCGGCAGTTCACCGGCCTTCGTCAAGGCCGGCAGCCTGGCGACCACGTTCAGCAGCGTCCAGCACATCGCCCAGCAAGTCAGCGAAATGCTGCAACCGCTGCGCAGCGACGACATCCGCAGTAACGACGCCCGTGGTAACGAAACCCGCAGCAGCACCGTAATGAAGCTGCCGCCGCCCGGTTATGCCCGCTATTTCGACGTCAACGTCAACGCCGATGTCGCACGCTCGCTGAACATCCATCTGCCGGACAACGAGGCGCTGCTGCGCATCCTGCATGATCTGGCCAAGGCCGACGAAAAAGCCGGAGTCGATCGTGAATAGATGGTCGATCCGCAGCCGCACCGCCGTGCTCGGCGTGTTGCCCACGCTGGCAACATTCATTTTGCTGACCGCGTATTTTGTGTCGGCCCGGCTCGACGACATCGAGCAGCAATTGCAGCGGCGCGGCGAACTGATGGCCAAGCAGTTGGCGCCAGCAGCCGAGTACGGCGTGGTGGTCGGCGACAGCGCTCAGCTGACCAATCTCATCGATGCCGTGCTGGCCGAACCCGATGTGCTGTTCGCCCGCATCGACAACACCGCCAACACCACGCTGATCTTCCGCCAGAAGCCGGTCGCCAACGGCGAGCGGCAAGTGTTTACCTTCAACGCGCCGATCTACCAGCAGGAAATTCCGCTCGACACGCTCGACGATGCACTGGCGCTGGCCGGCGATCACCACAGCACCAGTCGCGAGCGAATCGGCACGGTCACCGTCGGCTTGTCCGATGAACAGATTCAGCAGCGCCAGCGCGAAGTGTTGCGAGTCGCCTTCATTCTGGGTTGCATCGCGCTGCTGGTGTCATTTCTGATTGCCTTGTTCATCAGCCGTTCGATCAGCGTGCCGATTCAGCGGCTGTCGCAAACGCTGCGCCGGATCAAGGACGGCAGCTTTGCCGTGCGGGTACCACAGCGCTCCGGTGGCGAAATCGGCATGCTGGAAGCCGACGTCAACGCCATGGCCGAAGGTCTCGCTGCCGCCCGCCACGCCGAGCAGGAACACATGCAGGGCCTGCTGCGCGCGCGCGAAGCCGCCGAGGCCGCCAACCGCGCCAAGAGCCAGTTTCTGGCCAATGTCAGCCACGAACTGCGCACGCCGATGAACGGCACGCTTGGCATGCTGCAACTGCTGCATGAAACGCCGCTCAATCAGGAGCAAAGCGAATTCGTCAACACCGCCAGTGAATCGACCGAGCATCTGCTGCGGGTCATCAACGACATTCTCGACTTTTCCAAAATTGAAGACGGCAAGCTGACGCTGGAGCAAATCTGGTTTGATCCGGAACAGCTGATCCGGCGCAGCCTCAGCGCGTTCCACAACGAGGTGCGACTGAAGCAGATTGAACTGAAGCTGGAATTTGCCGGCGAGGATCGCCGCATCGAGCTGCTCGGCGACCCGACCCGGCTGCGCCAGGTCTTGGTCAATCTGGTCGGCAATGCGGTCAAGTTCACCGAACAAGGCCACGTTCGGGTGCGAGCCATGCTGGCAACGGAATCGACCCAGCAATTGCTGTTGACGCTGCAAGTCGAAGACACCGGCATCGGCATTCCGGAAGACAAACAATCGCTGATTTTCGATGCGTTCACCCAGGCCGACGGCTCCACCACCCGTCGTCACGGTGGCACCGGTTTGGGCTTGTCCATCTGCAAGCAACTGGTGCAGCTGATGCGCGGCGAACTGCGGGTAAAAAGTGCGCCGGGCGTCGGCTCGGTGTTCACGGTATTGCTGCCGTTCAGTTATCGCCTGCCGAGTAGCGCAAGCGTCGCGCCCAGCACCGAAACCGCGCGGCCGAGCCTGAGCGGCAAGGTGCTGCTGGTCGAAGACAACATCGTCAATCAAACCGTGATCAAAGGCATGTTGCAGCATCTCGGCATTGCCGTGGATACCGCCTCGGAAGGTGAACAGGCACTGGCGCGTTGCAGCCAGCAAGACTACGACCTGATCCTGATGGATTGTCAGATGCCCACGCTCGATGGTTTTGAAACCACGCGCCGGCTGCGCCGACTGGAGCTCGACAATCGCCGTCGAACCACCGTTGTGGCCTTGACCGCCAACGCCATGGAAGGTGATCGCGAACGCTGCCTTGCCGCCGGCATGGACGATTACCTGGCCAAACCGATCAGCCGCGAAACCCTGCTCAACTGTCTGCAACGCTGGCTGAACGACAACCGGCAACCATCAACGGGTTAACACCCGAACGGCCATACGAATCGTCCACGCGCTCATGGCTGCAGCTCAGGCCAACAGTTGTCGCATGGTCTGCTGGTAGGCACTGGCGATGCGTTCTTCAGCGGCATGATGGCCATCGCGGATGCACCAGCGCCCCTGCACCATCACGTCACGCACGCGATTATCGTTGCTGGCAAACAACCAGCTATCGAGGACGGCGTCACCGGTTCCCATGGCTGCGCGTCGCTCATCGCGTACATCCGCTTGCAGGACAATGAGATCCGCGATCTGGCCGGTCGCAATCGCACCCGCCTGACGGCCGGCTGCACGCGCGCCACCGCGCAAAGCGCCGTCGTAGAGTCGACGGCCAACGCTGACCTCGGCATTACCTAGCACGGCGCGCTCGCGCTTGAGCAAACGCTGGCCGTATTCCAGCCAGCGCAATTCTTCGACCGCCGACACCGAAATATGGCTATCGGACCCCACTCCGAACACACCGCCGGCGGCCAGATATTCGTGCATGCGGAAAAACCCGTCGCCGAGATTGGCTTCGGTGGTCGTGCAAATGCCGGCGACCGCACCGCTCTGCGCCAGCAACTGCAATTCGCGATCATCGAGATGGGTGGCATGAACCAGACACCAATGTGCATCCACCGGTAACTGATCAAACAGATACGCCACTGGCCGCTGTCCGGTGTGGCGAAGGCAATCGTCGACTTCCAACGTTTGTTCGGCGATGTGAATGTGCACCGGCGCCTGCTGGTCGAGCGCATGGATGGCGGTCAGCGCTTCGGTCAGCAGTTCTGGCGTCACCGCGCGCAAGCTGTGCGGCGCAATGCCCAGCCGGTGTCGAGGATCGGTCAATTTTTTGTGCAGGCGCTGCAGCAATGCCGCGTAGGCATCGCTGTCATGCAAAAATCGTTTTTGCCCGTCTTTCGCCGGTTGCGGACCAAAGCCGCCGTAACGGTACAAAACCGGCAAATGGGTCAGCGCAATGCCGGTTTGTTCGGCGGCTGCGACAATCTGCCAGGACATCTCCGCCGGATCGGCATAGGGTTTGCCATCGACATCGTGATGCAGGTAATGAAATTCGCAGACGCCGGTATAGCCCGCCTTCAGCATCTCGACATACAGCTGCGCGGCAACCGCCTGCAAATGCTCCGGCTGCAACATGGCAGCAAAGCGATACATCAAATCACGCCAGGTCCAGAAACTGTCGGCGGGGTTGGCGCGGTATTCGGTCAAGCCGGCCATCGCCCGCTGAAACGCATGCGAATGCAGATTGGTCAGTCCCGGCAGCAAAGGGCCATGCAGGCGCTCAGCATCCGCGGCCGCCGTGACACCGGTCTCGACCCTCGCAATACGTCCGTCATCGGCAATGGCAACCTGTACATCACGCGCCCAGCCGCCAGCTAGCAAGGCCCGCTCGGCAAACAACGTCTTCATGGTGACTCCTGGCCTCGGCCTGCGCCGCTTTGCAGATACATAGCCGACGCTTTGCTGGCACATCGCCAACGTCTCGTCGACACATTGCAACAGTGCCGGCATTGTACCCGGCATCATGGCCAGCGTTACAATCCTGACCATGCCGGAGTCGGCGAGCGCACGGCGACATTTTCTTGTGGAGTTTCTGATGACCAGCACCGAACAACTGTTCGTCAATTGCACGGTTTGCACCATGGCAGGCGACGACTATGGCCTGATCCCCGATGCCGCCATCTGGGTGCGCAAAGATCGCATTGCCTGGATTGGCGCTCGTCGCGACTGCCCAGTCAACTCCAGTCATCGCATTGATCTGCAAGGCGCACTGGTCACACCCGGACTGGTCGACTGCCACACCCATCTGGTTTACGCCGGCCATCGCGGCAATGAATTTGAAGCGCGCTTGAACGGCGCCAGCTACGCCGATATCGCCAAGGCCGGTGGCGGCATCATGTCCACCGTCAAAGCCAGTCGGGCGGCCAGCGAAGACAGCCTGTTTGCGCTCGCCGCCACGCGCGCCAACCGCCTGATGCGCGAAGGCGTCACCACCGTCGAGATCAAATCCGGCTACGGCCTTGATCAAGACAGCGAACTGAAACTGCTGCGGGTCGCCACCCGGCTCGGCCGTGAACTGCCGCTGACCGTGCAACGCACTTTCCTCGGCGCCCATGCCCTGCCGCCGGAATTCGCCGGCCGCCCGGATGATTACATCGACTTTCTCTGTCAAACGCTGTTGCCGCTGGTGGTCAGTGAGCAACTGGCCGATGCGGTGGATGTCTTTTGCGAAGGCATCGGCTTCAATCTGGAGCAAAGCCGGAAAATGCTGGTCGCGGCCAAAGCCGCCGGCCTCGCCATCAAGATCCACGCCGAGCAATTATCCGATCTGAAAGGCGCCCGACTTGCCGCCGCGCTTGGCGCGCTGTCGGTTGACCACATCGAATACCTCGACCCGGCCGACGTACCGGCCTTGACCGGCAGCGGCACCGCCGCCGTCTTGCTGCCCGGCGCGTTTTATTATTTGCGCGAAACCAAATTGCCGCCGATTGCGAGCTTGCGTGAACACGGCGTCCCGATGGCGCTCGCCACCGACAGCAACCCCGGCACCTCGCCCACGCACTCGCTGCTGCTGATGCTGAACATGGCCTGCACTCTGTTCCGGCTAACGCCATTGGAGGCGCTGCGCGGCATCACCGTCAACGGCGCCCGCGCACTCGGCATGGCAGCCGAAATCGGCACACTCGAACTGAACAAACGCGCCGACTTCGCCGTGTTCGCCATCGACCACCCGGCCGAATTGAGTTACCGTTTTGGTGACAACCCTTGTGTCGGTCGCTGTGCGGGTGGCGAGTATCAGAGTTATCGTTGAGTTCATAGCGGGCCCAACCACATCACTGCAACTCATCAGCACAGCGCAGGGCGGAACCGCGAAGCGTTTCCGCCGCATGTCTCTCTGCAACACGTTCGGTGCGCGTCGATAACGCAACTTTCGGCGGAAAACCCTGCGGGTGTTCCGCCCTACATGAACTAATACGGAATCCACATGGCAGCAACCACTGAATTTCTCGTAAGCGAAGCCATCCCACTAAAAGGAGGGCTTATTGTACGTGGCGTTTGCAGCAGTGGACATGTTCTTGCCGGCCAAGAATTTACTGGAGTCAAGAGCAGAGATGGTGCATGGACGCACGAATTTAAACTGACTGTCTCAAGAATAATTGCATATCGTAGAGAAATATCAGAGCTACCGATTAGCATGACGGCAGAGGTTCATCTAGCAGGAGTTGCTCCAGAAGTAAAACATGGAGATTTGTTAATCGCGGCACTTAATGGCTAGCAAGCGTAGGGCGCAATGCGTTGCGCCGAATGCTCACTTCCCCTTGACAAATAACTACCGGACCATGCGGTGCAATGCATTGCACCATACATCTACTGCCCCGCATTCAAGCCGGCAATACTTACCGACTCAACAGCCGAGCCAACTGCCACAATCCTCAACCCCGGTGTAATCCTGTTTGGCTTCCTTGACCTTTTGCAGGTATTCCTCGCGGGTCAGGTCCTGCTGCTGAAACTCACGTCGCAAGGCGTCCAACCGAGCCTGATGCTCGGCTTTCAGTTGCTTCAGAATCACCTCGTATTCGGCTTTACTGAGTTCACCTTCGCGATAGGCTTGGCGCGCACTTGAAGTACTCCAGTCCGGCGTGTGCAGCAACCAGAAGCCCAGCAGCAAGGCGAGCACGACTGCACCGGTTTGCAACTGGGTGCGGCGGTCGGCGCGATGCGTCCACAGATGCTGTGCCAGGCGGCGGAGCTGTTGCATGCCGCGGCTCGCCAGCCGGACCAGCGCGGCGCTGACCACCGGAAACCAGCGCCGCCACAGCGCAACGGCAATGACTGCCGCGCGGCGCAATACCCGCCCGAGCATCGCTGCGGCGATGCCCAGCCACCGCCATAACACGCGGCCTACACGCTGCAGCGCGGCAAGCGCCGGCGCCAGTTTTTCGGCAATGCTGGCTGCGTGTGCTGCGTTACCTGTGGTTGTTGTATGTGTAGCCGGCCTGCCTGTCGCAGACGTACCTGTCGCTACAGAGTTTTGCGATACGGAACCGCTCCGTTTTGACGCTGCCGGCGTTACTGTCGTTACCGATGCCGACAATGGCGCTCGCGCGGAACTCGTTTCCAAAGAGGCCGCAGCGGAATCACTGACCGGAAGCTGCGTTGCCTGCGCACCGACCAGTCGGGTGCGTTCGTAGGCGGTGTCGGTGGTGAGCGCGGTCGCGCGCCAGAACTGATCGTGCTCAGGTTGCAACAGCGATAACAGCGCATCAATGGCGGCAGCGAATTCGGCGCCGGTCTGGTAACGCTGATTGGGATGTTTGGCCAGCGCGGTGTCGATCAGCGGTTGGCACAGCGCAAGCGGCGCCGGCAAGCGCGGCACCGGATCGAGCGCGTGCTTCATGCCGACAATGGCCGGGGCATCGCCGGCAAAAGGTACTTTGCCAGTCAACAGGAAATAGCAAACCACACCAAGGCTGTACAAATCACTACGGTGATCGATGACCTGACCGAGCGCCTGTTCCGGACTCATGAAGGCCGGCGTGCCAATGGTGCCGCCGAATTGCTGGCTGTCGTCGTCGGCACCGAGCGGCCGGGCGATACCGAAGTCGGTCAGCACGGCGCGGCCGCTCTGGCGATGGATCAGAATATTTTCCGGCTTGATATCGCGATGGACATAGCCCTGAAGATGGGCGTGTTCGAGTGCCTGGGCGATTTGTTTCAGCACGCCGAGCGCCTGCGCGAGACTCAAGTGTTGCCGGTGCTTGCGCAGATCGTCGCCGGGAATGTATTCCATGGCCAGATAGTGCAAGCCATTGCTGACGCCAACATCGTGAACGGTGACGATATGCGGGTCGATCAATCTGGCAACGATGCGTGCCTCGCGCAGAAAGCGCTCGGCGTATGACGGATCGGCCTGCAGCAATTCCGGCGCCATGATTTTCAGCGCGACTTCGCGCTCGAAACTCTCTTGCACCGCCAGATAAACTGTCGCCATGCCCCCCTGACCGAGCGGCCGGACAATGCGATAACCGGGAATAGCGATCAAACGATTCGACTCCACCGCGACCCGCTCCGGATCTGACTCGGGACTGACCGTCCCGGTCAGTGTGTGCTGTTTTGGTTCTTTTTCTCGCTCTTTACTGGCTTTAGCTGTCGCCATTGCAGCTGTCGGCTCAGCCCCTCAATTCCGCCGGCGCAATATTCAGCAACGCATCCAAGATCCGCCACAGTACCGGCTGGATTTGCGCGGCCTGTTCCGGTCGCCAGATGAAGGTATTTTCATCGACGTAATTGAGCTGCGCCAGCTCCAGCTGCAGCGCGTGCACGCCCTGCCCCGGTTGACCGTAGTGCCGGGTGATATAGCCGCCCTTGAAGCGACCGTTGAGCACGCGCCGGTAGCGGCCGGTCGGTACTGCCATGATCGCTTCTTCCACCGCTTTCGCGCAGCTGGCACCATCGGCAGTGCCAAAATTGATGTCCGGCAACTGACCGTCAAAAAAGCGCGGCACTTGCGAGCGAATCGAGTGTGCTTCAAACAGAATCGCGTAACCGTGTTTGGCTTTGAGCCGCGCCAACTCCTGCTGCAGCGCCTGATGATACAGCTGCCAATAACGTTCGATACGACGGGCGATTTCGGCTTCGTTCGGCTGCTGGCCTTCGCGGTACAACGGCCGCAGATCAAACGCGCTGGTCGGGCACAGCTCGGTATTGTTGGCGCCGGCATAGAGTACGGCACCGTCCGGTGCGCGGTTCAGATCGATGACATAGCGCGAGTAAAACGGATTCAGCACGCTGACGCCAAGCTCAGCAGAGAAGCCATACAAGCGGTCGAGAAACCAGTCGGTATCCGGCACCGAAGTCGCGAATGGCTGCATGGTTGCGGCGATGTCGGCCGGAATTTGCTGGCCGTTGTGTGGCATCGAAATCAGCAGCGGCAAACGGCCCTGGGTCAGCGTGTAGGTAGCGGTCATGGTGGGGACAGGCCTGCGGTTGATTTAGCGCGATCGTACTAGCCGGAGCCAGCCGCGTCAGCCCGAACTGACACCAGTCGGGCCAGACGGCGGGGTATTGCCGCGCACAGGTGGCTAGTATATCTTGTATATACAAGCAAACAAGCGCCGGCGAGCCGGATGCGCAGCGCCCCAGCGGACCCAACCCATGAGCCAGCGCCGTTATCAGTCGGTTATTCAGTACCTGAGCGAAGGCATCGCCGCCGGTAATTGGCCAGTCGATGCCCAAGTGCCGTCAGAAAACGAGCTGGTCGAGTTGTGCTCGGTGTCGCGGATGACCGCGCGGCGGGCGCTGGAAGAATTGACCGAAGCCGGCGTGCTTTATCGCGTCCAGGGCAAGGGCACCTTTGTTTCGCCGCCGAAGATGCAGGCCTCGTTTGTTGAAGTGCGCAACATCGCCGACGAGGTGCGCGCGCTCGGCCAGCACTACGGCAACGTGGTCAAGACCTTGCTGGCGGAAGTGCCGCCGCCGAAAGTGGCCGCGCTGTTCGGCCTGGCAGAAAAAGCCACCGCCTTCCACTCGATCATCCTGCATCTGGAAAACAAGCTGCCGGTGCAGCTGGAAGATCGCTGGGTCAATCCCAACGCGGTGCCGGAATATTTGCGTCAGGATTTCACCCGCGAAACGCCCAACGTCTATCTTTCCCGCATCGCGCCGCTGACCGCCGCTGAACACGTCATCGAAGCTCATCTGCCGGATCTGAAACAGAAACGCCTGCTGCAGTTGTCGGAAGTCGAAGCCTGTCTGGTCGTGCATCGCACCACCTGGTCCGGCAACACACCGATCAGTTACGCCACCTTGTATCACCCGGGCACCCGTTATCGTCTTGCCGGCCGCATTGGCGCTGGCTCGACCGCACCCCTACCTATCGAGGAGATTCACGTATGAGCGATCCCCGTTTTGATGCCAGTCGCGTGATTCGCGCGCCGCGTGGCAGCGAGAAAACCTGCAAGAGCTGGCTGACCGAAGCCGCACTTCGGATGCTGATGAACAACCTCGATCCGGATGTGGCGGAAAACCCACAAGCATTGGTGGTGTACGGCGGCATTGGCCGCGCCGCGCGCAACTGGCAGTGCTACGACAAGATTGTCGAAACCCTGAAAAACCTCGACGACGATCAGACGCTGTTGATCCAGAGCGGCAAACCGGTCGGCGTGTTCCCGACTCACAAAGACGCCCCTCGCGTGCTGCTCGCCAACTCGAATCTGGTGCCGCATTGGGCCAACTGGAATCACTTTCACGAGCTCGATAAAAAAGGCCTGATGATGTACGGCCAGATGACCGCCGGTTCGTGGATTTACATCGGCTCGCAAGGCATCGTGCAAGGCACTTACGAAACCTTTGTCGCGATGGGCAAGAAGCATTTCGGTGGCAGCCTGAAAGGCAAATGGGTGCTGACCGGCGGCCTCGGTGGCATGGGCGGCGCACAGCCGCTCGCCGCGACCATGGCTGGCGCCTCGATGCTCGCTGTCGAGTGCGATGAAACCCGCATCGACATGCGCTTGCGCACCCGTTATGTCGATTTCAAAGCCAAGACGCTCGATGAAGCGCTGGCAATGATTAACAAGGCTTGCGCCGACGGCACAGCGATTTCGGTGGGTCTGCTTGGCAACGCCGCCGAAGTGTTTCCGGAGTTGGTTCGTCGTGGCATCAAACCGGACATGGTCACCGACCAAACCTCGGCACACGATCCGCTGAACGGTTACCTGCCGATTGGCTGGAGCTTGGCACAGGCCAAAGATCTGCGCGTCAGCGACCCACAGCGCGTCATTCGCGAAGCAAAGAAATCGATGGCCGTGCAAGTACAGGCCATGCTCGATTTCTTCAAGCAAGGTATTCCGACCGTCGACTACGGCAACAATATCCGTCAGGTCGCGCTGGAAGAAGGCGTCAAGAACGCTTTCGATTTCCCCGGCTTTGTCCCCGCTTACATTCGTCCACTGTTCTGCGAAGGCATTGGTCCGTTCCGCTGGGTCGCGCTGTCGGGCGATCCGGAAGACATTTACAAGACCGATCAGAAAGTCAAAGAGCTGATTCCGGACAATCCGCACTTGCACAACTGGCTCGACATGGCGCGCGAGCGCATTGCGTTCCAGGGCCTGCCGGCGCGCATTTGCTGGGTTGGCTTGGGTGATCGTCATCGGCTCGGCCTGGCGTTCAATGAAATGGTCCGCAACGGCGAACTGAAAGCGCCGATCGTCATCGGCCGCGATCACCTCGACTCCGGTTCGGTGTCGTCACCAAACCGTGAAACCGAAGCCATGCAGGATGGCAGCGATGCAGTGTCGGATTGGCCGCTGCTGAATGCGCTCTTGAACACTGCCGGCGGCGCGACCTGGGTGTCGCTGCACCACGGTGGCGGTGTCGGCATGGGCTTCTCGCAACACAGCGGTGTTGTCATTGTCTGCGATGGCAGTGATGACGCGGCCAAACGCGTTGGCCGCGTGCTCTGGAACGATCCAGGCACTGGCGTCATGCGCCACGCCGATGCCGGTTACGACATCGCCGTGAACTGCGCGAAAGCAAAAGGCCTGAACCTGCCGATGATCACCGGCTAAAAAACGAACCCTGTAGGAGCGGCCTTGGCCGCGATGGCTTTCTTGTCCGACAACAATCGCGGCCAAGGCCGCTCCTACAAAACCATACGCACCGAGAGCAAGACCATGAGCAAGAAATTCACCCTGCATCCCGGCCAGCTGACGCTCGCCAATCTGCGCGCGCTGTTCAAAGGCCATCACGAAATCACGCTCGACCCGGCTTGCTACAAGGCCATCGATGCCGCTGCGGAAACCGTTGCCAAAATCATCCGCGACAACCAGACCGTCTACGGCATCAACACCGGTTTTGGTCTGCTCGCCTCGACCCGCATTCCGAGCGACAAACTGAAGTTGCTGCAGGAGTCGCTGGTGCTGTCGCACGCAGTTGGCGTTGGCGAGTTGCTGCGTGATGAAGTTGTGCGCGTGTTGATGGTGTTGAAGCTGTCGTCGCTGGCTCGTGGCCATTCCGGCGTTCGCCGCGAAACCATCAATCTGCTGATTGCCATGCTGAATGAACAGATCTATCCGTGCATTCCGGCCAAGGGTTCGGTCGGTGCGTCGGGTGATTTGGCGCCGCTGGCGCATATGAGCGCCGCGATGATCGGCGTCGGCAATGTCCGTTACGAAGGCGAACTGATGAGCGCTGAACGGGCCTTGGCCATCGCCGGTCTGGAACCGATCGAACTCGGCCCGAAAGAAGGTCTGGCGCTACTGAACGGCACCCAATGTTCGACCGCACTGGCACTGGCTGGCTTGTTTGAAGCCGAAGATGTGTTCGCCGCTGCCGTCGTTGCCGGCGCGTTGTCGGTTGATGCGGCACTCGGTTCCGATGTGCCGTTTGATGATCGCATTCATGCCGTTCGTGGGCATGCCGGCCAGCGTGAAGTCGCGGCGGCCTATCGGCAGTTGCTGAAGGACTCGCCGATTCGCGCCTCGCATGAAGACTGCAGCAAGGTGCAAGACCCGTACTCGCTGCGCTGCCAACCGCAAGTGATGGGTGCCGCGCTCGATCATCTGCGTTTTGCTGCCTCGGTGTTGCTAACCGAAGCCAATGCCGTGTCAGACAACCCGCTGGTGTTTGCTGATGATGGCGACATTCTGTCCGGCGGCAATTTCCACGCTGAGCCGGTCGCGATGTCTGCCGACCTGCTGGCAATTGTCATTGCTGAGATCGGCGCACTCAGTGAACGCCGCATTGCCCTGCTGATGGACAAGCATCTGTCCGGTCTGCCGCCGTTCCTGGTTAAGGATGGAGGCGTCAACAGCGGCTTCATGATCGCGCAGGTCACCGCTGCGGCGCTCGCCAGCGAAAACAAAACCTACGCCCATCCGGCCTCGGTCGACAGCTTACCGACCTCGGCCAATCAGGAAGATCACGTCTCGATGGCGACCTTCGCCGCCCGGCGCCTGCACGACATGTCGCAGAACACCGCCGGCATCGTCGCCGTCGAATTGCTCGCCGCAGCGCAGGGTGTCGACTTCCGGGCGCCGCTGAAAACCTCGGCGGAGCTTGGCAAGGCTCATGCGCGGTTGCGCGCCGTGGTGCCGTTCTATGACAAGGACCGTTATTTCGCGCCCGATATCGAAGCCGCCACCCGGCTGGTCAACGGCGCACTCAATGATCTGGTGCCGGCCAGTTTGCTGCCCAGCTTCCACTGATGGTTTCGCCGCGGTAGTGATTGCCGATAAAACAGAAAACCCGCCGATTGGCGGGTTTTCTGTTTTCCGGACGGGCATAAACGCCAGATAAAAAAAAGCCCGGATTGGACAGATCAGGCCGGGCGACTTATCTCACACTGAGAACAACTTACTAAGGAGCACAACACACCAGGAGACTTCACTAACCCTACTTAACTACCCCTACATACAGAGAACACAACTGCATAAAAAACATTGCACAACACTGCGGACAGAACATGCTGCAAATGCAGCGAAAGAACACAACGTAAGCAACACAACTCAGCTAGCGACTGGAGACACTTCCGAAGTATTACCAGCACGATGGAAGCTTCGACGCGACATCATCAAAACGGTTCCCGATGCTGGTAACGAGCGAGGCGACTGGCCCCACGCCAGCAGTATAGGGGGAGGTTTTGACAGGCCCTTTACCGGGTGGTGGGGGTTTGGCGCTGGCAAATCAAGCACTTGGCGACGAGCCGGAACCGTACGATCGTACATATAAAGACAAATTCTAAAAGTCTCCGCTTTAGAGACGCCAAATTCTTTCAGCCGATCTGGTAGCCATTTTGCGGCCGTGATAGGCTTTCGCTACATTTCGAAATTATTTTCGAAATGTATTTTCGAAAACGAATCTCGAGTACGCCTCCAAGCAAGCGACCCCAATGACTGCAGCCGCCTCCGACCCCCGTAGCCAAAACACCCGTGACAACCTGCTGCGCGCCGGTGCCCGGGTCTTTGCCCGCCATGGTCAGGGCGCCGTCAAACTGCGTGAGCTGGCCGCCGAGGCCGGCACCCCGATTTCTGCCATCCACTACCACTTCGGCGGCAAGGATGAGCTCTATCTGGCCGTATTGGAGCGCCTTGCCGGCGAAGCGGTTACTCGCTTCCCGCTCACCGCTCCGGCATCGGTTCCGGCCAGTCAGGAGGACCGGTTGTATCTGATGGTGCGCCACATGCTGTCCCGCTTTTTCTCCAACGAAGAAAGCGCCCTGCTCGGCCGCCTGCTGGCCCAGGAGCTGGCCAACCCGGGCCCGGCGCTGGACCGGTTGGTTGAGACGGTCAGCCGGCCGCAATTTGGCCAGATGGCGACGCTGATCAGCGAGATTCTCGGCCCCGGCCACAGCCCGGAGTGCATACGGCAATGCACGCTCAGCACCCTTGGCCAGTGCTTTGTTTATCTGTTCGCGCAGCCAGCGCTCAGCCGGCTGTTTCCCGGCCTGTACAGCCCGGTCGATATCGATGGCCTTGCCCGTCATATCAGCGCCTTCAGCCTGGCTGGCCTGCAAGCCATCCGGGCCCGTGGGCCGGTCCACGACCGGACTCTTGACCAGACCAGCGACCAGCCCCTCGACCAGACCCACACCCCGGCCAGCCCCATTTCCCCCGTTACGCCTTCCGGAGACGCCCCATGACCCGCACCGGTTCCGTCAGATTGCTGACGCTGCTGGCAATCCCGCCGCTGCTTGCCCTGACCGGTTGCGGCCCCGGCACGCCAACGCCCCTGCAAGGCTACGCCGAAGCCGAATACCGCTATCTGGCCAGCCCGGTGGCGGGCAGCCTGCAGCAGCTGAACGTCAAACGCGGCGAGTCGGTCAGTGTCGGCACGACCCTGTTCGCACTCGACCCGGCGCCGGAATCCGACGACGTGGCCCGGCTCGAAGCGCAGCACAACCAGCAACAGGCGCTGGTCGCCAATTTGCGCGCCGGACAACGACCGGATGAAGTGGCCGTGCTGCGCGCGCAGGCCGAGCAGGCGAAAGCCCAGCTCAGCTTGAGTCAGGCGCAGTGGCAACGGGCGAAAAAACTCGCCGAACAAAAGCTCGCCAGCACCGATCAACTCGATGCCGCCCGCACCCAACTCGATCGCGATCTGGCCCGCGATCAGGAAGCCAGTGCCCGTTTGCGCGTGGCCCGGCTGGGTGCCCGCAGTGATGAGATCCGCGCTGCCGAAGCGCAAGCCGCTGCCATCGACGCGCAGCTAGCGCAGGCGCGCTGGAAACTGGCGCAGAAGTCGCTGAGCGCGCCAGTTGCCGGCCGCATTCAGGACACCTTGTTTGAGCCCGGCGAATACATCAGCGCCGGCCAGCCGGTCATCGTCTTGCTACCGGCTGACGCACTGAAAGTACGCTTCTATGTGCCGCAGGCGCTGCGCAGCAAACTAAGCCCCGGCAGCAAAGTGAAACTGCACTGCGACGGCTGCGCTGCGGATATCGACGCCGAAGTCCGCTTTGTCTCGGATCAAATCGAATACACGCCGCCGGTGCTGTTCAACCGCGACAACCGTGCCGAGCTGGTCTTCCGCGCCGAAGCCTGGCCCTTGAAAGAAAACAGTGAGCTGCATCCGGGCCAACCGGTTGACGTGCTCTGGCAATGAACCGCACCGACAACGGACCACGCGCATGACCTCAAGCCCGGCAATCGCCAGAACGAGCCGACATGGCGACACCGTCATCGATGTCAGCGGTTTGCAAAAACGTTTTGCTGAACGCACCGCCGTGCAGGCCATGTCGTTACATATTCGCCGCGGCGAGATCTTCGGTTTTCTCGGCCCAAACGGCAGCGGTAAAACCACCACGCTGCGCATGCTCTGTGGCTTGCTGACGCCAGATGAAGGCGTCGGCAGTTGCCTGGGATTCGATATCCGCCAGCAAAGCGCTGAAATCAAACGGCGCGTGGGTTACATGACCCAACGCTTCAGTCTCTATGAAGATCTGACCGTGGCCGAAAATCTGCAATTTGTTGCCGACGTTTACGGCATGGACCGGATCAGCGAACGGGTCAATGAAACGCTGCATCGCATCGGCCTCGCTGACCGTGCCAAACAACTCGCCGGCACGCTTTCCGGCGGCTGGAAACAGCGGCTGGCGCTGGCCGCTTGCCTACTGCACCAGCCGGAACTGTTGCTGCTTGACGAACCGACAGCAGCGGTGGACCCGAATGCCCGGCGCGAATTCTGGGAACAGATCCATCTGCTCAGCGCCGAAGGCATCACGGTGCTGGTCAGCACCCATTACATGGATGAAGCCGAGCGCTGTCACCGGCTCGCTTACATCAGTGCCGGCGTGCTGCTCGCCGACGGTTCACCAGAAGAACTGGTGCAGCGCTTTGGCCAACCGACCTGGGAAATGCAATCGCCACCTGACGTTCGGCTGCTGAGCGAAATCCGTTGTCTGCCCGGCGTTAGCCAAGTCGCGCCGTTCGGTAACCTGCTGCATGTGTGCGCGGCCGACGCGGCGCTGGCCGAACCCGCAATCACCCAGTTTGCAACCACGCATGCGCTGGCGCTGAAACTGACCAAAGCGCGGCTGGAGGATGTCTTCATCGCGCTTCAGCGCCAGTCGGAACAGCGACCGCCAGAACAGCGACAATCGCAAACGCTGCCAACGGAGCGCACATGAAACTGTTCAACTGGTCACGCTTCGTCGCCATTATCCGCAAGGAGTTTATCCAGATGCGGCGCGATCGGCTGACCTTCGCGATGATGGTCGGCATTCCCATCATCCAGCTGACCTTGTTTGGCTTCGCCATCAACTCCGACCCCAAGCATCTGCCAACCGCCGTACTGAATCAGGATGACAGCCCGTTCAGCCGCAGCATGATCGCGGCGATGCAGAACAGCCGTTATTTTGTCATCACCGAAACGGTCACCCGGCGGGCCGATGCCGACGAGTTGATCAAGCATGGCGACGTCCAGTTCGTCATTGAAATCCCGAGCGATTTTTCCCGGCAACTGCTGCGCGGCGAAAGGCCGGCATTACTCGTTACCGCTGATGCAACCGATCCGGCAGCCACCGGCAATGCCGTCGCCGCGCTGAACGCGCTAACCAGCACCGTGCTGCGCGATGATCTGCGCGGACCGCTGGCAAAACTCAATGCCACGCCACCGCCATTCGACATACGCCTGCACAAGCGCTACAACCCGGAAGGCATCACCCAATACAACATCGTGCCGGGCTTAATGGGCGTGATCCTGACCATGACCATGATCATGATGACCTCGCTCGCCATCACCAAGGAAGCCGAGCGCGGCACCATGGAAGCGCTGTTGGCCATGCCGCTGCAGGCGCTGGAAGTGATGCTCGGCAAAATCGTGCCGTATATTTTTGTCGGCTATATCCAGGTCGTGGTGATTTTGCTGGCGGCGCATTTCATTTTTAAGGTGCCAATTATTGGCAGCATTACCCTGCTGCTCGGCTGTATCTTGCTGTTCATTTTGGCCAATCTGGCAGTCGGCATCACCATTTCCTCGGCCGCACGTAACCAGACCCAAGCGATGCAGATGACGTTCTTCTTCTTTCTGCCCTCACTGCTGCTGTCCGGCTTCATGTTCCCGTTTCGCGGCATGCCGCACTGGGCGCAACTGATAGGCGAAGTCCTGCCGCTGACGCATTTCCTGCGCATCGTTCGCGGCATCTTGCTGAAAGGCAACAGTCTTCCGGAAGTCAGTCGGGAGCTGTTGGCGCTGGCGATATTCGGCTTGATTGTGATGGCGATAGGCGTCAAGAAATACCGACGGACGCTGGATTGAGTTGGCCGCTGACACCAACCGGAGCACAACTCGCGGATTCAGTGAACGCGGCTGTTCGCTAGCCATGCCAGCTTGCCACGCATCATGACGGCAGGGTAAATGAGAACGTCGCGCCCCGCCCGAGCTCAGCGCTGACAGTCAACTGGCCGCCGTGACGCTGGACAATGCGCCGGCAGGTGGCGAGGCCGATGCCGGTGCCTTCGAACTCACTCTGGCTGTGCAGGCGCTGAAACGGCGTGAACAGTTTGTCGGCATCGGTCATGGCAAAACCGGCGCCGTTGTCCTGCACGTGAAATACCGTTTGACCGTCTTGTTCGCTGGCGAAAAAGCGAATGGCGGCAGCCTCGGTTTTGCCGGTGAACTTCCAGGCATTGCCGAGCAGATTGGTCAGCAGAATGCGCATTTGCTGGGCATCGGCCTGTCGCTGCAGATGCGGCTCGATGTCGCAGTGAACCTGCCGGCTCGGCTCGGCTGCAGCGAGCTCAGCGAGAATGTCTGCTGCCAGCGCCGACAAGTCCACCGGTGTTTTTTTCAGCTCGCCGGAACTCAAGCGCGACAGCTGCAGGAAAGCATTGATGAGTTCACCGAGACGGGCGACACCGGTGCGTATGCGCTCCAGATAATGTTTGCCTTGCGGGCTGAGCCGGGCGTTTTCTTCTTCGTTCAATGCACTGACAAAACCGTCGATGGCGCGCAGCGGCGCCCGCATGTCATGTGACACCGACCAGGTGAAGGCTTCCAGTTCGCGATTGGTGGCGGCCAGTTGCTCGGTGCGCTGCTGCACCTGCTGCTCCAGCGATTCATTGAGTTCGCGGATGGCCTGCTCGGCCAGCCGGCGCTCGGTGATATCTTCATTGCTGCCGACATAGCCACGCAGCACGCCGTCGCGATCAAACAGCGGACTGATCCGGGTCATGCACCAGACGATGCGACCACTCGGCTGAACAAAACGAAACTCAAAGCTCGCCCCCAGACCTTCGGTGCGGGCGGCGCGAAAATGGGCGCGAGCCCGTTCCCGATCTTCCGGATGCAGGGTGTCCAACCACGCCAGTCCTTTCGAGGTTTCAAACGGATAACCGGACATTGCCGACCAACGCGGGTTGGCGTACAGGGCATTGCCTTGCAGATCGAGCTGGTAAATGCCGATCGGCGCGGTGTCGGCCAATGAACGAAAACGGGCTTCGCTTTCGGCCAGCGCTTCTTCCATTTGCTTGAACTGATCGATGTTCTGGACGTGGCCGATGAAATGCAACGGCTGGCCGCTGTCATCGCGCATCAGGGTGACGGTGATCAACACCCAGAACGGCTTGCCATCGCGCATCAGAAAACGTTTGCGTGCCTGAAAATGCGTCAGCTCACCTGAAGCCATCCGGGCAATGTTGCTGACGCTCTGCTCGCGCTCATCGGGATGGACCAACTCGGCGTAGCGACGGCCGACCAACTCATGACCGGCATAGCCGAACATGTCGCAGAGCGCACGGTTGGCCATCACGACCCGACCGCCAAGACTGACAATGGCAACGCCACTGGCGGCATATTCAATGGCGCCACGGAACATGTCCTGGGCCTGATGCTGCGCGGCGAGCGACGCGCGCAGCGCCTGCATCGCCGCGACCAGCAGCAACGCAATGATCGCCAGCGCGATATTGGCGATCTGGACATTGAGCAGCAGCAAGCTGCGTTCAGCGCTGGCTTGCGGATACCACCACGTCACGCCAATGATGCTGGCCAGATTGATCGCAAACACCGTGAAGAAGGTTTCCCGCGCGCCCATTCGGAGCGCCGCCCACATCACCGGCGGAAACAGCAGATACCCGGCGGCAGGGTCGCCTTCATAAATGGCCCGGCCAGCAAACACCACGACGCAGCTCAGCAAGGTGATGCCGATCAGCAGCTCGCGTTCCCAGTGCAGCGCCGGCCCCCGCTGCAACTGCGTTTTGGCCAGCATCACCGAAATGAGCAGCGGCGCCAGCATCAGCATAGCGGCGATATCGGACAACCACCAGGCGCGAAACACCGTCAGCACATCATCAGGCGCCGCGCCGGTCAGCGCCAGCACCAGCATGCCGAGCCCGGCGCCGAGTGCATACGGCAGCGTCGCCACCAATGCGGAAAACATCACCGCGTGACGCGGACTGCTGAACGGTTGTTCACGGCCGAGCAGCACCCGGGCCACGCCATAGGCACAGAGCGATGCGGTCATGGTCGACAGCGCCAGACCGATCGAGGTCAGCAGGTCGCGACCGAGCAACAAACTGTTGATCAGCGGACCAATGAACGCCCCCGGCCAGAATTGCCAGCCAAGCTGCCAGAGCACGGCAAAATCGAGCCCGGCCGGTAACCACAGTGCCGCGACATTGCCATCGACCCCGGCCAACAAACGCCCGGACAGCGCCAGCGCGGCATTGGCCACGGTGTAAATCAGCAGTCGCTGCCAGTACTGGGGCTGGCGATAAGAGGGAGTCGATGCAGGCATGCCGGTCAACAGCCAAGAACAGTGCCGGAAAGCATAGCTGACCGGCGCCCGTCACGAGCCTGACTGCTGGTCCGCTACGCGCAAACGGTCAACGCAGCTGCCCGGCTTGCGTTTCGCCGGGCCTGCTTTTGTTTGCGCCGGTTGCAGCCGTACATCTACAAACAAAAAGGCGGACTTGCGTCCGCCTTTTTTGGCTCACTACAACCTTTTCCGGATCAGGCCGCCAGATCCTGCCGGCGCGAACCGCCACCGATGGCGCTGACGGCATAGTGACCGCGAGCAAACGCATCGACTTGAATCACTTCGCTGCGCAGCCGTTCCGCCTCGCGCAGCAGCTCGGCTTCGGCGCTGCTGACAAGGCCGGCCTGCGTTGCCGCCTGCAGCAGATCCTCGTAGGTCTTCGGACCTTCGCCAAGGCTCAGACCACCTTTGCGGGTCGCTTTGGCCAGTTTGCGATCGGCGTCGGCAGCGGCCAGCACGGCTTTGAAGGCCGCTTCCATTTTCGCCATCGGCTGATCGGCGTCACCGAGATAGGTCAGATTGGTGATGCGATCACGCAGCTCGTTGTCTTTCATCATCGCGGCGACCAGCAGGTGATCGAGCTTGTCGTTGGCCTTGCGAATGCGTTTGCCAAACGGCAACACCACCCGCTTCAGAATGCGTGCTGCGAAGCGATGCGGCATGTTAGCGAAGAACAGCACGAACGCGGTTTCGCACTCGTACAGTGCATTGCGGACGCACCAGCGCACGTACGGCAAATCTGAAGCCGGGCAGCCTTGATCGTGGTAGTACTTCAGCACGGTCGAGGCCAGGTACAGATTCGACAGCACGTCACCGAGCCGCGCGCTCAAGCGCTCTTTGCGCTTCAGATCGCCGCCGAGCAGCATCATCGACACATCCGACACCAGCGCCAGCGACGCCGAGAACCGCGAGAGCTGTTCGAAATGACGCTTGGTTTCGCCCGAAGTCGGCGCATTGGCAGCACGACCAGCGGTGACGCTCAGCACCAGGGTGCGAACGAAATTGCCGGCAGCATAGGCAATGTGCTTGAACAGCAACTGATCAAACTGGGCCAGACCTTCGGCCAGATTCGGATTCGCAGCCGCCTGCATTTCCTTGTACACGTACGGATGGCAACGGACCGCGCCCTGACCGAAGATCATCAGGTTACGGGTCAGGATATTCGCGCCTTCGACGGTGATGGCAATCGGCTGGCTGACGTAACCGGCGGCCAGATAATTGTTCGGGCCCATGATGACGCCGCGACCGGCGTGCACGTCCATCGCATCGGTTGCGGTGGAGCGGCCCATTTCGGTCATGTGATATTTGGCAATGGCGGTGATCACCGACGGCTTGACGCCCAGATCGAGTGAACCAACGGTCATCTGCCGCGCGGCTTCCAGCATGTAGGTGCGGCCGGCAATGCGCGCCATCGCTTCTTCAATGCCTTCGAAATTGCCGATCGGCGTTTTGAATTGCTTGCGCACGCGAGCATAGGCACCGGTCATCCGGTAAGCGACTTTCGAGGTGGCGGTGCCGAGTGCCGGCAAGGAAATACCGCGACCGGCGCTCAGGCATTCGACCAGCATGCGCCAGCCTTGGCCGGCGTACTGCACGCCACCGATGATCCAGTCGAGCGGAATGAACACGTCCTTGCCGGTAGTCGGGCCGTTCATGAAGGCCTGGCCCATCGGCAGGTGGCGACGGCCCACTTCAACGCCCGGGTGATTGGTCGGGATCAGCGCGCAAGTAATGCCGTAATCGACTTTGCTGCCAATCAACTTGTCCGGGTCATACAGCTTGAACGCGAGGCCAAGCAGCGTCGCAACCGGAGCCAGCGTGATGTAGCGCTTGTTCCAGGTCAGCCGAATGCCGATGACTTCTTTGCCGTCGTGCATGCCTTTGCAAACGATGCCGTTATCCGGAATGGCGCCGGCATCGGAGCCGGCTTCCGGCGAGGTCAGGGCAAAGCACGGAATTTCTTCGCCACGGGCAAGGCGCGGCAGGTAATAGTCTTTCTGCTCCTTGGTGCCGTAATGCAACAGCAGTTCGCCGGGGCCGAGTGAGTTCGGCACCATCACGGTGACAGCGGCGGTGCAGGAACGGGTCGCCAGTTTGGTAACCACGGTCGAATGCGCCAGCGCCGAGAATTGTTTGCCGCCGTATTCCTTCGGAATGATCATGCCGAGGAATCCGGCCTTCTTGATGTACTCCCAAGCTTCCGGGGTCAGATCGCGATCCTTGTTCATGACATCGAAATCATTGACCAGCTTGCACAGCTGCTCGGTTTCGTTATCGACAAAGGACTGCTCTTCTGCGCTCAGTGCCGGCTTCGGAATCGCCAGCAGCTTGTTCCAGTCCGGATTGCCTTGAAAGAGATCACCATCCCACCAGACATCGCCGGCTTCCAGCGCTTCCTGTTCGGTCGTGGTCATCGGCGGCAACACCACCCGGAACAGCTTCAGCGCCGGACCGGAGATCAGCGATTTGCGCAGCGGGCTCGGCGCCAGCAGCAGCAAGGCCACGGCGTAAATGCCCCAACTGGTCCAGGACGGACCAAACACCACGCTGCAAGCCAGCAGCACGGCGCCGAGCACGGCAAAGCCGGTCAGCCAGCGGCTGCGAACGTATAACAATGTGCTGGTGACCACTACCAGGGCCAGCAAATGGATGAGCGTCGTCATCACAATCTCCTCAGACTTCCAACAGCTAAACGGGCAAAACAGCCAATCGGATCAGTCAGCGCCGCAACGGCGCCAGCCCGACGGCCAAGGGCGCTTTGAAGCCCCCGGCCAGAAACGGAATCAAGCGGGCCACAACATCGTTGAGACCCACTTCCTCATTGAAATCGGCGGCGGAAATTTCGCCGAGGGCATTGCTGCCGCCAATGGCGAACACCAGCGAGCCCAACATGAAATGCAGCCGCCAGAACAATTCGTTCGGCGGCAACTCCGGGTGTGCCTGCATCAGCGACTGGGTGAATTCAGCCAGCACATGGCCGTATTTCTCCAGCACAAACCGGCGCAAGTGACCTTGGGTCTCGGCATAGGCCCGCCCGAGCAGACGCATGAAAATGGCAGCGCCATTCGGCTCCAGCTGATCAAGCGCCTGCAGCGGCAGCAAAAACGTCGTCAATACCGCTTCAACAGTCGGTTTGCCGCCCTGCTCACGCAGCGCCGCCAGCTCAAGCTTCAGCTCGGCGGTGAGCCGGTCCATGAAGCGGTCGAACACCGCCTGAATCAAATCTTTCTTGGAACCGAAATGGTAGTTCACCGACGCCAGGTTCACGTCGGCGCGGGAGGTGATGAGCCGCAGCGAGGTTTCGGCGAAGCCGCGCTCGGCGAACAGGTATTCCGCCGCCGCGATAATCCGGTCGCGGGTGGACGCGTTGGAGCTGGACGCGAGTGTCATGGGCAGGCAGACGGGCCGTTTTCGATGTAAACGAGTGTTTGAAACATACGTTCAAACGCTTGTTCGAGTCAAGCTGAACGCCTGTTGCGGTGCGTCAGAGCCAGTCATGGCGGGCTTCCGTGCAGCATGCCTGCTCGGTGCTAGCCACCAGCCTGCTGCGACGCCTGGCCGTGGGAAACCACGGCCTGTGATACCCAGGCCTGCACCTGCTCGGCCGTGAACGGCCAGTCCAGCTCGGCTGCCGCGAACTGCAGCACCGGAATGCGCAGTCCGTAACGGCTGATCAACTGGTCGCTGTCGGCCTGCTCGGCGATGTCACACAGCGACAATTGCCAGCCCTGCTGTTGCAGCATGGGCTGTAACAGGTCCTGCGCCTGCTCGCACAGATGACAACCCAAGGTTCCGAACAACGTCAGCTGTACTGATGAAGGTGATGGACTCACCGACGTCATAAGGTGCTCCTGCACATCATTGTTTCGCATCGCCATCTCATTTCTGCCGAAGGTGATCATGGTAACCGGTCGTCAGATCGCACGTCCTGTGGCGATTCGTTCAGCCCTTGGTCCGGCTACCCATTACGGCGGACTTCGACCTGAAGACTTGAGGGGGTGTCTGGTTCGAGCCGTCCGGTTTATACCGTCCAGATTATGACCACCGGTTTTGATTCGTGCTTTATGGCTACCAAACCAGCTACAGCCAAACAGAAACCGTTGGAATGTGACTGCCGGTTTATGACTGCCAGTTTGTGACTACCGCGTTCTGACGGCCAGACCCTGATTACCCCAACTCATCGCGACTGGCGAATGCCAGCCAGTCCGCCTCCGCGAATCCAACCAAACTCGTTCCTGACGTCTGGATCCGGATTCTCGGTTGCTGCGGTCCGGTTTAAGTCACCCGGTTCATGTCACCCGGCTCATGACATCCGGTTCATGTCATCCGGCCCGACGCATCCGGTCCACACACGCTGGCGCATCGCCTTGCCGCCATCGGCATGACCAAACCCGGTATCGTCGGACAGCACAAGAACCGCTTAACGGACAGTCGCGGCACGCATTGCAACGCCGCGATCACATAGCCAATTCGGTGCAGCTCAGAAATCATCAAACCGGCATAGCCGCATCCTGCAACAACAAAAACAACATGACGTCGAGGTGTTTTTTGCAATCGGCGCACGCAAACGTACGACCGGCAACCGATGACTGACGCAAGGAAGAATTGACAACGGCGACGATTTCGACGATTTTTCGCGCTGAAGTGCAGGAGCCTCGGATTGCGCCGCCCATTGGCGCACTGCAGTCGACGCAATCCGAGGTTCCCCCTTCTCCCTCTATAAGACAGGAATAACGACCATGGCAAAACCGAAGAAACCGATTCCGGAAGCTGCTGCTTCGGAAGCAAAGGCAAAAAAACCGGCTAAAGCAAAAGCTGCAAAAGCCAAACCCGCAAAAGCCAAAGCTGCTGCCGCCAAACCGGCAAAAGCAGCCGCCAAGAAAACCACCAAAGCTGCTGCCGTAAAGAAAGCCGCCGCCAAACCGGCCAAGGCAGCTGCCAAGAAAGCCGCACCGAAGAAAGCCGCCGCCAAAAAAGCTGCGCCAGCCAAAGCCGCGAAAGCCGCCAAGCCGGCTGCCAAGAAGGCCGTAGCCAAGAAAGCCGCGCCGAAGAAAGCTGCCGCCAAAAAAACCGCTCCGGCCAAAGCCGCGAAAGCCGCCAAGCCAGCTGCCAAGAAAGCCGTAGCGAAGAAAGCCGCGCCGAAAAAAGCCGCTGCCAAGAAAACTGCCAAGCCAGCCGCCAAAGCCGCGAAAGCTGCCAAGCCAGCCGCCAAAAAAGCCGTAGCCAAGAAAGCCACGGTGAAAAAAGCCGCTGCCAAGCCGGCCGCCAAGAAAGCGGTTGCCAAGAAAGCCGCCCCGGCCAAAGCCGCCAAGCCGGTAGCCAAGAAGGCCGCCGCCAAAAAGCCGGCCGCGAAGAAAACCGCTGCCAAGAAGGCCGCTCCGGTCGATGGCGCTGCCGCTCCGGTCGCCGCCAAGCCGAAGAAGCCGCGCGCTCCGCGCAAGCCGAAAATGGTCGAAGCTGCACCGGTCGTTACTCCGGTGGTTGCACCGGTCGCTGCTCCGGTAGCGGATGTGGTGCCGGAATCGCAAACCCCGTAATCGGGTTGGCGTTTTTGGTATCAGCAAAAAGCCCCGCAATGCGGGGCTTTTTGTTTTCCACTCCCTCCCATGAAGGGGGGTAAGAGAGGGGTTTCAAATTCGTCACGGTTGACGAATTTGCCTCTCGAACGCCACCAACTCTGTTGGTGGCAGGGCGGGCTGGGGTGGGGGAATTGCAGCTCTGCGCATTTGGTTTACTTCCAATGCAATTTGCTTCGTATTGTTCGTCATTCCCGCGAAGGCGGGAATCCAGTGCTTTAATGCAGGATCAGCAACATCATCGTCCATATTTGCGACGAGCCCAAAACAAGCCGTTCGCCCTGAGCTTGTCGAAGGGTAACGGCAAACGAGATAGCTAATCTCAGCTCGTCTTGTCACTTTGTCTTACTTGAGCAGGCTTCGAGAACAACCGCTTTAGTAAAAACCAAACTGCCGCTATCCCGGTTGGAACAAATATAGGTAGCCACAGATAAGCGTTGTGTCCGCATGCATTGCTAAATGCGATGCCAGGAATGCTGCAGAAACCTACCAACAGGTACCAACCGAGAATTGTTCCCAGAAAGAATGCAAACACAACTAACACGGGACGAGACATTCTACAGTTCCTAACCTGATGGATTGCCGGGTCTCGCCCCGGCGGGCGAGTACCTTTCTTTGGCGCAAAGAAAGGTACCAAAGAAACATGCCCGATTCCTTGCCGCGCAAAAAATGCGCGGTGCCCTGCGCTACTCAAAACCTGATGGCGGCTGCGGAACTCGCGCTACGCGCTCAGACAGTCCTCGCCGAAACACCATCAGGTTTTTCCGTTGCTCGGCTCGTCAGACGGGCGAACATCCTCACAGCACCACCTTCCATGATTCCAGTCGACCGCCACATTCAGAGGCAATTTTCGAGAAGGACCATAAATACGAACACAGCACCGACGCTTTGAGCTCCAGTTCTATCCTCAACCTGACCACGCTATCCCCGTTTTCGGCTGTATCGCATGTTGCATTCATGCTGCCATCAGGGTGATAAAACCGCTGCCGAAGATCATCAGCAACGGCTTTTGTAGGCGCCACGATGAACAACTCCACAACCTTGCTTCCAGAGAGAGCTACCCCTGCTTTACTCAATGCGGCAAGCTGCGCATCGATCTGGAACTGAATCGGCTCAGTCACGGCGGCGTAATCCGCCAGCACTGATGAATCCGCGGGTTCCGGGCGAAATCAACCGGCAAGGTCCGTTTGCTCCAATCCTCGATCTGGCAACCGGCCAATGCTTCGGTATCGAGTTTGAAGCGGCGGTAGTTGTTGGAGAAGATGATCTCGCCGCCGGGGTTCAGCAATTCCAGTGCGACCAGCAGGATATCGACGTGATCGCGCTGGACGTCGAACACGCCGTCCATGCGTTTGGAATTGGAGAAGGTTGGCGGGTCAATGAAAATCACATCGAATTTGTCGCGGCAGTGGGCGAGCCATTCCAAGGCGTCGGCCTGGACGAATTCATGCGGACCACGATCGAAGCCGTTGAGCACGAAGTTGCGGTAGGCCCAGTGAGTATAGGTTTTCGACATGTCGACGCTGACCGTCGACGCGGCACCACCGTGGGCGGCGTAAACGCTGACGCTGCCGGTATAGGAGAACAGGTTCAGGAAGTGTTTGCCTTTGACCCGCTCGCGAACCATTGAGCGCGTGGTGCGATGGTCAAGGAACAAACCGGTGTCGAGGTAATCGGTCAGGTTGACCCAGAATTTCAGGCCGCCTTCTTCGGCAACGAAAAATGCCCGCTCTTCGCCGACTTTTTCGTATTGATCCAGACCACGTTGACGGGCGCGGGTGCGGACGTGCAGATGCTCGTCCGGTAGCTGATACAGATCACGCACGGCATCGACCAGTTCATTGAAGCGACGCTCGGCAATGTCTTCCGGAATTGTTGACGGAGCCTGATACTCCTGCAGATAGAGATGATCGCCGTAGACGTCGATGGCGGCGGCGTATTCCGGCAAATCGGCGTCGTAAACCCGGTAGCAACTGACCGCTTCGCGCTTGCACCAACTGGCCAGATGGCGGCGATTTTTATCGATGCGATTACGCACCGCCTGACCGCCAACCGTGAGTTCAATCGGTTTTTCTGCCGCGATTGGCTGGGGCGTGCTGGCGGAATGCCCGGCTGCGGATTCAGCGCCCACGTCACTGTGCGAATCGCTCGGCGTTGATGCCGATGCCGGTATCGCCGCTGCCGGCGTTTCCAGTTCTTTGACATGACGCTTGGCGGCGGCGTTGACGTCAAACAGATACAGCTTGCAGGGCAGCGCGCCGTTGTAGAGCGCGTATTGCTTGTGCGAGCGCACACCGATCGATCGGGCCAGCAACGGTTCGCTGGTGATGATGGCCGCTTGCCAGCCGTCGAACTCGCTGAGCAGGCGCTCACCGAGCGTGTGGTAAACGTATTTCAGCGATTCGACATCGCCGAGCCGCTCGCCGTACGGCGGGTTGCCAATCACCAAGCCTGGGCCGGCACCTTCGAGCCGCGCGGGTTTGCGAATGCGCTCCAGTGGCACCCGCTCGAACTGGATCAGATCTTCAACCTTGGCCTGCTCGGCATTTTCCTGCGCGACTTGCAGCACTTTGCCATCGGCATCAAAACCGAACACTCGCGAACGCAGCGCCTCGATGCCGTCATCGGCCTGCACGCCCGCGTCCTTGCGCAGCCGTTGCCAGAGCGCATCGTCATGACCGAGCCAGCCCTGGTTCATGCCGAAATCGCTGCGAATCAAGCCGGGCGCGATGTGGGCTGCCATCAGTACCGCTTCAATGGGCAGCGTACCGGAGCCACAGAACGGGTCGACCAGATCGCCACCAGCTTCGGCAATGGCCGGCCAGCGGGCGCGGATCAGCATCGCCGCGGCGAGGTTTTCCTTGATTGGCGCAACACCGGCTTTCTCGCGGTAGCCGCGCTCGTGCAGCGGATGGCCTGAGAGGTCGATACAGAGCGTGAACTCATCGCGCTGCAGGTGGGCATTGATACGCAGCACCGGGTCGCTGGTATCGACGCTGGGACGCGCCTTGCCGCGGGCACGGAATTGGTCGACCACCCCATCCTTGACCTTCTGGGCACCAAACTGGGTGTGATTGATGAATTCGTTCTGGCCGACAAAATCGACCGCCAGCGTGTCCTCGCTGGTCATGTGCGCGAGCCAGTCGACCGCCCGCACCGCCTCGTACATGGCCTCGGTCGAGTCGACAATGGCGGTTTTCACCAGCAACAGCACCCGACTGGCCAGCCGCGACCACAGCACTGCCCGGTAGCCGGTCTCCAGCGAGCCGTCGAAATGGACGCCAGCCAGCGCCTCGTGGACGTTCTCCGCGCCGAGCGCCTTGAGCTCGTCAACGAGCAGGTATTCGAGGCCTTTCGCGCAGGGCGCGAAGAATTTATGAGTCACGGTTTTGCCTGTGGTTTGTCGGCGCAGTGCCGGCCCGGTCGTTCGGGCAGGGTGGGATGCAGTTTGAGTTGGGGCAGATCTTAGCTGGTTAGCCGGCTCGTGTAATTTGGATTGTCTCGTTGATTGATGCCGGCATCGCTGCGGCGACTACCATGACAGCCCCTCCCCCTGTGAAGGGGGAGGCCGGGAGGGGGTAATTGCCGCTCCGATCCGCTCGTTAAAGTCGGCGATGGATTGACCGGCGAGATTGCCGGGTCCCGCCCCGGCGGGCGGGTAACTTTCTTTGCGAAAGAAAGTCACCAAAGAAACATGCCCGACTCCTCGCCGCCAAAACATAAACACGTTTTGACGGTTCCCTGCGCGACTCCATTCCGTTCGGGGCTTTTGTGACAATACATCCCTGTACAGTCACAAAAGGCTTCGGCTTCCTGCCTCGCCCCTTCGCTACGCTCCGGGCTGTTAACCCGAACTACACTGCGTTGCTCGGCTCGTCAGACGGGCGCATACGTCAAAAGCACGCTGCGCGCAAACAAAAGCCATCTGTCATTCCGGCGAAAGCCGGGATGACAGATGGTGTGGATTTGCCGACGCCACTGACTTGGCTAGAAAATGGGGCCCCACCGCGCCAGCCGCCGATCACGTGGCAGCGGCCGGGTGCGCTGGCACGGACGCCAGCGCAGTGCTGATAAGACAGGATGTCGCATCAGCACGTGCCCGAAGCCGATGCCATGTGATCGGCGGGCGGACTACCCGAAGCAACTGAACCGACACTGGCGCGTCTGGGGCGTGTTCTTTTGCCTACTTTTCTTGCACGAACAAGAAAAGTAGGTCGCCCGCCGGGGCGAGACCCGGCGACTCCTCAGTCTTCCAAGATTTTTTTATTTCTAAAAAAATAAAGCCAGCCTCTAGCTGAAACCCAGTACAGAACGACCAAAATCAGCGATGGAATCCAACCATAGAACAATGTGTAAAGGTTTTTGGCTCCGTCGCCTGCATAGATACCTTCTATCTGAGCTTGAGTCTCCGCGAGCTGAACATCAATAAAATCAATGATCACTCGATAGAAAAGCAGAAGCCCCCAACCAACAAGAACGGCGAGAACCAGCCGAAAAAACGTTTTCTTGCTGGAATCAAACTTGTTACCTCTCACCAAAACAATAAAAATAGCAACAAAGTAGATGGCGATAAGTACGTATTTGTACGCGTGCTGCATTTCGATTACGCCTTGACTGAATCAGCACACACCAATTCTCAAAGCGATTTCGCCGTCGCAATCGCCGCTTCCCGAATCAACGCCGGCCCGCGATAAATAAACCCCGAATACACCTGCACCAAACTCGCGCCGGCGCGGATCTTTGCGGCCGCGTCTTCGCCTTTGGTGATGCCACCGACACCGATAATCGGCATCTGGCCTTTCAATTCCGTTGCCAGCCAACCCAGCACCTCGGTGCTCTTGGCAAATACCGGCGCGCCGGACAAACCACCGGTTTCCTGGGCGTGTTCCAGACCCTCGACGCCAATGCGGCCAACCGTGGTGTTGGTGGCAATCGCGCCATCGAACTGGTGCCTGCGCAAAGCATCGGCAACCTGAATGACTTCCTCGTGCGACAGATCGGGCGCAATCTTCAGTAGCAAGGGCACATATTTGCCATGCTTTTGCTGCAGCACTGCTTGTTCAGCCTTGAGGGTGCCAAGCAGCGAATCCAGCGCCTCGCCAAATTGCAGGCTGCGCAGGCCTTGGGTATTCGGCGACGAAATGTTCACGGTAATGTAATGCGCATACGGATAAACTTTACGCAGGCAAATCAGGTAATCGTCATTGGCTTTTTCAACCGGTGTATCAAAGTTTTTGCCGATGTTGATGCCGAGCACACCTTGATAGCGACTCTTGCTGATTTTCTCGAGCAGATAATCGACCCCCTGATTATTGAACCCCAGCCGGTTGATGATGCCGGTGGCTTTCGGCAGCCGGAACATCCGTGGCCGTGGATTGCCCGGTTGTGGCCGTGGCGTCACGGTGCCGAGTTCAATGAACGCAAACCCCAGCATGGCCAGCGCATCGAGATAATCACCGTTCTTGTCGAGACCGGCAGCCAGACCAACCCGATGGGGAAATTTCAGCCCCCACAGTTCAACCGGATCAGAGGGAATATCCTGGGCAAACACAGCACGCAGCGGCGTGCGCTCCAGCGTGCGCAAACCTTTCAGTGCAACATGGTGGGCGGTTTCGGCTTCAAGGCAGAACAGAACAGAGCGAGCAAGGGCGTACATGAAAGCACCAAACTAGTGGCCACGCGAGGTGGCGATCATTAACAGGAGTTTGCGTCAAGCAACCGCTTCTGGGTCAAGACACCCGATGCGGAATTGGCAAGTAAAATTCTGATTCAGGTCGGGCCGTCGCGAAGCACTCGCTGATCGGCGAGCCATTGCATGGCCTCGGCCTCGTCAACAAAAAACTTCATCCGATAACCCGCCCGATTGGTGACCTGCTCGTAGGAGGCAAATTTCTCCAAAACTTGAGCCGGCACCAGGTGTGGAATGAGGGCCTGCAGCTCCCAGGGATCCGCGCTTTTCAGCATGAGCTCCGGCAGGCTGTGCAGGCCATTGAGCGAAATCGCATGTTGGCAATCGCGCATATCCACCAGGACATCGAAACGGTTCGCGATCGCTTCACGGCGAACCGCGTCGGCAAAATCCAGCGCCATGCCGAGCTCAAACACCTCGTCAACCTTGCCGATGACAAGGCGCTCGGCTTCACGCAATGAGACGGTGTACGGCATGGCACGCCCCTGACCGCGCAGTCGCTGTCGCGACTATGTCTTCGCTGCAGCTTTCTTGGGTTTGGCGGCCGCTTTCTCCTTCACCACCGCATTTTCCTTCGCGACCGCTTTTGCCTTGGTTGCCGCTTTCGGCTTGGCCGGCGCTTTGGCCTTCGCTTCAACCTTGGGCGCGGCCGTTGCATCAGCTTTAGCCGCTTTTACCGGTTTGGCCTCGTCGGCTTCATCGGCGGCTTTCTGCTGCCATTTACCATCCAGACAGAACGCGGTCCAACCGGTTTGCTTGCCGTCTTTTTCACTGGCAACAAACTGGACGCCACTCTTGCGCGAGAACCGCAGCACGGTCGGATTGCCGTCCGGATCACTTTCCGGCGCTTTCAACAGGTACTGGAATTTCTCGTGCAGCTTGTCCTTGACCGTTTTCAGTTCGCTGATTTTCGGCGGCCGGGTTTCCCGGATTTTCGGGAACTTGCTGGCAGCCAGGAACAGGCCGGCGGCGCCATCACGCAAAATATAATGGTCATCGGCCTTGTCGCATTTGAGATGCGGCATCGGTATCGGGTCTTCACGCGGCGGCGCTGCCTGACCGTTGCGCAGCAGCTTGCGGGTGTTGCCGCAGCTGGCATTGGTGCAACCAAAGTACTTGCCAAAGCGGCCCACTTTCAGCTGCATGTCGCTGCTGCATTTTTCGCACTGGATGATCGGGCCTTCGTAGCCTTTCAGGCGGAACGAGCCCTGCTCGATGACATAGCCATCGCATTCCGGATTGTTGCCGCAGACGTGCAGCTTGCGGCCTTCATCGACCATGTAGGCCGACATCGCGGTGCCGCATTTCGGGCAGCGCTTCTTGGCGCGCAGCTCCAGCGCTTCGGCCTCGTCATCTTCGGTCGAGACAACTTCGTCGGCACTGAGCAGGTTGATGGTTTTCTTGCAGCGTTCTTTCGGCGGCAGGTTGAAGCCGGTGCAACCGAGGAAGACGCCGGTGGTGGCGGTACGAATCGCCATCGCGCGGCCGCAATCCGGGCAGGCAATGCTGGTTTCGACCGGTTGTGACCAGCGCATGCCACCGCGGTCACCCTCGGCGGCTTCCAGTTTCTTGACGAAATCGGCGTAGAAGGTATCGAGCGTGCCTTTCCAGTCAGCTTCGCCTTGCGCGACTACGTCAAGCTGCTCTTCCATTTGCGCGGTGAAGCTGTAATCGAGCAGGTTGCTGAACGATTCAACCAAGCGATCGGTAACGATCTCGCCCATTTTTTCGGCGTAGAAGCGGCGCTGCTTGAGCGAGACATAACCGCGATCCTGAATGGTCGAGATAATCGCCGCATAGGTCGACGGCCGGCCAATGCCGCGCTTTTCCAGCTCGCGCACCAACGTGGCTTCGGTGAAGCGCGCAGTCGGTTTGGTGAAATGCTGCTTCGGCAACAATTCGTTCAGGGTCAGCTTGTCGCCTTCCTTCAGATCCGGCAGCTCGACGTCTTCGTCGCTCTTCTTCTGCGGCGGCAGCACCCGGGTCCAGCCATCGAAACGCAGCACCCGGCCGCGCACCCGCAATTCAAAGTTGCCAGCCATTGCCGAGATGCCGGTGGTGTCGTACTCAGCATTGGTCATCTGGCAGGCGACGAATTGCCGCCAAATCAACTGATACAGCTTCTGTGCGTCTTCTTCCATGTCTGACAGCGCGCCCGGCTTGATCTGGACGTTGGTCGGACGAATGGCTTCGTGCGCTTCCTGCGCGCCTTCCTTGCTGCTGTAGTAATGCGCGCGCGGCGGCAGATATTTTTCGCCGAATTCCTTGTGGATGAATTCGCGCACCGAATGCAGCGCGTCTTCCGACAAATTGGTGCTGTCGGTACGCATATAAGTGATGTGGCCAGCTTCGTACAGGCGCTGCGCCAGCGTCATGGTTTTCTTGACGGTGAACCCCATCCGGTTGCTGGCGGCTTGCTGCAGCGTTGAGGTGGTGAACGGCGCATTCGGTGTGGATTTGCTCGGTTTGTCTTCACGTTTGCTGATGACAATGCTGGCTTTTTCCAACTTGCCGAGCGCGACTTTGGTATCGGCTTCGTTGGTCGGCCGGAATTCCTTGCCGCCTTCTTTGGCGACTTCCATCGTCACGTCGCCTTTGCCCGAACCCTTGCTTTCACAAGTCAGGCGGGCGTGCACATCCCAATATTCTTCCGGAATGAAGGCGCGGATCTCGCGCTCGCGCTCGGCCACCAAGCGCACCGCCACCGATTGCACCCGGCCGGCCGACAAACCGCGCGCGACTTTCTTCCACAGCAGCGGCGACACCATGTAACCGACAACGCGGTCGAGAAAACGACGGGCCTGCTGGGCGTTGACGTAATTCATGTCGAGCTCGCCCGGATCGGCGAACGCTTCCTGAATGGCTTTCTTGGTGATTTCGTTGAACACCACGCGCTTGAAGCGCTTGGGTTCGCCGCCGATGATCTCGCGCAGATGCCAGGCAATGGCCTCCCCTTCGCGATCCAAGTCGGTTGCCAGATAAACGGTGTCGACTTTCTCGGCCGCTTCTTTCAGATCCTTGATGACTTTTTCTTTGCCGGGAAGAATCTGGTAACGGGCATCCCAGCCTTTCTCCGGATTGATGCCCATCCGTTCAAACAGTTTGATGCGCTCTTTGAGTTTCGGATCGATGGCCAAGGCTTTGCTTTTCGGCGCGGCTTTCTTTGCGGCCTTCTTTTCCGCGACTTCTTCTTCGGTTTTGGCGCCGGTGGGTAGATCGCGGACATGGCCGACGCTGGATTTCACAATGAAATCCTTGCCGAGGTATTTGTTGATGGTCTTGGCCTTGGCCGGCGACTCCACAATGACCAGCGATTTTGACATGACGGTTTCGGTTTTCCCGGTAACGTAAAGCCCGGCATCAGGCCGGGCGTAAAGGTCAGTTCCTTCCTTTATATGGCCGCCGGAATCGAACCGGCAGCAGGAAAGACACTGGAAACTGGCGCGGCTGCTTGCCGCCAACACTACCCCACAGGCGGGGCTTTATAGGGGTCGGACTGCCCGTGGTCAAGCAACCCGATCACCCTTGTGCTTTTTTTACCATAGCGGTTTGCGGCCGTTCCGCCAATGCCCCGGCCTCACTCAGGCCGTTTCGCGCAGAGCAATGGCCGGACTGACCTGTTGGATCCGGCGGGTCGCCAACGTACCGGCACTGGCGACGATGACCATGCCGATCAGCGGCGACACCCACCACAGCCAGGGATGGAAACGTGCTGATAAATCAAAGACTTGGTCGTTGATCAGGGCTGCGACGCCTTCGGTGCCGCCGGCCGCCAGCAAGCCCGCCAGCAGCCCCAGCAAGAGGAATTCCGCGAGCAGGCTGCGCTGCAAAAAGGCCCGGCTGGCGCCCAGCGTCCGCAGCACCACGGCCTCCCGCCGGCGCTCATCCAGGCTGGCCAGCAAGGCGGCAATCAGCACGGCGACCCCGGACAGTAACAGGAAGGACAACAGCAATTCGACCGCCACGACCACCTGGGCGATGACCTGCTGGACCTCGCGAATGACCCGGTCCAGCGAGATCACGGTGACCGTCGGGAAGGCATGGACAAACGCCGGCAGCGTGGTCAAATCGGTCGCCGGCACGAACATCGCCGAGACATAGCTCGCCGGAAAACTTTCCAGCGCGCCCGGGGAAAAGATCACGAAGAAATTCGGCTGCATCGAATCCCATTTCACTTCGCGCAGGCTGGTTACCGTGGCGGTGATATCGCGGTCGGCAATGTGAAAGGTCAGCGCATCACCCAGCTGCACGCCGAGCCGTTTCGCCAGCTTGTCTTCGATGGAAATTTCCGGCGCCGATGCCGACACCGCGCTGCGGAACCAGACGCCGTCGGTGACGGTGTTGTTGGCCGGCAGCTCCTCGCTCCAGGTCAGATTCAGTTCACGCCGCAGCGAGTTATCTTCGCGCGCGCCATCCGGCACCATCTCCTCGATGGGTTTGCCCGCCTTGCTGGTCAGGCGACCGCGCACCATGGCGTAGCTACGCGACACGCTCAGCTTGCGTTCGGTCAGAAACGCGTTCACCGCCGGCTGTTGTTCCGGCGTGATGTTGACCAGAAAATGATTCGGCGCATCGACCGGCAATTGCTGCTGCCAACTGTCGATCAGATCCGTGCGCACCAGCGCCACCGAGCCCATCAACAGCAGCGCCAGCGCAAAGGCGCCGAGCTGCACACTGGCGGCATAACGATGGCGCAGCAACTGGGCAATGCCAAAGCGCAAGGCGCCCGGTGACAGCCGCCGCAGCAGTTGGCCACTCTGCAGGGCCAGCAGCGAAATGCCCCACAAAAGCAGCGCAAATACCGACAGCGCGCCGACAAAAATTGCCACCATCTTGACGCTGCCGGCATACCACCAGCAGAGCACTAAGAGCAGCAGGCAACTGAGCAACACCAGCGACCAGGCACCACGGGTCAACGGCGTCAATTCCCGGCGCAATACACGTAACGGCGGCACCTGCGCCAGTCGTAGCAACGACGGCAAGGCCGCGCCGGAAAGCGCCAACAAGCCACTACCGAAACCGGCAATGACCGGCGCCAGACTGACCGGTGGCAGTTGCTCGGCAAGATCCGGCGCAAACGACTGCAGCAGCACCCAATGGCCGACATAGCCAATCAGCAAACCGAGCGCGGAGCCGAGCAGCCCAAGCAACAACAATTGCAAGGCGTAGAAATTGCGCAGCTCGACACTGGCAAGACCAAAGCAACGCATCAGTGCCGCTTGATCAAAATGGCGCAACGCATAACGGCGCGCCGCCAACGCTACCGCCAGCGTCGCCATCAGCAAGCTCACGAGGCCGCCGAGCGCACCAAATTTGCTGGTGCGGGCGAATGCGCCGCTGACCGCTTCGGAACCTTCCCGGCCGCCAATCAGGCGCTGGCTGCTGGTCAGCTTTGGCTTGCTGTCGTTGACAAACGCGGCAATCGCCTCGGGCTCGCCGGCGTAATAATAGAGCCAGGTGACCCGGCTGCCCGGCTGCACGATTTCGGTTTTCGCTACTTCGTCAAAACGCATGAAAACCCGCGGTGCCAGCCCAAATACGGCACCAGCGCGGCCCGGCTCATCCTTGATAATGCCAGCGATGCGAAACTCGGCCGCACCGACTTCAACGCGATCACCGACCGCGACATTCAGCAGCGGCAGCAACTGGCCATCGACATAAATTTCTCCCGCGTTCGGCTGGGCTTTTTGCACTTGGCCGGGGTCGGCCACATCGGGTGCAATCACCACTTTTCCGCGCAAGGGATAATGGCTGTCAATGGCGCGAACGCTGGCCAGCTGAAAGGCATCGCCCTTGGCCAGCATGCTGGCAAATTCCAAGCCGGAACTGTGCTGCAAACTGCCGGGATTCAGCAGCTCCGGTTCGATCGGATTGGGTGAGCTCAGCTGGGCATCGGCCCCCAGAAAATCACCGCCGCGTTCCGTGATGGCACGGTCCAGTCGATCACTCAGAAACCCAGTGGTACTGACACTGCCGATACCGATCGCCAGCGCCAGCAGCAACACCCGAATCTCGCTGCTGCGCCACTCGCGGCGCAAACTGGTCAACGCCAGTCGGGCCAATCCGCGTTTCGATGACAGCGTTTTTTTCGGTGCAGGAACCGGCGCCGCCGTCGCTACCAATTCCGGCGATTCGCGCTTCACGCTGTCACCTCCGTTACCAGCCGTCCGGCAGCCAGCATCAACCGGTGCTGACAACGACGGGCAAGGGCATCATCGTGAGTGACCAACACCAGCGTGGTGCCTTGTTCGGCGTTCAGGGCAAACAACAACTCAATGATGCGAGCACCGGTAGCGCGATCCAGATTGCCGGTGGGCTCATCGGCAAACAGAATCGCAGGCTGGGTGGCAAACGCACGGGCAATCGCCACGCGTTGTTGCTCACCACCGGACAGTTGCCGCGGCGAGTGCGACAAGCGACTGCCAAGCCCGACCCGATCCAGCCACTGCCGCGCAGTCGCCTCGGCCTCGCTGACACCGGCAATCTCCAGCGGCAGCATGACGTTTTCCAGCGCACTGAGCGCCGGCAACAAATGAAAGGATTGAAAGACAAAACCGACTTTGCGGGCGCGTAGCGCCGCCCGGCTGTCTTCATTGAGCGCGCGCAGCGGCTCGCCATCGAGCCAGATATCACCGTGACTGGGGGTATCGAGCCCGGCCAGCAAACCGAGCAAGGTCGATTTGCCAGAGCCCGAGGCGCCGACAATCGCCACCGACTCACCGGACTGTATCGCCAGATTGATGTCGGTCAGGATATCGAGTGGCCCTTCACTGGTTGGCACGCGCTGGCTGACGCCTTCGCAGCGGACGACTTCTCGCGTCGGTAAGGAGTTGGCCTGGCCTTCGGTTTTGCTGCGAGTCGATTGTTGCGAGTTCGGTTCCATGACGTGCCCTGATCAAACGAAGAACGGCCGATACAGCCGCGTGCCATAGCATAGGGCGAGCCCACGTTGCCAACACCGGCGGCTTTGTAACAGGGTCTGTTGCTACCCGCTTCCTGCCGCCCGGCTCGCCGCACTCGCGTTGCTGCAGATGACACTGACGGTTACTTTGACGGCAGTACTGACCGTGATACGCGCTTTCAGTTCACCTGGATGTATTGAACTTGATGATCTCCGTCTTGCCTGCGCCCCCGATCGCGGGACGGCGTTTACGGCTCAAACATCTACAACCGAACACGACGCCGCCATATCGGCTCCCATCGCGACCATCCCAACTTCGCTAACAACAACAGCGCCAGCAACAACCATTCACCCGGTGCCTGCGCACCACCACCGCCAGCATTCTGGTAGGAGGCGGCATCGGCTTCGGCACAACTGATCACGTCGCTGTTGTCATTGACCGGGTTGAGCAGAAACGCACGCGTCACGCCCGCTTTGGCGCCATAGCCGACAATCTGGCCTTGATCATTGATGGCGGTGGCTTCGGTCAGCGTCCAGCGTTCATTGCTGTCACTGTTGCAATCGATCAGCGCGTTCAAATCCTGCAGGCCGGGATTGTTGGCCGCAGTATCGTAAACAACGGCATGATAAATCACGGTGCCGGTGTTGGACTGGGCGCTACCGACCAGCAAGCCGGCATTGTTGATATCGGTCGCCTTGCTGTACTGGAAAGTACTGTCGAGCTGACCAATGCCCTGCATGTCGCCGGCAGCCGGCAAATAAAAACCTTCGGTGCTGGCATCACTCGCCGTGCTGGCCCAGCCCACCACAACGCCGGCATCATTGAGCGCCGCGCCCTGACTGCTGTTGCCACCGAGCGTTCCCAAATCCGACAACACGTTGGGATTGCTGGTGTCGATACGGACAGCATGCACATAGCCGCTTTGACTGGCATAGCCGACCGCTTGCAAACGCGCGGCGTTGACACCGCGCAGCGCGCTGCTGCCACCGTCTTCCAGCACACCTGCCACCTGCGTCAAACCGGTATCGGGTTGCCAGACAAAGCCGCGATAGGCATAACCGGAATCCGCCATGTCGGCATAGACGTAACCGACCACATTGCCGGCATCGTCGATGTCGAGCGCTTTCATTTCCGTGACGGTCTGCTCGGGACTCGGCAGCTCGGTGAATTCACTGATACCGCTTGGCAGCAGCACGGCGCGCAACTGCGTCACCGCAGCACTGTCATCGGTCGCCGCGGTGGTAATCCGATACGCTGCACCGACGATGTCGCCGTCGGCGTTGATGGCAGTAGCGTAACTGCTGCCACCGTCGAGCTCGCCAAGATCGGTCATCAACCCGTCTTGCCAACGAAATCCGTGCCAGCCAAACGTCGACCCGCTGGCGGCACCGACCGCGATGCCAGCCGAGTTGAGGTCATAAACCGTCACCGAACCACCCGACAACTGGCCCAGATCAATTACCTGATATTTCTGCGCCGATGCTGTCATGCTGGCCAGCATCAGCACCATTCCAAGCAGCGCTCCCCGCGCCGGCCCAATCATTGGTCCAAGCATCGGCCCAAGGTCATTGCCAAGTCGCCTGCCTCTACGCGCTTGCCTGAGCAAACCAAAAGAATTTTTCATTGTGTTGTCATGTCTCGTCGCATCCAGAGCCCACTGACACCGTCTCGAAATTCAGGCAAACGCCTGCCGCCATCGCTGATGCAACATCAGCAAGTACGCATTGCCTGTCGGGAGATATCAAACCGGAGCTTTGTCCGTACACTGGCGCTGAGGTTCAGTGCCGAGGCGGCCGTGACCCGCGATTTCGCTGAACTTCACATTTGCCGCACAAAGTGTGCGACAACGTGCAGCAATTTGGCGCTGCACGCGCCGACCATTCGCGGAAATAAAAAACAAAAAAGTGCGCAGCAGACCTCCACGCGCGGGCAACCTTGCGCCGCATTATTCGCTGCGCAGCGCTTCCATCGGACTCAGCCGCGATGCCCGCAGCGCCGGGTAATAGCCGAAGAACAAACCGGTCGCAATGGACGACAGAGTGCCAAGCAAAACACTACCGCTGTCAATAATGACATCCATGCCGGTGGCCTTGCCTGCCGCCCAGGCGGCCAATGCACCGAGCAGCACACCGATCACACCACCGGCGAGCGCCAGCAAGCCGGCCTCGATCACAAACTGCAGCAAAATTGCCCGCGGCGCGGCGCCCACCGCCATCCGCAAACCGATTTCTTTGGTGCGCTCGGTGACCGTCACCAGCATGATGTTCATGATGCCAATACCGCCGACCAGCAAGGCAATACCGGCGACCATGGCCAGAAAGCCGGTCATGATGCGCAGGGTTTCACTACGGGCGGCCACAGTCTGGGCGAAATTGCGGATTTGAAAATCATCATCGGCATTGGCACTGAGTCGGTGACTCTGGCGCAGGATCTCGCCAAGGCTGAGCTGGAGTTCATCCAGATTGACGCCATCGGCGGCCTTGACCAGCATGCTGCCGACGGCATCGGCCATCAACGGATCACCGAGCAGATGACGCCGCACGGTTTCGATCGGCACGAACACCACGTCATCCTGATCACGGCCAAATGAGGTCTGGCCCTTGGCTACCAGAACACCAATGACGGTGAAATTGCTGCGGTTGATGCGTAGCGATTCGCCGATGGGACTGCGATCCGGAAACAATTCCCGGGCAACGGTCTGGCCCAGCACGGCAACACGCGCGGCACCGCGACCGTCAGCCGGCTCCAGCCAGCGGCCCTCGGCCAAAGCCCAATTGGCGACGTCGAGATGCGCGGACGTGACGCCTTGTACCTGACTGGACCAATTCAGATTGCCGGCAATCAATTGACCACTGCTGTTGAGCTGCGGCGACACAGCCAGCACGCCTTCTGCCTCGCGCAGAATGGCGTCGGCGTCGCGCGCGCGCAGCGTCGGTTTGCTGCCCGCGCCCATCCGGACACCGCCGGTTTGCGCCGAACCCGAGGTCACTGTCAGCGTGTTGCTGCCGAAACTCTGTATCAGCTTGTCGATACGCGCGGTAGCGCCGTTGCCGATCGCCATCATCGCAATCAGTGAGGCCACGCCAAACACGATACCGAGCGTGGTCAGCAAGCTGCGCATCGGATTGCCGCGCAAAGCGGCCAACGCCATCAGCAGGTAATCACTGGTGCGGATACTGTCGTTCATGCGAGCTCCTCATGCGACCTGCTCATACGAGCACCTCATGCCAACTCCGCCCTGTCGCGGCTATCCGCTATCACCAGGCCATCAGAAAAGGTGATTTGCCGGCTGGCCCGTTCCGCCACCTGCTGATCGTGCGTCACCAGAATGAGCGTGATGCCTTGCTCATGTAGTGTCTCGAACAGCGCCAGAATGTCCTTGCCGGTACGCGAATCGAGCGCGCCGGTGGGTTCGTCCGCCAGTACGATGCGCGGTTGATTGACCAGCGCGCGGGCGATCGCCACCCGCTGATTCTGGCCACCGGACAATTGATTGGGAAAATGCCGCCAGCGATCGGCCAGACCAACGGCAACCAGCGCCTGATAGGCTCGTTCGCGGCGTTCATCGCGCGACACCCCGGCATACACCAGCGGCACGGCCACATTGTCGAGTGCCGACAGCCGCGGCAACAAATGGAACGACTGAAAGACAAAACCCATGCTGCGATTGCGCAAGCGCGCCAGCGCCTGCAGATCGAGCGTGGTGACATCCTGACCATCGAGCCAATAGCGGCCGGCGCTGGCTTGATCCAGCAGGCCGAGCAAGGTCATGAAAGTCGATTTGCCGGAACCGGACGCACCGACAATGGCGACATATTCGCCGGCGTTGATGGTGGTCGTAACCTCCGCCAGCGCGATCGTTTCCTGTTCGCCGTTGCGATAAATCTTGCGCAGCTGTTCGACCCGGATCAGCGGTGTCGATGCGGTGCCGGGTTTGGATGGGTTTTCGGGCTCGGCCAAATTGCCAGCCAGCTCCGTGTTCATGGCACGGTGCGCTCCCGACCGATCACCACCTCGGCGCCCGGGCTCAGCTCGCCGTCGAGAATCGCGGTGTAGCTTTCATCGCTGGCCCCGAGTTTGACCGGCACCGCTTTCAAGGCACCGTTGTCATCCAGCAGCCACAGCCGCTTTCTGCTGACAGCTCCAGTGCCGCTACCGAATTCAGCCATCATTTCATCAAGCCGGTTCTGCTGCGCTGGCTTCAGCTCGCTGCGAAGCTGTTTCAGCACATCGCGCACCACACCGCGATTGCCAGTATTGCCACCACTGCCGGGCGCGCCCGGAGGAGATGGCGGCATGCTGTTCTGTTTGCTCATCGCTTCCTGCAGCCGTTTTTGCAGCGTCTGCTTTTGCCCCTCATCCAATTGCAGCTGGCTGGCAAAGCGCTCGACCATGCCACCGCCGGCCCGTGAAGCACCTTCGGATGCGGCACCGGCTTCCGGTTGGAAGCGCAACGCCGCATTGGCAACACGCAGCGTGTCATCAAGCCGGGCGATCTCGATATTGGCGTTGGCCGTCATGCCCGGCAGCAGACGCTGATTGGCGCTGTTGACCTGAATAATCACCGTATAGGTCACGACGTTTTGCACCGAGGTGGGCACCATCCGCACCGACGCTACGGAGCCGGAAAATTTCTGCTCACCAAATGCATCAACGGTAAATGAAACCGGCTGGCCGACTTGCACCACACCGATATCTGCTTCATCGACACTGGCTTCCAACTGCATCGCCTGCTGCGCTTCGGCCAACACAAACAGCACCGGCGTCTGCATGTTCGAGGTCAGCGTCTGGCCGACATTGACCTTGCGCTGAATCACCATGCCATCGACGGGTGCACGGATGATGGTGTATTCGAGATTGGTATTGGCATCGGCCAACACGGCCTCGCGTTGACGAATACTGGCCTGCGCCACTTCCACCTGTGCCTGTTTGGTCGCCAGCTGGGCGTTGGCCTGTTCCGCTTTCAGCGTGGCCGCTTCGACATCGGTTTCAGCAAGCAATTTGCGAGCAAACAAATCCTTGGCCCGGCTCAATTGCCGCTCGGAATCTTTGGCATTGACGCTTGCTTCAAGCAAGGCCGCCCTAGCTGAACTGAGATTGGCCCGCGCGATGGCCAGATCGGCATCGGCCTGCTGGATTTTGGCGTTGAACTGCTTCGGATTGAGCTTGGCCAGGATCTGGCCTTTCTTGACCACCGAGTTGTAATCGGCGGCGAGTTCGATGATCTGGCCCGAGACCTGAGCGCCGACTTCAACGGTTGTTGCCGGATTCAAGGTGCCGACTACCGCCACCTGCCGAATCACCGGGCCGCGATCAATCACCGCGATCTTGTACGTCGATTGGGCATCGTCATGCGGCCAGAACACATACATGCCGGCGGCAATGCACAGCAGCAGGCCGAACAACCACCAGCCGATCGGCCGGCGAGTATTGTTGGATTTGGCCGTGAACGGCAGTTCACCGGCGTTGGTATCGGTCATTCCCCTGCTCCATCACAAGCGGGCTCGCATCAAGCGTCGCCAGCAAGTTCGTCAAATTTGTAGCCTATGCCATAAACAGAGTGAATCAGTTCACCACTGTGCGGCTGCGCATCCCGCAGTTTGCGCCGAACATTTTTGATGTGCGAATCCACGGTTCGTTCGGTCACCACTCGGTGCTCATCATGGGCGGCATCCAGCAATTGCTGGCGGGAATAAATGCGGCCCGGGTGACTGGCCAACTGGCGCAGCAAGCGATACTCGACCACGGTTAGATCCAGCATGACGCCGCTCAGTTTCGCGTTCAGTGCCGCGTCATCAAACTGTAGCCGCTGCGCCGCAATCGCGGTCTGGCCATAAAGCGGTTGCAGCCGACGCAGCAGCGCCTTGACGCGCGCCACCACTTCGCGCGGACTGTACGGTTTGCACAGGTAGTCATCGGCACCGAGTTCGAGCCCGAGCAAACGATCGATCTCTTCCACCCGCGCCGTCAGCATCAGAATGGGCAGGCTGGAGAACTGGCGAATTTCCCGGCAGATGCTCAAGCCATCCTGTCCGGGCAGCATCAGATCCAGCAACAACACGGTTGGCGGCTGTTGCCGCACAGCGCTGACCACCGTATCACCGCGGTGCATCAGTTCGACCGCAAACCCTTCACGGCGCAGATAGCCCGCCAACACCGCGGCCAATTCGATTTCATCTTCGACGATCAGGACGGTAACCGTATTTGCCGCCGGATGCATTGGATGTTGAGTTGGCTGATTCATGCCGGCCGCTCCGACATGGCTGCGAGCGGCAGCCGAATCACGATCGCGAGACCGCCGAGCCGCGAAGGGTGTGCGCTGACGCTGCCGGCATGGGCCTGGACAATCGCCTTGACCACACTCAAGCCGAGTCCGCTACCACCGGCATCACGGCTGCGCGAATGTTCGACCCGGAAGAAGCGGTCAAACAATTTTTCCTGCAGCGGGGTCGGCACGCCGGGCGCAGTATCTTCGATGGTCAATTGGGCGTGATCACCATCGCGGCGCAACTGGACCGAGATCTCGCCGCCGGCATCGGTGTAGCGCACCGAGTTGTGCAGCAGATTGTCGAGCACTTGCCGCAGCCGTTGCCGATCACCGTGACAGTAAAGACGGAGCTCACCGGCTACCGAGGCTTTCAGGCCAGCGGCCGCGATTTTGTCGCCGGCATCGGCCACGGCCTCATCAATCAGCGGGCGCAAATCTAGATCCTGACAATGCAGCCGCAGCGCGCCGGTATCGGCCAGTGCGACCTGATACAGATCATCCACCATCCGGCTGAGTCGTAGCGTCGCATCGTGCAACGTCGCGAGCGTTTGCTGATCACTCGGCAGCACGCCGTCCTGCATCGCTTCAATCTTGCTTTGCAGCAGGGCCAGCGGCGTCCGGAACTCATGTGAGACATCGGCCATGACCTCCCGACGCAAGCGCTCGTTGGCAGTCAGTGTGGTCGCCAGTTGATCGACATCACGCGCCAGTTGGCCAAGCTCGTCACCGCGACTGACTGTGGTCCGGGTGTCGAGCTCGCCTTCGGCCAACTGCCGGACGGTACCGGCCACCGACAAAATCGGCTGAACCAGATTGCGGCCGAGCCACCAGGCAACGATCAGCGCCAGCAACAGGGCGCCGCCGGCAATCAGCAGCAACGTACGCATCTGGCTGGCCAGAAAGCGCTGCTCCAGATCTTCGTTGAGCAGCGGTGGCAACTGCAATTGCAGATAGCCGATGATCCGATCATCGAGTTGAATCGCCTGCTCGATGGATTCCAGTTGTGTCGGCGGCTGTCGCCCAACCAGCAACTGGTGATCGGCATCGAGTACTTGCATGCGTTGCTGCAGTGGCGGCATTTCAAACCGCATTGGTCCCGGCGGATGGGTCGGGCCGAACGGTGGCGGCTGCAATTCCGGCTCGGTGCTGGTGCGAACGCTATTTGCGAACTCGGGGTCGGGCTCATGTTCGGGCGGTGGTGGCGGGGCGAAACCCGGCGCGTCATGATCGGCAGGCGGCTCGGGAACTGATCGCGCGTACTCGTCACGCGCATTGCGCTTTTCTTGAGTTGGTTGTTCTGCACCAGGTGGTACTTGACTGAGCGGGAACCGATCGCGGCGTTCGCGATCCGCTCCTCGGCCAGCACCGCGCTCACGTCGCCGTTCGGTCACGCCGCTGGCTTGGATCAGTTGCGCCAGCACGTCTGGCTTGCCGCGCAAAAACTGCCAGTCGCCCTGTTGCCGATAGCTATCGGTCAGCAGCTCCTGCAGTGGCTGCAAGCGGGCAAATTCGCGCCGCTGCACGTAGTCGACCATGTCGTGGCGCACACTCCAGCGCATCGCCACGGTCATCAAAACCACGATTGCCAAGGCCAATACTGCCAGTGCCAGGAAAAACCGAAGGGTCAGCGACGGACGCTGCATGAACCTGCTCCACCCAATTTGCTGCCACGCACGAACGAACTTAGAAAAGGCATCAATCACGTTTGTGCTGCCATAACGACCGCAGAAACGCGACCGTCATGGCAGCTGGCAAGAACGGTCTGGCTTGCGCGGGTACAGTCACCTTGCCAGGCGCCATTGCCCGCTACCGACCAAAGTTTAGTTGCGCTCGCGCCGGCCCGGTCGTTCATCAGGAACAGCGACCAGCGTGCCGTCACGGCTCTCGCAATGCGCAGCAAGGTTGCGACCATCCGGTGCACTGAGCACCGCCGACGCGCCTTCCGTCAGGCCTTTGCAAGCGTTTCTAGCCTGCTCCATCCGTTCCAGATGCGCCTTCGGTATTGCGACCAGCTCGGCCGGGCGCAGCGTGCAGACCGCCGCCATACTCTGACCCTCGGGTCCGGTCAATGTGACCGCATCGCCTGCCTGCTTGCCACTGCACGCCGCGATTGCCTTGGCGCGGAAGCCCTCGCCGGGGCCACCTTGCGGACCCTCTCCGCCGTCACGCTCATGCGGTTTGCCGCCACCGGCATGCGCGACACCCATGGCGCAGAACGCCGCGAGCACGGCCCATTTTGCCATCACCTGCCATTGCTGTTTCATCTGTACCTCCGGAACCTGCGTGGATGCGCGCTGCCGAACCTGTGCGGCAAAAACGCGGTCACTGCTGCGACCGGTACAGTAAGCGCCAGCATTGCACAGCAAGCAGGCAGCGACGGTGGAGAGATTGTGAAACTGAAACGCGTGCTGGTCATATCTTGCAACACTACGACCGCTGTTGGCGCCGCTGCCGGCTCGTCCGGACTGGCGCGAATCGCGTACCATCATCGACATTCCAACCCGGCGTTTTGATTGATCATGAACAAATGCAATCCGTTGACCGTATTGGCCCTGCTGGCGCTGTTGCTGCTGCCACTGCCAACGCTGGCCAATACCGTGCTGGTGCTTGGCGACAGCCTCAGCGCCGGTTATGGCTTGCAGGACGGCGAAGGCTGGGTGCACTTGCTGGATCAGCGCCTGCAGAAAACGGCGCCCGGCTGGAGCGTCGTCAATGCCAGCATCAGCGGCGACACCACCAGCAACGGATTGCAACGCTTGCCGGCGTCGCTCAAGCAAAGCCAACCGCAAATCGTCATCATCGAACTCGGTGGCAACGATGGCTTGCGTGGCACCCAGCTGCCCATCATCAAGCAGAACCTCATCGCGCTGGTCAAGCAAGCGCAAGCGGCCGGCGCCAAGGTGTTGCTGATGGAAATGCGCATTCCACCGAACTACGGCAAGAAATACACCGAACGGTTCACCGGCCAGTACAGCGAAATTGCTGAGGAAACCGGCGCAACGCTGGTGCCGTTCTTCCTGCGGGAAGTCGGCGGCCGCAATGAATTGATGCAAGCCGACGGCATCCATCCAAATGCCAGCGGCCAACCAAAAATGCTGGACGCGATGTGGCCGCTATTGCAGCAGGTGGCCAAACTCAAGGAACGGAAGTAACGACCAATACGGGCCATTCGACGACGGAAACATGCCGTAACACGCACGCGCGGCCCGCCGCCGGAACTCCTCTCGCCCGCTCGCGTCACAGTCGCTTCACCCGCCCTTCTCCTGCTCTGCAAGGACTGCTGCGCCATGAAAGCCACACTCACCAAATTGCTGAAAGAAAACCGCTCGTTTCTGTTGTTTCTGGTTCTGATGTTCGCCTTCCGCAGCTCATTCGCGGATTGGAATAGTGTGCCGACCGGCTCGATGAAACCGACCATCATTGAAGGCGACCGGATTCTGGTCAACAAGCTGGCGTACGACTTCAAGCTGCCATTCACCAATGTGAGCCTGCAGCGACTGAGCGAACCACAGCGCGGCGATATCGTGGTCTTCAATTCCGCAGTTGCCAACAAGCGACTGGTCAAGCGCCTGATTGGCTTGCCCGGCGACGTCGTGGCCTTGCACGACAATCAATTGTTCATCAACAGTGAGCCGGCGCAGTACAGCGAAATGCAGCCGGATGGCGACAGCCTGATAGCCACTGAGCAGATCGCCGGCTTCCAGCATCGGGTCCGGGTCGCGACCGGCCCGATCAGCGCCAGCCATTCCTTTGGCCCGGTGACGGTGCCGGCTGATCACTATCTGATGCTGGGTGACAACCGCGACAACAGCGCAGACAGCCGGTTCATCGGCTTTGTGCCGCGCACCGAGCTGGTCGGCCGCTCGCAAACCGTGGTGCTGTCATTCGACTACGATGATTATTATTTGCCGCGGTCGGATCGGTTTCTGCATTCGCTATGAGTTACCACCTGCGCGCTTGCACTCGGTCGCCGTGGCGGACGCGAATTTCGCTGTGGCTGCTGATGACCACCGCAATCATCACACCGGTGCAGGCGCAGCCACTGGTGGATGCCGCCCGCCAGCAAATCGGCGTTACCACCGTTTATGATGGCCGTTATCAACCGCTGGCCTATCCCAACGGCGATGTGCCAATGACACGCGGTGTTTGTACCGATGTGGTCATCCGCGCCTTTCGCGTGCTCGGCACGGATCTGCAGCAACGTGTGCATGAAGACATGCTGCGGGCATGGTCCAGCTACCCGCCGTTATGGGGACTGCGTCGACCCGATGCCAATATCGACCATCGGCGGGTGCCGAATCTTGTTCACTATTTTGCCCGTCAAGGCTGGCGAATCTCGCCGGGCACCATGCCCGCCGACTTTCAGCCGGGCGATCTGGTCACGTGGTTGTTGCCGGGCAATTTGCCCCACATCGGAGTGGTATCCGATCGTCGGGTCGATGACCGTCCGCTGATTATTCACAACATTGGCGCCGGCGTGGTTGAAGAAGATGTGCTGAATCAGTTTCCAATAACCGGGCAATTTCGGCCGCATTAGGACCTTGATGCCAAACTGTGCCGATGGCAGCGCCATCGGCACCAAAATTACGACGAAAAAAAAGGGCGCCGATGGCGCCCTTTTTTTTACAAACTACTCAAACCGAAGCCATCACCTTGGCAATGGCCCGTTCAAATTTCGCCAAACCTTCCTTGATGTCCGCTTCCGGAATAATCAGTGACGGCGCCAGACGAATGACATCGGGGCCGGCTTGCAGAATCAGCAAACCCTCTGCCAGCGCAGCGGTGACAAAATCCTTCGACTTGCCTGCGTATTTTTCCGACAGCACGCAGCCAATCAGCAGGCCTTTGCCGCGGACCAGCGAGAACACGCCAGTCTTGTCCTTGATGGCATTCAGACCATTGAAAAACTGATCGTGGCGCTGACGGACGCCAGCGAGCGTGTCCGGATGATTGATCACATCGAACACCGCCGAGGCGACTGCGCAAGCCATCGGGTTGCCACCGTAAGTGGAGCCGTGCGAACCGACCGCCAGCGCTTTCGCGACTTTCTCGGTGGTCAGCATCGCGGCAATCGGGAAGCCACCACCGAGCGCTTTGGCGCTGGTCAGAATGTCCGGGGTGACGCCGTATTCCATGTAGTTGTACAGATAGCCCGTGCGGCCCATACCGCACTGCACTTCGTCGAATATCAACAGCGCGCCATGCTTGTCGCAGAGCTCACGGGCTTTTTTCAGATAGGCCGCATCGGCCGGGGTGACACCACCCTCACCTTGCATCGGTTCCAGCACGACAGCGCAGGTGTTTTCATTGATAGCGCCGTCGAGCGCATCTATATCGTTGTACGGCACATGCTTGATGCCCGGCGGCAACGGTTCGAAACCCTTGGTGTATTTTTCCTGACCACCAACACTGACGGTGAACAGTGTGCGACCGTGGAAGCTGTTGAAGGTGGAAACGATTTCGACCTTGTTTGGGCCGCCATGCTGTTTGGCGTAAGCGCGCGCCAGTTTGAACGCCGCCTCATTGGCCTCGCCACCGGAGTTGGCAAAGAACACCCGCTCGGCAAAGGTGTTGTCGATCAGTTTTTGCGCCAGTTCCAGCGCCGGAATATTGGTGTAACCATTGGCGAGATGCCAGATTTTCTGTGCCTGTTCGGTAACGGCCTTGACCATCACCGGGTGGCAGTGACCGAGTGCATTGACGGCAATACCACCCGCAAAATCGACATATTCCCGACCTTCGCTGTCCCAGATTCTGGAACCGGCGCCGCGAACAGGCAGCATCGCCGCCGGGGCATAGGTGGGCACCATTACTTGATCAAAGGTCGCGCGCGTTACCGAAGTCATCATCTCTGCTCTGTGGTAGGTGGAACCGTAGCGGGTAGCGGTTCCTGGTGGTTCCAAACCGAACGGCGCCGGAAGCGTTCCGGCGGCGGTAAAAAACGCCGCGAATGATCGCGCCTCTGGTCAAAAAACACCAGTATTTCAGCCGCATATTTATGCCGCCGGCGTTTTTGCTTAATGCCGGCAGTGGCCCCTATGCTGAGCGCCATCGTGGCCCTTGTCCGGGCCGAACTTTTACTGCACTCCTGTATTGGCGACGCCCTATGAACCGCTGGCATGACCAGATGAAGTGGATTGATGCACAAGCACCGCGGCTGCAGCAGCAGCTGGTGCAGCTGTGCGCAATCAACAGTGGCAGCTGGAATGTCGCCGGTATCGAGCGGCTACAAACCGCGCTGCAACCGCTGCTGGCACCGCTTGGCGTGCCGGTGGAGCGCATCGCGTTGGCGCCGGTGCAGCAACTTGGCAAGACCGGCCAGATCGAAGCGCGACCACTGGCACCAGCGCTCCGCTTGCGTTGCCGACCGGAGGCGCCGCGGCAAGTGTTGCTGGTCGGCCATCTCGATACCGTATTCCCGGCCGATCATCCGTTTCAGAGCCATCGCCTGCTCGACGCCAACACGCTCAATGCACCGGGCGCGGCCGATCTGAAAGGCGGCCTGCTGGTGATGCTGACGGCGCTGCAGGCGCTGGAGCAAAGCGCGGACAAGAACAATCTGGGCTGGGAAGTCATTCTGAACCCGGATGAAGAAATCGGCTCACTGGGTTCGGCGCCGCTGCTGGCAGAAGCCGCGCGGCGTCATCACATTGGCCTGTGCTACGAGCCGTCATTGCCGACCGGCGAACTGGTGTCAACCCGCAAGGGCACCGGCACTTTTTCGGTCCATGTCCGAGGCAAAGCCGCGCATGCTGGCCGCGAGCATCATCTCGGTCGCAATGCGATTGTTGCGGCAGCGCATGTCGCCAGCACGCTTGATGCGCTGAATGGCCAGCATGGCGACATGACCGTCAACGTCGGTTTTGTCGACGGTGGCGGCTCGGTCAATGTGGTGCCGGAGCACTGCCTGCTGAAAGTGAACGTGCGGGTTTCAAATACCGAGCAACAGCGCGCATTTGAACTGGCACTGCAAGCGGCCTGTGCGGCGGTCGATCAACGTGACGGCTTCAAGACCACGCTGCTGGGCAGCTTTCACCGGCCACCAAAGCTGATGACACCGGCACTCGAAAGCCTGCTCGGCTTGCTGCGCGATTGCGGCAACGCCATCAACCTCGATGTCCGTTGGCAAGCAACCGGTGGCTGCTGTGATGGCAACAACCTCGCGGCGGCCGGCCTTGCCAATGTCGACAACCTCGGCGTGCGCGGCGGCAACATCCACAGCAGTGACGAATTTGCCCTGCTCGACAGCCTGACCGAACGCGCCAAGCTGTCGGCTTTGCTGCTGCTGCGGTTGGCGGCCGGCGACATTGATTTCACGCCGTTTCATTCGGCCAACAAACAGAGTCATTCATCATGATGCGGATACGCCCGGTTCGCGCTGCCGATCTGGACAAGCTGCACGCGCTGGCATTGCGCAGCGGTATCGGCCTGACCACGCTGCCGAAAGACAAGCAATCGATGAAAGAGCGCATTGCCTTGTCTGAACACTCGTTCAGCACCGAACTGGAAAAGCCCGGTGACGAGTATTACTTGTTCGTACTGGAAGACACCGAGACCGGCGCCATTTGCGGCACCAGCGCGCTGGCGTCGGCGGTTGGTCTCAATCAACCGTTCTACACCTATACCCTCGGCAAAGTTGTCCACGCCAGTCCGGCGCTGAAAATTCACAATCAGGTGCAGACGCTATATCTCGGCAATGACTTCACCGGTTGCACCGAAATTTGCACGCTGTTCCTCGACGCCGAATACCGCGGCGGTGGCAACGGCAAATTGCTGTCGCGCTCGCGCTTTCTGTTCCTGACTGAATTTGATCAGCGCTTCGATGAACGGGTCATTGCCGAAATGCGCGGCGTGTCCGACGACAAAGGTTTCTCGCCATTCTGGGATGCGCTCGGCAAAAAATTTTTTTCGATGGAATTTCCGGAAGCCGATGCGCTCTGCACTTACGGCAACCAGTTCATCGCCGAGCTGATGCCGCATTACCCAATCTATCTGTGCATGCTGCCGGACGAAGCCCGCGCCGTGATCGGCAAGGTGCATCCGGATACCCAGCCCGCGTATGACATGCTGATCGCCGAAGGTTTTCGCTACACCGGCCACGTCGATATTTTCGATGCCGGCCCGACCATCGAAGCCGATATCCGCTCAATCCGCACCGTCCGCAAAAGCAACCGCTTCGAATGGAGCATCGCGCCGGCTGGAACAACGACCCAGCCGGAAACCTACCTGGTCAGCAATACCAAACGAGTAGATTACCGCGCCTGCTTGACCGAGCTGGCGTTCGATGACGCCGGAAATTTGTTGCTGCCTGCGAAGGTCGTCGATGCGCTGGAGTTGCGAACCGGCGAGCCGGTGCGCGCCTGCAAACTGTATTGATTTTTTCCGATTCCCCAACATGGGAATGGCTCGATCTGATCCCCCTCCTTGTCAAGGAGGGGCTAGGGGTGGTTGATGCAGTCCGCACAATCATCCGGGAGAAATACAATGAGTCTTCACAACGAACTTTTCATCAACGGCAACTGGCAAGCCGGCCACGGCGAGCGTTTTCATTCGACCAATCCGGTCTCCCAACAACCGGTCTGGCAAGGCAATGCCGCCAGTCGCAACGACGTCGATGCCGCCATCAATGCCGCCCGCACCGCGTTTGCCCATTGGCGTAACCGCACGCTCGACGAACGCATTGCGGTACTGAAGGCATTTGAAGCCCAGCTGAAAGCGAATACCGATGTGCTGGCCGATTTGATCGGTCAGGAAACCGGCAAGCCCTTGTGGGAAGCGAAAACAGAAGTTGCCGCCATGGTCGGCAAGATTGATATTTCCATCCGTGCCTATCACGAACGCACCGGCGTCAAGGAAGCAACGACCGGCGACACCACCACCGCCACCCGCCACAAGCCGCATGGCGTGGTCGCGGTATTCGGGCCGTACAATTTTCCGGGCCATTTGCCAAACGGCCATATCGTGCCGGCGCTGTTGGCGGGCAATACCGTGCTGTTCAAACCCAGCGAATTGACCCCCGGCGTCGCAGCGAAAACCATGGAACTGTGGCAAGCCGCCGGCCTGCCGGCAGGCGTGCTGAATTTGCTGCAAGGTGCGCGCGACACCGGCATCGCGCTTGCCCAACATGTTGGCATCGACGGCCTGTTTTTTACCGGCTCGGCTGGCACCGGCTTCGCGTTGCACGCGCAACTGGCTGGCCAGCCGCACAAAATTCTCGCGTTGGAAATGGGCGGCAACAATGCGCTGGTGATCGGCAAAATCAATGATCTGAAAGCTGTAGTGTTTCACACGCTGCAATCGGCCTTCATAACGGCCGGCCAGCGCTGCACCTGCGCCCGTCGCCTGCTGATTCCGAATACCGATGACGGTTACAAATTCCTGTCGGCATTGGTCGATGCGGCGCAGCAACTTCAGGTTGGCACCTACAACGCCGAACCTGCGCCGTTCATGGGCTCTGTCATCAGCGTTCCGGCCGCCAACAAGCTGCTGAAAGTGCAAGATGAGCTGATTGGCAAGGGCGGCTATCCGCTGCTGAAAATGCGCCGCGTACAAGACAACACGGCGCTGCTCTCACCTGGCATCGTCGATCTGACGGAAGCGCGAGATATCGCCGACGAGGAATATTTTGGCCCGCTACTGTCGGTCTATCGCTACGACAGTTTCGAACAGGCGATTGCGCTGGCGAACAACACCCGCTTTGGTTTGGCCGCGGGCTTGCTGAGCGATGACAAAGCAGAATATGAACAGTTCTATCGCGATATTCGTGCTGGCATCGTCAACTGGAACAAGCAGCTGACTGGCGCCAGTTCGGCGGCGCCATTCGGCGGTGTCGGCGCCAGCGGCAATCATCGCGCCAGCGCCTATTACGCAGCCGATTACTGCAGCTATCCGGTCGCGTCGATGGAAAGCACGGCTTGCACCTTGCCGGCACAGCTATCACCCGGCATGACGCTCTAAGGCGCGTGCCAATTCGGGCATTGAAGAAATCTGGAGGAGCGGCCTTGGCCGCGATGCTTTCGATACAACAAGACCGCGACCAAGGCCGCTCCTACGAAAACCGTAATCCGCAGCTCAAGGCAAAACGAACATGACCCAAGCCTACGAAATCAATTTTGACGGACTGGTCGGCCCGACCCACAACTATGCCGGTTTGTCCTACGGCAACGTCGCCAGCATGGGCAACAGTTCAGCGGTGTCGAATCCGCGCGAGGCGGTCAAACAGGGCCTGCAAAAAATGTACGCGCTGCACAAGCTCGGCATTCCGCAAGCCGTGCTGCCACCATTGCTGCGTCCGGATTTGGCAACGCTGCGTCGGCTAGGATTCACCGGCACCGACGCCCAGGTGCTGAACAAAGTCGCAAAACAGGCGCCGGTGTTGCTCGCTTGCGTCAGCTCGGCTTCCAGCATGTGGACCGCCAACGCCTGCACCATGAGTCCGTCAGCGGACAGCCTTGATGGCAAGGTGCATTTCACCGCAGCCAACCTGGCCAATCGCTTCCATCGCTCGATCGAAGGACCACAAACAGCAAAATTGCTGCGCGCGATCTTCGCCGACGAAAGCCATTTCGCTCATCACGATCCGCTGCCGCTCGGCGATCATTTTGGTGACGAGGGCGCCGCCAACCATACCCGGCTCTGCCGCGAATACGGCGAGCCCGGCGTGCAAATTTTTGTTTACGGTAAATACGCCTTTGACCCGACTCAGCCGGCGCCGCAAAAATTTCCCGCCCGGCAGACGCGTGAAGCGTCCGAAGCAATTGCCAGACTGCACCAATTGCACGCCGACAAAGTCGTGTTCGTACAGCAGAATCCGGCGGTCATTGATCAAGGCGTTTTCCACAACGATGTGATCGCCGTCGGCAATCGCAATGTCCTGTTCTTTCACGAGCAGGCGTTTCTGGACAAGGACACGGCGCTTGCCGATATCCGCCGCGCCTACGGTGATGACGAACTGCATTTCATCGAAGTCAGCAGCAAAGCCATGCCACTCGAAGATGCCGTCCGCTCCTATCTGTTCAATAGCCAGCTGGTATCGTTGCCAACCGGCGGCATGGCACTGATCGTTCCTGGCGAATGCGAGGCCAATCCACGGGTATGGGCGTATTTGCAGGAGTTGTTGACGCGTCAAACACCAATCAAGGCAGTGCATGTCTTCGACGTGAAGCAAAGCATGAGAAATGGTGGCGGACCGGCGTGTTTGCGTCAAAGGATTGTGTTAACCGAAAGCCAACGAAGCACTGTTTCAGCCAAGGTTTGGATGTCTGACGAAGCTTTCTCCGCGCTCAATGCCTGGGCTGATCGTCACTACCGCGAATCGTTGTCCGCTGCGGATCTGGCTGATCCACAACTGTTTATCGAAAGCGAGCAAGCCGTTTCAGCACTTCAGCTGCTGCTAACATTGAGATATCGCTGACCCTCATTAGTTGAAAATGGCAGATTCGGCTCCTCCGCGTTGAGGCAAAAAAAAGCCCGCTTTCGCGGGCTTTTTTTAATCATTCACTGAAGGACCTGAAAGCACATTGACCACCCCAGATGGTGTAGTGACTGTAAAAGTAATACTGCCGGCACTGGAGGTCGTATCACCTTTCACCGTGTAAGCGAACAACTTACCGCCATTGCTGTTGGTACTTGGCATCGTATAAGTACTGGTGCCAAGAATAGATCCATTGCTGGTCTCAATCTTGATCGTGGAACCGGCCGGGATCGGTTGGTTGTGGAAGTCTGCCAGCAGGACCTGCCGAGTTTTCACATTGCTCGCTGGCGGCACCGAGATTGCTGTATTGTCCTCAACCGTGCCGGTCGAATCCATGTTCCGATTGTAAATGTCATTGGAGGACATCACGATCACAAGACTATCGCGGACATGAAGTGTTTTTTGTGTCGAACAGGTCGTCGCACTGCCGCAAAGTACGCCGTTGTATAGATTGTCGTCAGCATCGTAGGCTTGATCGTTGTCGAAATCGACAAACGTCTCGGCATCATCATCTGTGCCAGCACTGATACGATAACCGCCATCTTCATTGTTATCGACGAATGCTTCGGGCACATCATAATCGCCCCCTTGCACATCGGTGCCTGTCTGGAAAGTCGCATCTTCCGTGCTGTCGAAACGGCCATTGCCGTTTATATCCGGGAAGCTTTCGGTACCAATTGCGGTCGCCAAGATCGTTACCCGGCCACCATAGGGCTGGCCACAACTATTGACCAACTCTGGCACTGTGGCACAAACCATGCCCAGATCACCTTGACCAACAGGCCGGGGTGCTTGCGAGCGCCATGTCACCGTGCACTCGCCATCTGTGGTAGTACAAGAAGGATCGATAGCCCCGCCTTCCGCACGAAACTGCACAGCAGTGCCGTTCGGAACCGGGTTATTGAAGGCATCGGCCAAGCGAGCCGTGACGGTAACCGTCTTGCCATCCAACTCCCAAGACTCGGGATTCAGCACGCTAGCAGAGATCGAGATCGAATCCTGATCCGGCAAGCCCGTGGAAACCACCAAGCGACTGGAGGTGGTGCTAAACGAAGTACCACCTTGTGTTGCAGTGGCGCTTACTCGAACTGAAGTGGCCACCGTACCAGCGTTCACAACGGTCTGCGCACGACCTTGAGCATCGGTCTGCGCTGTAGCTGGAGAGCGAGCGATGCCGCCGACAGTAGTATCCAGCGCAAACGTTACCGGAATTCCCGCAAGCGGGTTTCCTTGCGCATCAAGCACACGGAAAATTACAGTGGAAGTTTCCGGACGGCTTGAGTCGCCGGTACCCTGCAAAGCGATATTTGCAGGAGTCGCCGAGACGAATTCGATACTACCCAATGCAGCCGCACCGACTGTAACTACTGCCGTCCCGCTCAGCACATTGCCGCCAACCTGAGCCGACACGTTGACGGTATCGGCCCCCACGCAACCGGTTGCTCGATAGGTTGCCGTCGCGGCTCCGCCGACTGAATCCACAGGAGAACTAATCACTGCGCCACCCGAGGTCACACAAGCCGATGTGAACGTAACCGGGACCGTTGTGGTAAATGAAGAACCATCGGAATTGGTAAATGCTGCGGTAACCGTTGTCGTACCACCGGCACTTACGATCCCACCAGGAGTTGTCACCGTCATCGTGACATTGTTGGCCGGGATCGTTGTGGAAAACGCTGCAGTGCCTTGGCCGGTTGAATTACCAGCCGTCGCAGAAGCCGTCACCGTTCCGGCACCAGCCACCGTCCCCGCATTCAGCGTGATGGTTGCCACACCCGAAGCGTTGGTGAGCGCAGTCCCGCTCGGCGGGTTGAGACTGCCAAGGGTGGTGCTGAAAGTTACAACAGTATTGGCAACAGCAGAGCCGTTATTGGTTACCGTTGCTCGTATCGTGCCCGGTGAAGAGGGGGTGACATTAGTGGTGACATTGCCACTTGGGTCGAGAATTTGCACGGCTACGGCTGTAGTTGCGGTGCTACCGCCGCCTCCGGTATCCGTTTCCTCGTCAGAGGTGCCTGTGCCACCACAGCCCGCCAACAGCGTTGCTGCCAGCAGCACGGCCCATCCTTTTTTCAGCCACTCGCTCATCATGCTTACTCCTGCTCCCGGCAAAGGGGCCAAATACGGTCGGCCCGCCGCTATTACGCGAATTTGACTAAGACTAATCCAAGGGTCGCGGCTTGGCAATCGAGCAAGGGCTAAAAATTCTGTTGGATCAAGGGCTTTTCGCGAGATCTTCGACAAGTTTGGCAAATTGGGCGACAGCCGGTCCCGGTTGACCGCCCAATGGTCAGGCATGACGGGAGAAAAAGGCCAGCTCGGCAGCCAGCGCCGCCATCAGGGTATCGGCCCGGCGAAAGCCGTGGCCCTCCCCGGTATGGACAACGAGCTCATGGTCCACCCCGGCTCCTTGCAGGCTGGCAACGAGCTGTTGAGCCTGTGCCAGCGGCACCACCGGGTCCTGCTCGCCCTGCTGGACTAGCACCGGCGTTTTTATCAGCGGAAAGATGCTGGTAGGCGACATCTGGTGCAGGCGCTGTTCATCGCTACCGCCCGCGCCAACCAGACGATGCAGGTAGCGCGCTTCAAACTTGTGGCTGATGGCCGCCAGCCGGACCAGATCTACCACCGGATAACGCAAGGCTGCGGCCCGAATCCGGCCGGATGCGGCCAGCATGTGCAGGGCCGTCAACCCGCCGGCGCTATTGCCGCGCAGGTAAATCCGGTCCGGGTCGACAGCGCCATCGCGGATCAGCGAATCAACCACCGCCAGGCAATCGGCAACATCGTACTCGCCCCAATGCCCCAGCAGACTCTGGCGCCAGTCCCGGCCAAAGCCATCGCTGCCGCGGTAATTGACGTCGGCGACAGCATAACCGCGAGAGGTCCAGAACTGGATCGTCGCCTGCAGTGCCGGACTGGCCGCGCCGGTCGGACCGCTGTGACAAAACAGCAGCAGCGGACAACGCGTGCGTTCTGCCGGGCGATAGAAGAAAAACGGTAGCTTTCGCCCAGCCACTTCGGTCATCACGGACTTGGCAGGCGTGATCATCACATCGGCCGGCCAGGCAACCGTGCCAGTGAGGCATTGCTGGCTGTCACGACCCGGTTGCAGCGCCATCAGCCGTTCCGGCTGATCGGTTGCTGACGCCAGAACAAAAACCGCATCACCGGCCACGGCCAAATGCGGCGCCAAACAGCAAACGGATTCCGATGTCGGAGCGGTTTGCGAAAAATGCTGTGGCGCAGCGCGATACGTACCGTCCGGCTCAGGGCTCAATCGCCACAATTGCTGGAAACCATTGACCGATCCGATTAACCAGATATCACCACCATCCGTTACACACCAGGTCCGCGTGCCAAGTGACCACGGTGCCACCGCAAACTCGTTGTGAGCAAAGGCATCCGCTGATGTCTCTGGCTGTGCTTCTGCTGACTGAATTTGCAGCGGCTGCCAGCCGTTCGCCAGAACCACCCCGGGTTGCCAGTAACCACTGCGATCGCTGAGGGCAAACAGTTGATTGTTGCCGGCAAATAACGGCTGCAACACGGATTCGGTTGCCCCGCCAGCCACCTCGGCTGAATCCAAAAGCGAATCGGGCTGGCGCAGGTTTGCGCGCTGCAACTGCGTACCGTCCCACGGCATGAGTGGATGCGACCACTGCAACCAGGCCAGTTGCATGCCATCGGGAGAAACAGTAGGTGTGGCATAGAAATCAGCGCCGCTGGCGAGCACCTGAATGGCACCTGTCAACGAGACTGCGACCAGTTCATTGATCACATCCTGATCATGATGACGCTCACGGACGGCGTAGCACCACTCGCCGCCTGGATGCCAGCACATATCGGCATAACGAATCGAACGCGGCGGCTGACTGACTTCGGTCAACGCACGCAAATCACCGCTTGCCGTGCGCAACCAAAGCTGTTGATCCGGCTCCGCGACAAACAGCAGCGCGCCATCACGCACTGCAAACTCGCCACCACCATATTCATGCACCTTGGAACGAACATTGAACCAGGTCGGTAACAATTCCTCGTTGCCAGTGCTCGCAGACCAACGCATAAGTACACCACGACCGTTTTCCTCCGGTCTCTGCTCCAGCCAATACAAATGGCGTCCGTCGTGTCGCAGCATGCTGCGCCGGGTCGCGGCCGACACCACCGCCGATGCGGGCAAAGGGATAGGCGTTGGCATGGGATTGGGCGTGTCCGAGAGCATGGGCGTGGAAATGGGGGTGGGCGTTACCAACGAATGCTCCACGCCTGTTCATGCAGCGAGCTGACCCCTTTCGCCGAAAACCGCGGCTCATGGCTGAGAATGTCCTGATCAACCAGCAACTGCTGTTGGGTCTGCGGATACAAGCTGACAAGCTCGGCAGGCGTTACCGCGAACGGTGGCCCAGTCATTTCCGTTTGCGGATAGACCAGAGTCAGCAGCAGCATGACGGCAGCGGACGGCACCAGCCCCAACAAATGTTGACTGTAGGCCGCACGCAGTTCGGGCGGCAAAGCAATCAACGCCGCCCGATCGTAGACATGATGACAATTCAGCAATTGTTCGCGAGTCAGGGCAAAAAAATCACCGCAATAAATTGTCAGTTGCTGATAACGAAAACAGAGGAAAGCGCCCTGCCTTTCGATCTCGGGTTGCCAGCCTTGTTCGGCGAAAAATGCCCGCACAGCCAACTCGCTGATCTCGACGCCAATCACCCGATGGCCACGCGCCAGCAACCAGACCAGATCGAGCGATTTGCCACAGAGCGGAACCAGCACCGACGCCGCCATGTCCGGGCACAAGGTCGGCCACAGCGACTGCAATTTGGGATGCGGCCGCGGCAAATGGAATCCGGTTTCGCCACGTTGCCAACGGGTTTGCCAGAACTCGATATCCATGCCGCAGTCCGTTCAGTTCAGTTCAGTTCAGTTCAGCGAATGAAACCGTGCCGGCTGGCCGAGCGCTGCCACCAGCGCATCAACAGTTTGTCGACCGACATGAATGCCGCCAACGACAACCGATCGGCCAGCGTCTTGCGGAATTCATAATTGACTTCGTACACGTCATGGGTCGGATACAACTCTTGCAGCAGCGCATCGGACGTTTGCAGCTCGTCGACCAAACCAAGCTCCAGCGCTTGCGAACCATACCAGTGCTCACCGGTCGCGACCTTCTCCAGATCGACCTGACTGCGATGCTCGCCGACGTAGGCTTTGAACAGTTTATGCGTGTCTTCCAGCTCTTCCTGGAATTTGCGCCGGCCTTCGTCGCTGTTCTCACCGAACATGGTCAAGGTCCGTTTGAACTGACCGGCGGTGTGCTGCTCGTAATCGATATCAAAGCGCTTCAACAAACGATTGAAGTTGGGCAATTCCGCGACCACACCAATCGAACCGATCACGGCAAACGGCGCGGCGACAATTTTGTCAGCGACACAGGCCATCATGTAGCCGCCGCTGGCCGCCACCTCGTCCACTACCGCCGTCAGCGGCAGACCGGCATCACGAATCCGCTGCAATTGCGAGGCGGCATGACCATAGCTGTGGACCAAACCGCCGGGGCTTTCCAGTCGCAGAATGACTTCATCCTGCGCATCTTTTTCTGCGACCGACAGCACGGCCGTGATTTCTTCCCGCAGGCAATGCACGGAAGAGGCTTCCATGTCGCCGAGAAAGTTCAGCACGAACACCCGCGGTTTCCGCTCCAGCTCTTCTTCTTCGTCCTCTTCCGCTGCGTCGGCATCTGAATCGGTTGTCGCGGCTTCTGGTTCAGCTGCTTTCCTGGCCTCGTCTTTCTGCGCCTGCTTCAGCGCTTTCTTGCGCGCTTTCGCTTCTTCTTTTTCTTTTTTCAGCTCAGCCTTGTGCCGCGCCTTGTACTCGTCGAGATCGAGAATCTCGGCATACATGGTGTCGGTCAAATCCTTGTACTCATCGCTGAGGTTGCGAACCTCAATTTCACCCGGCGCCGGCTGATGCCGTTGTTGGCGCGAGCGGACAATGCCACCAATAACCAGCAGGATGGCGAACACAATGGTCGCGGATTTGGCCAGAAACAGGCCGTACTCATAGAAGAACTGCATCAAGACACTGGACTCCGAGTTCCCGCCACCTTGACGGGGTGGCGAATCATAGCAAGAAAGCCACATTCGGCTAGCAGTCTCCTGCCGCCCAAACCCACTGCTTGGCGCCCCGGCAGGTAATACCTACAATAAAAAAGCCCCGGATGACCGGGGCTTTTCCGTTACGTCGAGGTCGCTTACGGCTCGACCGCACCGGTACCTTCAGTTGCGGGTACCGAGGTACCTTGGCTAGCAATGAACGTCACCGCTTGCTGCTGCATTTCCTTACGCACCGGCGCCGCGCCAGTACCGACATCCGGATCAAGCGTGGTGTCGTTCGCCAGCAGCGACGAGTGAGCACCGCGGGTGAACCGGACATAGCCACGAATGCCTTCGAGATCGGACGTGTCGGCACTCAGCTTGGTCAGACTTAGCGTCGCAATCAGCGGATCCGTACCACCGAGCGGACCGGTGACATAGATGGTATAGGGCGAGCTGGTGACCGGGTTCGGATAGGTACCGGCAATCACATTGTTCGGCACCACGAGGTCGCTAGGCAGCAAACCTGCCGTACCCACCACTTCATGAACCAGAACCGGAATCGCACGGGCATTCAGGCGCGCGGCAGTGTTGATCGGATCACCGCTGTCGACCAAGGTCTGTGCGGACCACAAGAACTGCTCGTAGGCCGCCGTGCCGGCAACAGTACCCGCGCCCGCCAAGCCGGCGCGGATGCGCGGACCAAAGGCCATCGAACCATCCAGCAGCTTGGCCAAGCCGCCACCCGGCACAGAAAGCATTGCAACCTTCACCTTCGGATCGACACCGGCGAACGTCGTACCGACGATCGAACCCAAGGACTGGCCGGCGAACGAAATCTTGGCTGCATCGACATCGGTGCCGTTGGCAACGCCGTCGATATCCAAGTTCGCTGTGGTCAGCGCCCGGGTCAAACCGAACAAGTCAGCAGCACCTTGACGCAAGTTGTCACGAGTTGCCAGCAGGTATTGCAGGTTGATGAACCAGGAGCCTGAACTGTCAACCCGGCCATCTGGTGCCGTGCCCGGCGCACCACTCGTGTTGCTCAGCAGATCAATACCCATCAGCCGTTCACGCAAGGCGCCGTTGCTGTCAACCGTCGAGTGACCAGCGAAAAACACGCCGGCAAGACTGGCCGTCGTATTGTCCGGGACCGTGTCCGCAAGGTAATCACCCGAGGCGCGCAGGCCATGCATCGGCAGGTCGATTGCAACTGTGACCTGACAGCTCGGCGGCGCTGCCAGCGCGGCCGCGAGCGGGATCATGCTGGTGCGGTTGCTGGTGATACCGTGTTGGAAAATGGTTACCGGCCAACCGCTATCCGGCTTGGTGCAGCCCGGTCCCGGCAATGACATAAGAACAGGAATGGTTTCCAGACCAGTCGGGCTTGGCAGCGGATTGGCGTACGACAGGTTGGTGCCGAGCGGATTCGGTATCGGACCGCCACCCAAGTTGATTGTTGCCGGGGCATTCCAGTTCTTGGTGATGCCATTCGGGTCGTGCGAGACGCCGTTGTCGACGTTCATTGCACCACCAGCAGTCGCCACCGGTGTGGTATTGCCCACGTTGGCACTGGCCGTCAGGTAATAGGGCAATGCCAAGCTCGCTTGCCGGAAGGTGGCAAGATTGGCTGGCAGGCCCAGCATGGTACCCGGAACGGTGATCGCGCCAGTAAAATTCAAGGCATACGGGAACGGATTAGTGACACCCGGGAACAGGTTATTGGTGAAAGCCCATACCGCGCTCAACTCCTCATTGACCGACTGCACCGTAAACACGTAGGAAACCGCGATAGTCGAAGCGTCAATTCCAGCCGCCGCAGCCGCAGCCTCTTGGGCATTCACCATGATCTGAAGCGGTCTGGCCGAGGCCGTGTCAGGTAGCGGCGTGGTGTTCTTGCCCACGGCATAGGTAACGTCAGCCGTGGCAGTCTTACCATTGGAGTCTTTCAGCGCGTTAGTAATGACCACCATGTAACTGGCTTGCGGTGTCAACGGCTTCAATGGCGAAATGCGGATTGTCCGGTTATTCGTATCTTCCGCGGCGAGCCCAACAGCGAAATCCGTCCCCAGCGCGAGCTCACTCTCGATGGCAGTTACCGGGCCGGTCGGAACTTTCGGATTGGTGGTAGAGATCGGGGCATCTGGATTGATTGCACCTGGACGATGCAAAGTCACCTTAAAGATGTGAACGCTGTCGGCCAGCGTATTTGCATCAAGGCTGGCGCCAACACTACTGCGCACCTTGACGATAAACGGCGCTGTCGCAGACCAGCCGTCTTGCTTGTTCAACTGGGCCTGAATGCTCTTGGTGCCATTAGCCCCTCCAATATCCGCATCGCTTACACCCGAAATGTTCAGCGTAAGGTCTGTGGTTCCGGCGAACAGCAGGTCATTGGGCAGCGGGATCAAATAGCCATCACTATTCGAATCTGTCGTCTCAAACTCGATAATCGGGGCTCCCGCACTGAGGCCAACTCCATCAGTTGACGGAATCTGCGGGTCGGCCGGGCCGTCACCTCCACCGCACCCGGCCAATCCGAGCGCGCTGACCAAAGCCAATCCAAGCAGGTGTTTATTCATGGAATTCTCCCAGTAAGGCTGTTCCACTATTGTCGTTGTTGCATCCAGGATGCGTGCCGTCAGCACTGCCTTGGTAAAGGGCGGCATGCGCAAGAGAGCTGGGCCAATCCTAACCGCTCATCCGTCCACTCACAAGACCACTGACCAGTTAGAAAAGCGGGCTTTTTCATTCGTTTCATGCTGCAGCGCAACACAAAACAGACTTTGCCGCCGATCGGCCCGAAAACCACCGCAAGTGGCCGAAACATGAACCTTTGTTGCGAATGACGGTCGTCAGTACCAGCGCGAACTACACTTGTTCCAAGGCACGCACGCGCTGCCCGGCGCGTCGACACCGTGGAGGTCGTCATGAGCCTGTTCCAGCATTACCGCTCACGTTACGAGGAAGCAAAAGAGGACGAGTACAGCCTTCAGGAATATCTGGAGCTGTGCAAGCAAGATCGCATGGCCTACGCCAATGCGGCCGAACGCATGTTGAAAGCTGTCGGGGAAGCCGAGATGACCGACACCTCGACCGACTCTCGTTTGTCGCGTTTGTTCTCCAATCGCGTCATCGCCCGCTATCCCGCCTTCAACGAATTCTATGGCATGGAAGATACGGTTGAACAAATCGTGTCTTACTTCAAACATGCCGCGCAGGGTCTGGAAGAAAAGAAACAGATTCTGTATTTGCTCGGCCCGGTCGGTGGCGGCAAATCCTCGCTGGCAGAAAAGCTCAAGAAACTGATGGAGCGCTGCCCCATCTATGCCATCAAAGGCTCGCCGGTTTATGAATCACCGCTGGGGCTGTTTGATCCGGAAGAAGATGGCCGCATTCTGGAAGACGAGTTCGGCATTCCGAAGCGCTATCTGAGCACCATCATGTCACCGTGGGCGGTGAAACGCCTGCATGAATTCGGTGGTGATATCAGCAAATTCCGGGTCGTGAAACTGAAGCCATCAGTGCTCGATCAAATCGCCATTGCCAAAACCGAGCCGGGCGATGAGAACAATCAGGACATCTCGGCGCTGGTCGGCAAAGTCGATATCCGCATGCTGGAGCGTTTCGCCCAGAATGATCCCGATGCCTACAGCTATTCTGGTGCGCTCTGTCGCGCCAATCAGGGCATCATGGAATTTGTCGAAATGTTCAAGGCGCCGATCAAGGTATTGCACCCCTTGCTGACCGCCACCCAGGAAGGCAATTACAACGGCACTGAAGGCTTGTCTGCCCTGCCCTTCAGCGGCGTCATTCTGGCGCACTCGAATGAATCGGAATGGCAGGCGTTCCGCAACAACAAAAACAACGAGGCGTTTCTCGATCGCGTCTACATCGTCAAGGTGCCGTACTGCCTGCGGGTGTCCGATGAGGTTCGCATTTACCAAAAGCTGCTTAGCAACAGCGATCTGGACAGCGCGCCGTGCGCCCCCGGTACCCTGCAGATGATGGCGCAGTTCTCGGTGTTGTCGCGATTGAAAGAGCCGGAGAACTCGAGCCTGTATTCCAAGATGCGGGTCTACGACGGCGAATCACTGAAAGACACCGACCCGAAAGCCAAGTCCTATCAGGAGTATCGTGACTACGCCGGTGTCGATGAAGGCATGAACGGCCTGTCAACCCGGTTCGCTTTCAAGATCCTGTCCAAGGTCTTCAATTTCGATCATGGCGAAGTCGCAGCCAACCCGGTGCACCTGTTGTATGTATTGGAAACCCAGTTGGAGCGCGAGCAGTTCCCGCAGGAGACCTACGAGAAGTACATTGAGCACATCAAGGGCTTTCTGGTGCCGAAGTATGTCGAGTTCATTGGCAAAGAAATCCAGACGGCCTATCTCGAATCTTATTCCGAGTACGGCCAGAACCTGTTCGACCGCTATGTCACCTATGCCGACTTCTGGATTCAGGATCAGGAATACCGGGATCCGGAAACCGGTGAGAATTTTGATCGCGGCGCCTTGAACGAAGAGCTGGAGAAAATCGAGAAGCCGGCCGGCATCAGCAACCCGAAAGACTTCCGCAACGAGGTGGTCAATTTTGTGCTGCGCGCCCGCGCTAACAATGGCGGCCGCAACCCCAACTGGACCAGCTATGAAAAGCTGCGGACCGTTATCGAGAAAAAGATGTTCTCGAATACCGAAGATTTGCTGCCGGTCATCTCGTTCAACGCCAAAGCCTCGAAAGAGGACCAGAAGAAACATCAGGACTTTGTTTCCCGGATGGTCAAGAAAGGCTACACCGAGAAACAAGTTCGGCTGCTGTGCGAATGGTATTTGCGGGTCAGAAAGGCCAGCTGAGTCTGGCCAGCGCAATGACGTAAGCAAGACCTGTCTGGCCGCCTGCGCTTCCGTGGATGCGCAGGCGGAACCTGCGAGGTAAACACCGTGTCACGTCTGGTGGACCGCCGGCAATGGAGCAAGAACAAAAGCACTGTCAACCGGCAGCGCTTTATCCGTCGTTTCAAGAGTCAAATCAAGAAAGCGGTTTCCGAACAGCTGAACAAGCGTAGCGTCACCGATCTGGATACCGGTGAAAATGTCTCCATCCCGTCCAAAGACACCCGCGAACCGACATTCCGTAGCGGCCAGGGTGGCGTGCGTGAGCGCATCTATCCGGGCAACAAGGAGTTTGTCAGCGGCGATCGGGTCAAGCGGCCGCTGAATGGCGAAGCCCGCGGCCAGGGTCGCCGCGCCAGCGACTCCGGCGAAGGCGAGGACGAATTCAAATTTGAATTGTCGCGCGACGAATATCTGGATCTGCTGTTCGAAGATTTGGAATTGCCGAATCTTGATATCGCCCAACTGAGAAAGACCGAGCAGTTCCGCACGGTTCGGGCTGGCTACAAAACCGATGGCGTGCCAGCGACGCTGAATATCGTCCGCAGCTTGCGCGGCGCATTGGCCCGGCGCATGGCGCTGAGCGGCGAAGCCCGCAGCGAACTTCGCGAGCTGGAAGAAAAAGCCAAGGAACATGCCGACGAGGATGACAGCGAGACCCGGGCGCTGCGCGCGCGCATCGAGGCATTGCGTGAACGGATCGCACGAGTGCCCTTTATCGATACCTTTGACCTGCGTTTCAACGCCTTCGTCAAACAGCCGGTACCAACCACGCAGGCGGTGATGTTTTGCCTGATGGATGTTTCCGGCTCGATGGATCAAGCCACCAAGGACATGGCCAAACGGTTCTTCCTGTTGTTGTATCTATTTCTGACCAAGACCTATAAGAATGTCCAGGTTGTGTTTATCCGCCACCACACCCAGGCCAAGGAGGTGGACGAAAAGGAATTTTTCTATTCACAGGAAACCGGCGGCACCGTAGTGTCCAGCGCGTTGAAGCTGATGGATGAAATCATCCGGGCCCGGTATTCACCGCAGCTTTGGAATATCTACGCTGCGCAAGCCTCCGATGGCGACAACTGGGGCGATGACTCGCCGGTGTGCCAGGACTTGCTGGCACAATCCATCCTGCCGCAGGTGCGCTACTTCTCTTACATCGAGATTACCCAGCGCAACCATCAGAGCCTGTGGGAGCACTACGCCGAGCTGACGCCGCAGTTCCGAAATTTCGCCATGCAGCAAATCAAGGAAGCGACCGACATCTACCCGATCTTCCGCGAGCTGTTCAAACGGCAGAAGGCCTGAAGCCCATGAGCGACCATCCCGCACACTCCGGCAAGCGCCAGCCTCTTACTACCGCTTCGGAATGGAGCATTGACCTCATCGAGGCCTACCACAAGGAGATCGCCCGCATTGCCGGCGACTACGGCCTCGACACCTACCCCAACCAGATTGAGATCATCACCGCCGAACAGATGCTCGATGCCTACGCCAGCGTCGGCATGCCGCTGGGGTACAGCCACTGGTCGTTCGGCAAGCATTTTATTTCCAACGAGCAGCAATACAAACGCGGCCATATGGGGCTGGCTTATGAAATCGTCATCAACTCCAGCCCTTGCATTGCCTACCTGATGGAAGAAAACACGATGATGATGCAATGCCTCGTCATCGCCCACGCCAGTTATGGTCACAACTCGTTCTTCAAAGGCAATTATCTGTTCCGGACCTGGACCGACGCCGAAGCGATCATCGACTACCTGCTGTTTGCCAAGAATTACATCGCCGATTGCGAAGAACGCTACGGCCTCGATGCCGTCGAAGGCTTGCTCGACTCCTGTCATGCCCTGATGAATCACGGCGTCGATCGCTACAAACGGCCGCACCCGATCAGTTTGCGCGAGGAGCAGCGCCGGCAGCAGGAACGCGAGGCCTTTCTGCAATCGCAGGTCAACGATCTGTGGCGCACCATCCCTCACGCCCGCGAGAAAGCCGAAGCCAGAGAAGCAGTCCGCTTTCCGAAAGAGCCGCAGGAAAACATTCTCTACTTCATCGAGAAGAACGCGCCTTTGCTGGAGCCATGGCAGCGCGAGATCGTTCGCATCATCCGCAAGATTGGCCAGTATTTTTATCCGCAGCGGCAAACCCAGGTCATGAATGAGGGCTGGGCAACGTTCTGGCATTACACCATCATGAACCGGCTCTACGATGAAGGCCTGATCAGCGAAGGCTTCATGATGGAGTTTCTGCACTCGCACACCAACGTGGTTTATCAGCCACCGTTTGACAGTCCGTATTTTTCCGGCATCAATCCCTATGCCCTTGGCTTTGCCATGTACATGGACATCAAGCGCATTTGTGAGCATCCGGATGAAGAAGACCGCCACTGGTTCCCGGATATTGCCGGCAGCGATTGGCAAAAAACACTGGATGTCGCGATGCGCAATTACAAGGATGAGAGTTTCGTCGCCCAGTTTCTGTCGCCGCGGCTGATGCGACAGTTCCGGCTGTTCGCCGTGCTTGATGATGAAACCGAAGCCGAGCTCGGCATTACGGCCATTCACGATGAGGCCGGCTACAAAGCCATCCGGCAGGCGTTGTCCAACCAATACAATCTGTCAATGAATGAACCGAATATCCAGGTCTGGAATGTCGATGTTCGTGGCAACCGCGGCCTGACCCTGCGCCACACCCCGCACAATGACGTGCCATTGGCGGAAGGTTACGAAGAAGTCATGCGCCATCTGCACCGGCTCTGGGGCTTTGATGTGCGCCTTGACACCATAGACAGCAAAGGCAATGTCCAGACCTTGACCACGATCAGCGAGCACAGCAGCAAGGAGCGCGCCAGCGCCTGAGCACGTGTTTTCCACCAAATAAAAAAGCGGCCCATGGCCGCTTTTTTATTTATTCGTGAAACTTCAGTTGCCGGTCACCGGCAAATCATGCACCGAGGTCAGTTTCGCTCGCACTTCTTGCCAGAGTCGGCCGCTGTCGCGGCCGTGTGCCCAGATCACCGAATTCAAGCCGTTCAGATCTTCACGGCGAATGACTTCAGCCAGCGCACGGTAATAAGCTCGCGCCTGTTCCCGGGCATCGGCGCGCTGAAAATGAAAGCGACCGACCCGATAATAAATGCTGCGGAAACCGTTCAGCACCAAGGTATAAACCGGATTCATCGACAGCCGCGACAGCGTGTGATGCATACGCCAGTCAAACTGGGTAATGCCTTCGGCGTCATCGCTGACCTGCTCGGCTTCGGCCAGCAACTGCAACACCGCCTCTTTGTTGCGTTTGGCGGCAGCGCGAATATAAACGCTGCTCAGACTGGTGCGAGCATCCAGCAATTGATCGACCAGTTGCAGCGAATTTTCATCGTCGAGCCGGGTCAGGGTATCGATGATATTCAGACCCGCGGTATGCCAGACATCGTTCACCTGGGTCGGCTTGCCGTGCTGAATGGTCAGCCAGCCATCACGCGCCAAACGTTGCAGCACTTCGCGCAAGGTCGTGCGTGTCACACCAATCAATTCCGACAGCTCGCGCTCGGCCGGAAGAATGGTGCCGGGAGCAAACTTGCCCTGCCAGATGGATTCAACAATGTACTGCTCAGCGAAGGCTGCCGGACTCTGGGCACGCGCAGGTTTATTCATGATTAATCGTTCTCGTTGTCGGACCAGCGGCTGCAACGGCGTTACAGCGGAGGGAGGCCGCAATCTGGTTGGACCGGCGCTATTAGTAACAAAGGCTGGCTCAGCAAGCAATCGATAAGCAAGGCGCCGGGCTGGGGCTCAGAGTTCCGTCAGCGGAATATCCGCCAAGGCAGGGTTGATGGTCTGCATGTGTGCGAGCACTTGTTGCAGCACAGCATTGAGTTGCTGGAGATTCGATTCATCCATATGCCGCAGGGCCTGCAGCAAAATGCCTTCGACCGGCCCCGGCGAGCGCAGCAGCAACGCCGCCGCGGCATCGGTAATGTAAAGGCGCACGACCCGCTGATCGCGTTCGGCCCGCTCCCGACGCAGCAAGCCCTTGCGGCTCAAGCCCGCCACCAGATTGCTGGTCGTGGTCTGATGCACGCTCATGGCATCGGCCAGTTCGCTGACCCGGATGCCCGGCCGGGCCCGAACCAGCCCCAACGCCCAAATCTGGGCACCGCCCAGGCCGCAACTGTCTTCGATATAGCGAAAGTGCTGCCGGGCATTACCGAATATGAGCCGAAAACAACGGAGCACTTCGGTGGCATCGGACGCCGTGGCGGCGCTGCCGCTGCGGTCGACAGCGGTCAAAGTGGCGGCTTCGGAGGGAGAACTGGCGGTCATGGTGCATTCCGGCATGGTGCGGGCAAATCCAGCGCTGGCATGCCATTTTCGCGGGCTTTGGCCGAATCGCAAAGGGCTTTATTTGGCAACGTGCCGCACCGCAGCAGCCGAGCTGGACCGCATTTTGCTTGACACAAATATAGTTTGTCCAAATATAATTATTGCTCACGTCGACTGGAACAAGTGAACCAATAACAGCAAACATTCACCTCGCGGAGGGCCCATGCTCACCTTTACTGCCTCAGCCCCTCTCACGCTTGGCGTCGAACTGGAACTGCAGCTCATCGACAAGCAAAGCCGCGATCTCACCCCCGCCGCACCCGAGCTGTTGACCCAGCTGCAGCACCATCCGCAGCACGCCTTGTTCAAACCGGAAATCACCCGCTCGATGATCGAGCTGAACAGCTCAAAGCAGAGCCACATTGACGGCCTGCAAACCGAGCTGTTCGCTTTGCGTGATGTGCTGGTCGAGCACTGTACCGCCCTCGATATTGGCATCGCCGGCGGCGGCACCCACCCCTTCCAGCACTGGGCTGATCGGGAGATTTACCCCGGCGAACGGTTTGCCCAGCTGGCTGATGACTATGGTTACCTCGCCCGTCGCTTTACCGTCTTTGGTCAGCACATTCACATCGGCGTACCCAATGGCGATGCCGCGGTGTATTTGAGCCAGCAGCTGCTCCGCTACATTCCGCACTTTGTTGCACTGGCAGCATCATCGCCCTACCACCTTGGCATTGATACCGGACTCGATTGCGCCCGACTCGCGGCAGTCTGGACCTTCCCGCTCGCTGGCCACATGCCGTCACTGCGCAACTGGCAGGCGTTCAATCAGTACTTCGCTGATCTGCAACGCTTGGGCGTCGCCAGCAGCATCAAGGATTTGTATTGGGATGTGCGGCCCAAGCCGGAGTTCGGCACCGTTGAAATCCGCATCGCGGATACGCCGCTGAGCATTCAGCGCGCGATCGATCTGGCCGCCTATGCACAGACGCTCGCCAAACAATTGCTTGAACAAGCCTGGCAGCCCATGCCGGATGCATTGCAACTGGTCCATCGCCACAATCTGTTTCAGGCCTGTCGACATGGCTATCGCGCCACGCTGGTCAATCCGTTCAGCCAGGAAAAGCTGGACTTGAAAACCGATTTGTTGCGCACGCTGGATAATCTGCAAGCAAGTAGCAAAAGTCTCGATACGCAAGCCAATCTGGACCGGCTGGCAACACTGGCCGGTCAAACCGACAACGACTCCCGCCGCATCCGTGCCTTGGTTGCAAACGGCAAAACGCTGGCCGACGTGGTCGATGTCAGCTGCGCGCGCTGGCGCGATAATCACTGACGCCAACCATGCGGTAACCGTCACCATCGCCGTAGCCGTCAGGCTTTCGCGACGCCCGGTGCACCGGAAAGTTGACCTGCGAACGGGGCACCGTTTGACATTGTCGGTAATCGCATTGATCGTTGGTTGCAATCACCCGCCTTGAAACGAGTTGACCCGGACAAAAGCGGCAGCGCAAGTGGCGTAACCGCTGCCGACGCCAGCAGGCACCGACACAAGCTGATGAAGGCGACTGCCGAATTCGACGCCACCTGACCCGATTGCCGACTACCATCGTATGAGCGGGGTCCGGTGACCTGCACAAACGCCGATGAGCTGGGCGTCGGGACAAGACAACATCGCCAGCGTAACGCCAATCAGGAATCCACCATGCCACTCCGACTCATACGCCAATTTCTTGCGCTCGAAGCGGCCTCGGGTTTGCTGTTGGTGGCCGCCGCGGTGTTGGCGCTGGCAATCAGCAACTCCTCGCTAGCGCCAATCTATGACGGCTTGTTGCAAATCGAGCTGGAAATCCGGCTCGGCACACTGCAACTGGAAAAACCGCTGCTGCTGTGGATCAACGATGGCCTGATGGCGGTGTTCTTTTTTCTGGTCGGCCTTGAGCTCAAACGGGAATTGCTGGTCGGCGAGTTGCGCTCGCCGCAGCAGCTGTTGTTGCCCGGCGTGGCGGCAATCGGCGGCATGGTTGCTCCGGCACTGATTTACCTCGCCATCAATCGCAGTGATCCGGTCAGCATGGCCGGCTGGGCGATCCCAACGGCCACCGATATCGCGTTTGCGCTTGGCGTGCTGTCGCTGCTCGGCAACCGGGTGCCGCCGGCGCTGAAACTGTTCCTGCTGGCGCTGGCGGTGATCGATGATCTGCTGGCCATTGTCGTCATCGCCATTTTCTACAGCGGTCAGTTGTCGCTGCTGCATCTGCTGCTGAGCACCCTGTGCATCGCTGCGCTGGCGACCCTGAATATCACCGGGGTGCGTCGCACTGGCCCCTATTTGCTGATCGGCAGTCTGTTCTGGATTTTTGTCCTGAAATCCGGCGTGCACGCCACGCTGGCCGGGGTCATTACCGCGCTGTTCATTCCGCTGAAGGACAGCAACGCGCCATCGACCGCAGAAAGCTCGCCACTGGAACAACTGGAGCACCAACTGCACCCTTATGTGGCGTATCTGATTGTGCCGATTTTTGGTTTCGCCAATGCCGGTGTCAGCCTGCTGGGCTTGGGCTTTCGCGATCTGCTGGCGCCGGTCCCGCTCGGCATCACGCTCGGTCTGGTACTTGGCAAAACCATCGGCGTTTTGCTGTCGGTCGCAGTAGTGCGACTGCTGCGCGTGGCGCCGCTGCCGGCCGGTTGTCATTGGGGCCATATGATCGGCGTCAGCATGCTGTGCGGCATCGGCTTTACCATGAGCCTGTTCATTGCTTCGCTAGCGTTTCAGGCGGGCGGCGTTCACGCGCCAGGCACCGACCGGCTCGGCATTTTGATGGGCTCGCTGATGGCGGCCGTGGCCGGCTACACGCTGCTGCGGTTTTGCCGTCCCCTGTCTACTGCAAACCCTTGAATGTCGCTCGACGGAATCATCGGCAAACAAAAAGCGGCCCGCAGGCCGCTTTTTGTTTCGCTGCGTTGCTGCAGCTACCAACACGGATAACCCATCAGGCTTTCTGCTGTTCCAGCAACAGGCCCAGCTTGCGCGCCAACCACGGCGTGGTGGTCGCCTGAATCAGGATGGTGAACAAAATCGCCAGGAAGGTCACGGCGGCGATCAACTCGGCGTACGGGGCTTTCATGCCGACCAGCAAACCCGCCAACGCAGCCGGAATGACTCCGGTTTCACGGGTCCAGCACATGAACAGCAGCTCATTCATGCTCCACTTGGCACGGCGATCAACACCGGCACACAGGAACACGGTCAACGGCCGCGCCACCAGAATGAACACCCCGACCACGATCGAACCACCAACCACATATTGGTTCAGCAAACCGAAGTCGACCTGTGAACCCAGCAGGACGAAAATAAACATGCGCATGATCAGCGCCGTCGTGCCAATGAAGTCCTCAAGCCCTTCTTCTTCGTGGTGCTCCAGTTTGAAACCGAACACTTCGCGATTGCCGATCATCAGGCCGAAAATGAACACAGCCATATAGCCAGAGGCGTGAATGCCAGATGCGCCGAGATAGGCCGCAATCACCGACATCAGCGTCACCAGTGGCAGATGCTCACGCAGGAACGCGTAATGTTGGTGCGCGATCAGAACCAATGCCAAATAGCCGAGGATGCCGCCGATAATCGTTCCGATACCGGCTTCATACAGCAGGCCACCAAGACTCTTGCTGATCGAGAACTCACCGCCGCCCATGGCGACCGCCAGCACGGCGAATACCGCAATCGCACCCATGGCGTCATTGAACGCCGACTCGCTCATGACGGTCTGAGCCACCCGCTCCTTGACCGGCACCTGCTTGAACACCGGCACCAAGGTCGCCGGGTCGGTCGACGCAATGGTGCAACCGAGCAGCAGCGCGGCAATCACCGGAATGTCCAGCACGTAATAGGAGGTCACACCAACCACGGCAGCGGTAATCAGCACACCGATGGTCGCGATGATCAACAGCGTGATCCAGACCTCTTTCAGGACTTTCAAGCGCACGGTGGCGCCGCCGTCAAACAGGATATAGGCCGAACCGAACAGCAGGATAATTTGGTTCAGCGCAGAGTCGGCGGAAATATCAATAAAACCAAAACCTGCCGGGCCGATTGCCATGCCGATCAACAGATACAGAACGATGTCCGGAATTTTGATTTTGTTGGCGAACGCTCCGCAGATGCTGCCAATCGCCAGAATGATGCCGGCCGAGCCGAGCACGTGTTTGGCGGTATCAATTGCGCTACCGGCTTCCATTACGCCCCCTTCTATGCGTAGTTATACGGAGAAAAAACCGCGCAACTATACCATGGGCAAACCGGCGCTCAAGCCGCAGCAAGCCCCTTGACAAGTACCGTGACGGGGTTACTGACAACCCGGTCACAACAAGATGGCGGCAGCAAGAAAAAGGCCCGGGCGAGGCCGGGCCAAAACGGAGTGCAATCCTGACCTGCCAACGCCTTAGCGGCTGAGTTGGCTGGCCTGACCATTCAAGCATTCGCTCATGGCAAGGTCGCCACGAGCGCGGGTTCGGTGCTCCGGTCACAACGGCCAATGCTGCGCGCGCCACATTCGGTACCATTGGTCCAGATGGCCGCTTTCAGCAAGCTGCCGGCAAACTGGGCACCGGCCACGTCGGCATCGGTCAGCTGCGCAAGCTTCAAATTGGCTGTGGCAAACCGGGCTTTCTGAAACTGGCCTTGTTTCATATTGGCCTGCGCCAGATCGGAACCGAGAAAATCGGCGCGCGGCAGCGCGGCCAGCTGCAGATCCGCCGACTCCAGGTCGGCGTACTCAAAATCGACCCCGGTGCCGCTTGCCCCACGCAAATCCGCGCCGGTCAGCAAGCTGCGGTTGAAATGAGCGCCGTTTAAACGCGCGCCATCCAGTTTTGCCGCGCGCAGATCGGCATTGGAGAACTGGGCATAGTCCAACACAGCTTCGCTCAACAGGGCGTCACGCAAGATGGCGCCATTGAGCAGGGCATGGTCCAGTTTGGCCTTGCGCAAATCAATGCCGGTCAGATCGCGTCCGCGTAAATCGGCAAAGGACAAATCGGCCCCGGCACAGTTTGCTTTCGGTGCCGGCGAACAGGACTCAGCCAGTCCCGGCGACGACCCGAGCACAGCGGCGAGCGTGCCCAGAAGCACGGTGAAGACTGCCGTTTTCATGATGACAACCTCCTGTCCGCAAGGCGGACGTTTCCAACACGGGCAGCGTTGCCCTATAAAAGCCACAGCATGGAAATGCCGGCCACTATTGAGGTGACGACAAAATACGGTAGCGCCATCCACACCATCCGGCCGTAACCGAGCCGTATCAGCGGTGCAATTTGCGAGGTCAACAACAACAGAAAAGCGGCCTGGCCGTTCGGTGTCGACATGCTCGGAATGCCGGTACCCATCACCACCGCAACGGACTGGGCATTGAACAGCTCACGCGAGGTAATGCCCTGCTCGAACGGTACTATCAGCTGATCCATGTAGATGGTCGCGACAAAGACGTTATCGCTGATGGCCGACAACAAACCGTTGGTCAGAAAAATCATCACAATCTGGGAGGTGCCATCCAAGGTCAGCACCCAGTCGATGATGGGTTTGAACATGTGCTGACTTTCGATCATCGCCACCAGAACAAAAAAGACCAGCAGCAACGCCGCAAACGGCAAGCCTGGCGAAAAGGCTTCGGCCAGCTTGTGTTCTTCGGTGATGCCGGCAATGGCCGTCACCAGAACGATGACCGCCAGACCAATCAAGCCGATTTCCGCAACGTGCAACGCCAGCGCCAGCACCATCAGCACGGCAATCACGGCCTGGGCAATCAGCATCAGTCGGTCACGTGCGGTAGTCTGGGCACGAGCCTTGCGATCTTCCTCTGCCAGAATGGCGCGAACACTGGCGGGCAACTCAACGCCATAGCCAAACAGCTTGAATTTTTCGACGACCAGACAGGTCAGCAGGCCAGCCAGCAACGTTGGCATCGTGGCCGGCGCGACTTGGACAAAGAATTCGGCAAAACTCCAACCAGCTACCGAGCCAATCACGATATTTTCCGGCTCGCCGATCAGCGTGCAAACGCCACCAATGGCGGTGCCAATGGCGCCGTGCATCAACAGCGCACGCAGCATGCCGCGGAATTGCTCGAGATCCTGCTGAAATTTTTGCTCGACATCGGCATCGTCCAGATCCCAGTCGTCACCGGCACCATGGCGCGAGATCACCCGGTGATAGACCTGGTAGAAGCCGGCAGCGACGGCAATCAGCACGGCCAAAATGGTCAGCGCATCCAAAAAGGCCGACAACACCGCGACAAAACTTACCGTCGCAAAGTTCAAGACGATGCGCGAGCGGATACCAAGCAACACGTGATTGATCAACCGGAACAGCAAGTCGCGCAGAAAATGCACGCCTGCCACCATGAAGATCACCAACAGCAATACCGGCAAGCCGTGTTCGACTTCCTTGTACACCGCATCGGTCGTGGTCAGGCCGAGCAAGGCCACCTGCAAAGCCAGCAAACCACCGGGCTGCAGGGGGAAGCATTTGAGCGCCAACGCCAAAGTAAAAATGAATTCAGCGAGTACGGCCCATGACGCCACCAACGGACCAAATGCCAGAAACAACCCGACGTTGGCCGCCAGGAAGACCAGGATGGTTTGCTTGTACCAAAGCGGGGCATTGCCCAGAAAGCTGTCCAGCAACTTGCCGCTGACACCGGTTGGCACTGCTTCCATGACCGCAGACATGGCAGACCTCGTTCACATTCAGATGGAATAGGAATGCGAGCAAGGGAGGCCGGCAACACCGCCGTGACAGGCCCGGCGGCGCACCGCAAGCTCGCATGGCCGTAATCGTACGCAAGCGAGCCCGCGGTAGCATCGGATGGATTACCTGAGTAGATCTACCTATACGGCGTGACGAGCAGGTCCTCGTCAGCCGCTGTTGCCGGAGCCAGGTTGCAACAACAGCCGCAGCAAATCGGGAATTCGTGAAACGCCAAATTTTTCCATGATATGCGCACGATGCGCCTCGACCGTCCGGGCACTGATGCCGAGCGTCGCGGCGATTTCACGAGCAGTGCCGCCTTCAAGCAAATGATTCAGGATGTCGAGCTCACGCGGCGTCAGCCGTTCCCGGATGCCGCGCAATTCATCATGCCGTCGGCGGGGTTCACGACGCGAGTTCTGCCCCTGCTCCAGCTCCAGCTCCTGGATTCTGTGGATCAACTGTTCTTCGTCAACCGGCTTTTCCAGAAAATCGGCGGCACCACCGCGTAAGGCATTGCGGGCAGTCGCGACATCACCGTAGGCGGTCAGCATGATCACCGGCAGCTGCGCCGCGGTCTGTTGCAGTTGACTCAATATCGCCAAACCATCGCTGTCACCGAGCCGCAAATCCAGAATGATGATGCCTTGACTGCTGGCCGTCATCGACTCCAGAAACAATTGGCCGCTGGCGAAGCTGCGCACCGCGTAACCATGCAAGGTCAGCAGCAGCGACAAGGCATCGCGCACACCGGCATCGTCATCAACGACATAGATTGTGGATTTTACTGACATCGGTTTGCTCTCAATCTCATGTTGTTCCCGGCATCATTCGCTTTCGCTACGGCTCATACCGCCGGCGTTGCCGGCAGACTGATACGAAAACGGGAGCCTTGCGCGAGCGCTTCATAGCGCAGTTGGCCACCATGGGCTTCGATCAATTGTCGGCTGATGGCAAGCCCGAGGCCGAGACCCTCGGGTTTGCTGGTGGTCAGGGTTTCAAACAAATGGGGCCGTAACAGTTCCGGCACGCCGCCCGCATTGTCTTCGACCACAATGTCCACCATTCCGTGCTCGTAGCGGGATGTCACCCGCAACACACCTCCGCTGCGACCGCTCAGCGCATCAAGCGCATTGCGCAGCAAGTTATCAATGACGGTCTGCAAATGAATGGCGTCGACCAACAGATTCGGCACATCGGCCGCCAGTTCCAACTCAAGACCGATCGACAGACTCTGGCAACGTGGCCGCTCTGCGGCAACGACCCGGGTGATCAGGTCATTGACCGATTGCGAGGTCAGCGTCAGGCCGCCGCTGCGAAAGAACTCACGCAGGCGATGGACCACAGCACCGGCACGCTGCACTTCGGCGCCGATCCGATTCATGACTGCATCGACTTCGGTAACCGATGCGGCATCAGCCAGCATGCGCTGACACGCCCGAACATAGAGCGCAATGGCGGATAGCGGCTGATTCAATTCATGGGCCAGCGCCGATGCCAATTCACTCACCGCTGCCATGCGGTTGGCGCGCGACAACGCAAGCTGTTGCTGCAACAGCAACTGCTGAGTCCGACGGCGCTCGCTGATCGCCACACCGAGATAAAGCCCGGTGACGGCATAGGCCATCAACAACAGCTGCAAACCGCGAATGGTCTCGGCAGACGGATCCCGCGGTCGCATCAGCACAATCAGCGCAACCTGGGTCAAGGCAACGGCCACGGTCGCACCCGCCAAGCCCTGCCGCAGCGCCAGCGCAATCAGCGGCACAAACAGCAAATAGAAATGACGAAACTCGTCGGTACTCTCGAGCGCAAAGACATACCAGAGCAAGGCCAGCAAAATCAGCAACCAGAGCCGATCCGGCAGCGCCCAGTGCGACCGCTCCTCACGCTGCCAGTAGCTCAGAATCAGCGGCACCACCACCAGAATGCCGATCACGTCGCCGACCCAGAACTGCAGGACGGCCTCGCCGATCTGCTCGGTACTCAACACTCCGGCAACATGAAAGACCGCAACGAACGTGCAGCCAATCAACAAACTCGCCAGAGCCACGACGGATACGAATCGGGTCAGTTGCAGACTGGTCAGTAATTGACGCTCCGGCAGCAGTCGCGCCAGCACATGCGCCGTGACCGCATAACCGCCGGCCAATGTGGCACTGGCCAGCAGCAGAACTGGCAGCGACGCCGGCAAATCCCGGACCCACCATTCTGCCAACAGCGCAGCGAGCAACAGCAGGCCGGTATAACGCATGCCAAACAGCAGCAGCAGACAGATACTGAGACCCGGTGGCGGATTCCACGGGGTGATCGCAACGGGAGCAATCGGGTGCCAATAGCTGATGCCATCAAGGCCAACATAGAACAGCAGAAAAAGCAGCGAGACCACTACCGGATGTAGCGGTTTTGCAATGCCTGACTGACGCTCATTTGCCTGCACGGAGTGGTTCCTGTCTATTGCGCGTGGCGTGACTTTTTAGTGGTGTGCTCGGTTTGTGGCGCATGGTGTCAGGAGACCGGGTGAAACTTCGTGCGTGACTGTACCCGGCAAGCGGTCTCAACGGCCGACAAACTCGTCTTGAACACAGGGTATTAAGCCACAGCTTGGTAGCAATCTCATGCGTAGTTCTACGGAGATCAGCCCGGCATTCGAACAGCTTCAGATAAGCATGAGCATGGTGACGTCGGCAGCGACGGCAAAAAGACAGGGCTGGCTGCCGCTTTTTTGGTCGCTTCCCGTTTGCCGTGTCAGTTGAAGAGACGCTTTATATCCGAGTGAGGATTACAGCTTGCGCCACAGGGTCTTGCCGCCGGAGGCTTTGTCGAGCGCCGCCAGCCGCGCTTCATGCGCCGCCAGTTCCTGTTCGGTTGCCTGCAGCACCGGCAGCCGGGCACGCGTACTGGGCAGCCGGCGAATAGCACCGGCCTGGCCGCCTCCGGCGCCATCCTGACCACCGAGCGCGAGCTTGCCCTGGCCACCGGTCATCCGCAGATAAACGTCGAGCAGAATCTCGGCATCGAGCAGCGCGCCGTGCAGATCACGATGCGAGTTGTCGACGTCGTAGCGTTTGCACAAGGCGTCGAGGCTGTTCTTCTGGCCGGGGTGCAGCTTGCGCGCAAGCGCCAGCGTGTCGAGTACCGTGCAGTGGTCCAGCACCACACCGAAGGATTCACCGCTGCGCTTCAATTCGGCATTGAGAAAGCCGACGTCAAACGGCGCGTTGTGGATGATGAGCTCTGCGCCTTTGATGAAGCTCAGCAGATCGTCAACGATGTCGTTGAAACGTGGTTTGTCCGCCAGAAATTCGTTGGACAGACCATGCACCGCGATGGCGCCGGCATCGATTTCCCGATCCGGATTCAGGTATTGGTGGTAGCGATTGCCGGTCGGTCGCCGATTGACGATCTCGATGCAGCCGATTTCGATGATACGGTGACTGTCGGGTTCGAGACCGGTGGTTTCGGTATCGAGAATGATTTGTCGGGTCATCTACTGTGCTCTGATTAATCTGGATAAAACGGCCGATTCCGCGTGGGCCAACTCGGTTTGGAAACACTCAGCATCAAACCGCGTTGAGTGTCACCTCGGTAACCGGGACATTGGCTCCGGCAGCCAGCACCAGCTCAACGCCGCGGTTGGCCAATTGATCGGCATGTTCGTTTTCAGCATGACCCTGATGGCCACGCACCCAATGCCAAGCAATCTGGTGACGCTTGATTTCTTCCGCCAACAGTTGCCAGAGGTCCTGATTCTTAACCGGCTTTTTGTCCGAGGTTCGCCAACCATTGCGCTGCCAACCGGCCATCCACTCGGTGACGCCGCGGCGCAGGTATTCCGAGTCGGTGGTGACCTTGACGTCGCAGTGTTTCTTCAAGGCCCGCAGCGCTTCAATGGCCGCCAGCATTTCCATGCGATTGTTGGTGGTCAGCAGCTCGCCGCCACACAGCGACTTTTCATGCTTGCCGTAACGCAGCAAGGCACCCCAACCGCCGGGCCCGGGATTTCCTTTGCAGGCACCGTCGGTGAAAATTTCTACATGCATTCCTGATCTACTTGTTGGTTATCGGATTTTGTCCGGTGCATTTCTTTAGCTCTCGTTATGTCAATTTACTTGCGCACCACGCGTAGCGCCGGCTCCCGATGTGGCGACGGCGTTACCACGCCGGCCACCGGTAGCGCCATCAGCCGCCGTTTGGCGAGCCGTATCGGGGTCAACGGCAACACCCGTTTTTGCGCCGCGATGACATACATGGCGCCGGCATTGGTCCAGGCGCGCTGACCGATTCGGTCCATGAAGCGCCAGCGTCGTTGCCAGGCCTCGCTACGCAGCGGCGGCAAGTAATGGTGATGGCAGGTCGCGTTGATTTCGAAACCGAGCAACTGCAACCAGTCCGACACCCGGCCTGCCGACAGAAAACGGGCCTGCCACGGCGCGTGCTTGGCTGGCAGTGGCCGGCCCGACAGCAACCGGCGAGCGCCCCACAGACTCCAGGGATTGAAGCCGGCGATTAATAAATGGCCATCACCGATCAGCACGCGTTGTACTTCACGCAGCAGCGCATGCGGATCGGGGCTGAATTCCAGCGTCAGCGGCAACAGGGCGACGTCGATGCTGTCGGTCTGCAGTGGCAACGCTTCCGGTTGCGCCAGCAGATGGCCCCGATCGCGCTCCAGCGCCCAATGGTGCCGAACCGGACAGGCCGCCAGATCCAGCGTACTGGCATAGCGACCAAGGCTGAGCAGGTGGTAGCCGAACGCACACTGCAAATGCTCAGCGAGCTCGGCTTCCAGCGCGCGCTTGAGTTCGGCGCCGGCCGGCAGCTGTTGCCAGGGGCAGTCAGCTGTTGCATTGAGGTCCGTGCTGGACGCGTTCATGGTTTGCGCACCTGTGTCAGACTGTCACAGCGGTCCCAACCACCCGAGTCGTTACGCGCGTCATTACACGCGCTACTGCGCAAGGCGCGGCGGTGTGTGTTGCCAACGTCTCTGCCAACATGATTGCGCGAGTCGCTACGAGAACGATCACGATGCTGCATGTTACCGGAATTCCGGCATTTCACGACAACTACCTCTGGCTGCTGCAACGGCCGGGCGAGCGCCGGGTGACCGTTGTCGATCCGGGCGACGCGGCGCCGGTGTTGGCGTTTTTGCAGCAGCATCAGCTGGTTCTCGACAGCATTCTGGTCACTCACCACCATCGTGACCACATCGGCGGCGTGGCCGAACTCAAGGCCATCACCGGCGCCACGGTTTACGGACCAGCCATCGACCGCCTGCCCGAATGCGACCATGCCTTCATCGGCGGCGAGACGCTGACGCTGCCGGCGCTGGCGCTGGAACTGCAGGTGCTGGCCGTGCCTGGGCACGTGCGCGAGCACATTGCCTTTTATGGCGAGGGCCGGCTGTTCTGTGGCGACACCCTGTTTCTGGCCGGCTGCGGCCGGGTTTTTACCGGCACCGTTGAGCAGCTCTGGCAATCCCTGCAGACCTTGGCTGCGCTGCCCGCGGAAACACTCATCTATTGCAGCCACGAATACACCGCCAGCAACCTGCGCTTCGCCCGCGCCGTTGAGCCCACGCATGTCGGCCTGCGTGAGCGCGAGCAGCAGGTGCTGGCGCTGCGCGCGCAGCAGCAGCCCACGGTGCCGGGACCGCTGGCCGAAGAGCGCCGGACCAACCCCTTCCTGCGTTGCCATGAGCCTGCGCTGCAGGCCGCGGTCGGCCGCGAGACAGGAGAGCTGCCGGTCGACGCGCTAAGCTGCTTTACCGCGCTACGTGCCTGGAAGAACCGGTTCAGCTGACGGCAACCGTGAACGCCCTGCTACCTTTCAGTAGACCGGTCAGTTTCCAGTACACCGGTCAGTTTCGGTACATGAGTCTGTGAACTTTGACCGGTCGGCCAAGGGCGAAAACTTTGACAGCCTGATGACCGTCTTCCTACCATAGCGCCCGGTCGCCTCAGCATCGTGCTGGGCGCCTGTGCCAGTTGCTCATCCGCAACCGATAAGCTGTTCATATAGACGGGAGACGACACATGCGCCGAGGCCTCTGGGCCGCCTTCAGCTTGCTTGTGCTGAATGGCTGCCAACACCTCGCTACCGACACGGCTACCAGCACCGCTGGTATCGTCGCGGGTATCACCACTCCAGCACCGAGCTCCGAGCCGGTCGCTGACGTCGCCGCCACCCCTTCCCCTGCCACCGCTGACGATGCGGTGGTCGAGCTGCCAAGCACTGACATCACGCCGGTGCCGGTCACCGATCTGTGGGAGCGCATCCGCTTCGGCCTGCAATTTGAAACCGTTGAAAACGATGATGTGCTGGCCCAGCGCGCCTGGTTTGAACGCAACCAGGAATACATGGATCGGGTCTCGCAACGTGCCGGCCGTTACATGCATTACATCGTCGAGCAGATTGATGCCCGCGGCCTGCCGATGGATCTGGCGCTGCTGCCCATCGTCGAGAGCGCGTTTCACCCGTACGCCTATTCGCGTAGCCGCGCCTCCGGCATCTGGCAGTTCATGCCCAAAACCGGCAAAGGTTTCGGCATGGAGCAGAACTGGTGGCAAGACGGCCGCCGCGATGTATTGCGTTCCACCGACGCCGCGCTCGATTACCTGACCCGCCTGAACAAGATGTTTGGTGGCGATTGGTTGCTGGCGCTGGCGGCCTACAACGCCGGTGAAGGCAATATCATGCGGGCGGTGGAAAAGAATCGCCGCGCCGGCAAACCGACCGATTTCTGGTCACTGAAACTGCGTCAGGAAACCAGCGCCTACGTGCCGAAAATGTTGGCACTGGGCCAGTTGCTGCGCGAGCAGGACCGGTTTGCGTTGCGCTTTCAGCCGATTCCGAACGAGCCGTATTTCGCGCGCATCAAAGTCGACAGCCAAATCGATCTGGCGCTGGCCGCCGAGTTGTCCGGCACGCCAGAAGATGAGCTCTATCAACTCAACCCGCAATTCAATCGCTGGGCCACCGACCCGAAAGGTCCGCATGAATTGCTGGTGCCAATCGCCAATGCCGAACGCTTTGCCGAAGCATTGCGCAACACACCAGTCGATGAGCGGGTGAAGTGGGCCAGCTACACCGTCAAGGCCGGCGACAACGTTGGCAAAATCGCCAAGCAATTCCGCACCAGTGCCGATCTGCTGCGCTCAACCAATAAATTGAAAGGCAACAATATCCGGGTTGGCCAGCAACTGCTGATCCCGAAAGCCGGCAGCAAGACCGAAGCACCGGGCACGGTGCTGGCGAATCTGAATCCGCGCCAGAAAGCTGAACTGAACCGGGTTGCCGCTCATGCCGAACGGGCAACGGAATATCAGGTTCAACAAGGCGACACGCTGTGGTCCATCAGCCGCCGCCATCAAATGAGCCTGAATGATTTGCTGGCATTGAATGAGCTGACGGCAAAGTCATCGCTGCGGGTCGGCCAAGTGCTGAAAGTCAGCGGCAGCCGCGCCAGCAGCAATGTGGTTAGCAACAATGTGGGTAGCAGCAAAGTGGCCAGCGTCGAAGACAGCACGGCCAGCAATCCGAATCTGGGCAATCGCAAGGTTCGCTACACCGTTCGTAGCGGCGATTCACTGGCCCGGATTGCCCAACAGTTCGGCGTCAAAATTGCCGATCTGGGCCGCTGGAATAATTGGCCGCACGACCGCGTACTGAAGCCGGGCCAGAAACTGACGGTTTATATTGATCAAAGCGAGGCCTTTGGCGGCTAATTTCACTGAAACAAAAAACGCGGCCGAGGCCGCGTTTTTTGTCGGTGGACCACTGGTCGCGACGCTATTTGGTGGGCGCCCGCAGACACAACGCCGCCTGGCTGACAAACAGTTCAAATGCTTCCTGATCCGCGGCCGACAAGGCCTGTTCCCCCCGGTCGGCATAAACAATGCCGATGACCTTGCCGTTGACCGACAGCGGACCGAGCAGACAATCGGCAGCGCCACTTTGCTTCAGCACCAGCGTGAAGGCGTGCCGATCACTGTCGCGCCACGCCCACAGGGTCTGGCCCTGAACAATCGCCTGCAATACCGGGACATCATTCAGAACAAACCGGAATCGACCCAAAATATTGCTGACCGGCCACTCAACCACATACTTGCCGAGCAATTCGCTGCGCGGCGGATTGAGCAAGGCAATCAACACCCGCGGCAAACCGGCACCGCGATGCAGGCCTTCCAGCACCAGTTGCAACACCAAGTTAATGTCGGTCTTGCTGCTGGCCAGCGTGTTCAACTCACGCAGGATAGCCAACTGCAGTTTCAGGTCCGGTTCCCCGTTAAAACCCTCCGCTGCAGCATCGACAGGCTCTTCCTGAGCTTGGGCATCGGCCCGGACATAACGCACCAGCTGACCTGCCCCGCAGGCCTTCAGCACATCAGCCGCCCGCTCGCCAGCCGCCTGCAGATGCTGGCGAATCTCGGCCTCGCTTTTGCCGGTAAAGCTCATCAACGTCTGCAGCTGTTCCGGTTTCACCTTGTTGTCCAGCACCGCCGGCACCAGCTTGATGGCATCGAATGCATTGGCAACGCACTGTGCGCCGGGGCTGGCATCCCGACTGCGCAAACTCGAAAGCAGGGTGTCGCTGACCCGCCACTCCTGTGCCAAAGCCACGGTCAACTGGCGCAAGCGGAAGCCCAGCACGTTGTCTTCTGCTTCATCCGGCGCCACCCCGGCCGTCAGCTGCTGCTGCACTTTGCTGGCAGCATCGCCACCGCAGGCCCAGAAGCTGATCTCGCCAATGCGCGACAGCAACGCCGCAATGAAAATCTCCTCGACGTTAGGTTCTTTGCGCAGCAAGGCCAATTCGCGGGCCTGCATGGCGGCGTGAAAGGCATCCGCCACCTCCTTGCCGAGCTGCGGGCCGGTATCCCGGCTCAGCAGCTCATCCAGCAACAGGGTGGCAACACAGATGGAGCGGAGCGTCTGGAAGCCGAGCACGATGACCGCCCGGCTGATGGTATTGATGCGCTTTTGCGAGGGATTGAAGTACACACTATTGGCCAAGCGCAGGATTTTGGCGGTCATGGTCGGGTCACGCAGAATGACCCGGGTCAGTTCCGCCGCATGGCTCAGCATGAACTCGTTCAAGGTGGCGATTTGTTGAAGCGTCTGACCGAACGCCGGCAACTCAGCCTTGGCGATATGCGCCACCCACTCTTCGACCGTTTTCGCCATGCTCGCACCAGTGTAAATCCTGCTTTACACCAGTATGGCACGGCCAATAAAAAACCCCGCTGGCGCGGGGTTTTTTATTAAACGGACAACTGAAACAGCTTACAGAACTAACTTACTCGCTGGCTACGCGCTTGCTGTTGATAAAGGCAATCCAAGAAGCCGCATTGCTGCGCGACTTGTCGTACTGGGTCGCTTTTTCAAGATTGGCCAACGCCGGTTGCACTTTACCTTGACTGTACTGCGCGATACCGAGGTTCAGATACACCCGACCCGGGTCTTTCAGGCCGCCTTTCTCAAGCGCCTTGGTAAACGCAGCAACCGCTTCCGGCCATTTCTCGTTCTGCGAGTAAATCTCACCTTGGTATTGGAAATAAGTACCGTCAGCAGCAAACTTCGCGGCTTCACCATAGGCAGCAATTGCCTTGGCATCATCCCGGGCAGCACCGAAGTTCTGGCCGATCGAACGCCAATTTTTTTCATTTGCTGGAATATGGCCAGCGGCAATACCTTTTTCCAGAATCTGCGCAGCTTTGAACGGCACCCCTGAATTAGCGTAGAGCCCCGCCAGATTTTTCAGGTGCCCCTCCTGATCCACATGCCCTTTCATGTATGCCAAATCCAGAATGGCAAGTGCATCGGCATCTTTCTCTTGCTGCAAATAGATTGAAGAGAGCTGCAGCCAAAGATTCTTGTCATCAGGAAACTTATCAAGCATATCGCGCAAAACGATACCCGTTCCTTCGAGATCTTTCAGCTCCATATGGGCTGAGGCAAGCAACTGCAGCCAAGGCTTTTTGGCAGTTGGCGCCTTGGTCACGGCCAGAAAGGTTGGGCAAATCGAATCCTGGTACCGATTCAGCTGGAAATAGATGCTACCCAGCAACGCATACATATCCGGCTTTGGCGCCACCGCGTACTTGAAATACTCCTGCGCCGCTTCCAGAGCCTTGGCATTATTTTCAGCCGACAGGTAGAAGTACACCAAGTTCTGCCGAAGCTGCAGCTCCTGAGCTTCCTGTAGCGCCTGCTTATCAATAGCCGCTTTCGCCATTTCGATCGCTTTCGGCCACGCCTTCTTGTTGGCATAGACAAAAGAAATCTGCATGCGCACCCAAGCGCTCTCGTAAGGTTTATTCTCTGAACGCTCAATCAATGGCAACAAAATCGCCAACGCTTCGTCATAGGCTTCACGACCGAGCGGGTCTTGCGCCTTTTGCATCTGCTTGTAGACGTACTCGTCGGTCAGACCGAGCTTGCGCTTTTCCTTGCCGGCCTCCACCGTTTCTGGCGACAGCGGTTTGCAATTGGCGGTGTAACGGGTTTCCAAAGCTGCCGATGCCGAACCAGCAAATGCGAACAGACCAAGCAGTGCGCAGGCGACGGCAGCTTTTTTTACTTTAATCAACATTTGCCATATCTCCTGGACTATCAGCCTTCTTCATCCAGCTTGAAGTCCATGCAGTACTTGGCGCCGGGCTGTGCGACCGGTTTGCCGTCGACAATTGCAGGGCGGAATTTCCATTTCTGGATGGCCCGACGGGCTTCCTGATCAAACACCCGACGGGGTTTGGCGTCGTATACATCCAAGTCACCTACCGAGCCATCTGGCTGAATGGTGAACTTGAAACAGACATAGCCTTGCACACCATCACGTGCCGCCTCAGTGGGATAACGAGGGGCCAAGGTAGCAATCGGAATCGCCATGCCATCACCGGCACCAACACCGCCAGTGCCGGTAAGCAGATTGACTGCACCGCCAACCACGCCGCCGAGTGCAGGGCCATCGCCCGCGCCCAACGCCGAAGTATCCAGCTTGAGATCAACCATGGTAGCGACCGGCTTTTCACTGCTTTGCATCCGCTCAGCGCTCGGCGGCGGCGGCGTTTTCGGCGCCTCCGGCTTGCGCGGAACCCGGCGTTCTTTTTCCTTGATCTCCGATTCGGACTTGACTACCCCGAATTCGACGACCACTCGCTGGCTCTGGTCAATGGTCGACTCACCAAAGGTAACCAGACCCGCCATCATCAACAGCAAGGCGAACGCAACCACCGCACCGCCAAAAAGTCCTAGCAACAGTCTGTTCATCGCTTACTCCCGCGCCGCCGCGACTGTTACGTCGGCAATGCCGGCTGCTCGAACCTGGTCAAGCACATGCACGACAACACCGGCTTTTGAACGCTTGTCTGCCTGAATCACAACCGAACCCACCGGAACTTCTTGCTTCAGTCGTTCGACCGCACTGCGCACGGCGTTGGCTTCAACCGGTCGCTTGTCGATCCAGATGGTGTTTTCAGCACTGATGCCGACGAAAATGTTGGCTTCCGGCCGCGCCTCAGCAGAACGCGCCTTCGGGTGCTGAATGTTCACGCCTGACTCTTTGACAAAGGAGGCAGTCGTGATGAAGAAAATGAGCATGATGAAGACGACGTCCAGCATCGGCGTCATGTCGATCTGGGCGTCTTCAGTCTGCCCGCGTTGCTTTCTGGCCATGCCTTCTGTCTCAGCGTTGGATTAGTGATGCGGCATGCTATCGGCCAGCTGGTCCGCACGGTTACGTGCCATGCCGTCGATATACGAAACCACAAACAAGCCGGAGATCGCCGCGACCATACCCGCCATCGTCGGCATGGTGGCGCGGAAAATACCGCCAGCCATCAGACGCGGGTTGCCGGAACCTTGCTGCGCCAACGCTTCGAACACCCCGATCATCCCGTACACGGTACCAAGCAGCCCGATCAGCGGGCAGATGGCGACGAGGGTCTTGATCAGTGTCATCCGGGCATTAAGGCGAACCGATGCTTGGCTCAACCACGCATCGCGGATCCGGTGCGCGTGCCAGGACGTGGTGTCCTGGCGCGCGTGCCATTGGGCGATCAGCTGGCGCGCTTCTTTCGGATAGATGAACTGCAGGTAAACCCAACGCTCGATGATCATTGTCCACATCAGGAACAGGACCACTGCGATGACCCAGATAACTGGGCCACCGGTTTCAGTGAAACGAAGGACTTTTTCCCACAGCCCCGTCAGCGCGTACATGCTGGAGGCTCCTTACTTTTCGTTATGCTGAGCGATCAGGCCGACGCTTTGCTCTTCGAGCACTTGCACCAAGGCCTTGCTCTTCGACGACAGCACCGCGTGCATGAACACGAACGGAATTGCGGTCACGATACCTTGCACGGTGGTGACCAGCGCGGTCGAAATACCACCGGCCATCAGTTTCGGATCGCCTGCACCGAACATCGTGATCTTCTGGAACACGTCGATCATACCGGTCACCGTACCGAGCAGACCGAGCAGCGGCGCCAGAGCGGCAAACACCTTGATGATGCCAATACCGGCTTCCAGCTTCGGCACTTCTTTCATGATCGCTTCATCAAGCTTCAGCTCGAGATTTTCCACATCGGCTGACTTGTTGGCTGCATACACCGCCATGATACGACCGAGCGGGTTATTGCCCGGGGTCGGATTCTTGACCTGAGCCATGATCTTGCTGCCAACCAACGTCAGCGCAATGATGCGATAGATAATCAGCAGGGTACCGAGAGCCAGAATCACCATGATGACCCAACCCACCGTACCGCCTTGATCCAGACGCTCTTTAAAGGTCGGCTCTTGCACAACGACGGTCAGCAGCGGACCGCGTGACGGGTCAACATACAGGTCGGTGAAGCCCGAGGTGGTCTTGATAAACGGAGCAACAGAATCCAGGAAGCGACCTGCAGGCTGACGAGCCAGCTCGGTGATTTGCTTGGTTTCCGGGCTATAAATCAGGTATTCGCCGTTCGAAATCAGGTTGAACGCGCCAACCCGAACCACTTCGCGCTCTTCGGTCGAGCCATTACCCAGCACCACCGGCGCATTGAAGCGAACGACCTTGCCTTGCTGGGTCATTTCCTGAGTCAACTCCAGCCAGAGTTGCTTCAGGTCATCCAGCTTCGGCAGCGCCTTGGACTGCGCCATGCCTTCCAGGAACTTCTCACGACCCGGGAATTGGGCGCTGACATAGGAACGACCAATCGAGGCGGCGGCGTTACCGGCGCGCTCACGGACAACCCCGAACATTTCGCCAAGGTTACCGACACGGGCGTTCTTCTGCTCTTCCAGGACAGCCAATTCTTTTTCATTGGCTTCGAACTGGGCTTTCAGACGGTCGCCTTCGTTTTCCAGGGCATTCAGATCACCCTGTACCGACTTCAGCAAAGCCGCCTGCTGGTCACGCGCTTGGCGGAATTCCGCTTCGCGCTTCTTGTTTACTTCGCTTTCTGCCGACTGGGCCTTGCGGACCATGTCCAGCAGTTGGTCAAGCGATACCGCTTTCGGGGCGGCAGCGTAAACGCCGGTGGAGGCCATCAAGGCGCCAGCGGCGAGAGTAGTCAGAAAACGCTTCATTGCGCTGCCTCCGCGGCAAAAATCGGGAGCTTGATAAGGTCAGGTGCGGCCTGTTTGGAGGCGACGCGGATGGCTTGGGTCACGGCAGCGGCATAATCGCCACCCAACTGGACCCAATCCTTGGCTTCCCGGTCCCAAACAAAGGCTTGGTTGCCATCAAGGGTTTGGTACAGGAAAGCAACCCGGCCCATTTGCAGGAAGCGGACGGTCTTCTCATCAGCACCCGAACCAATCTTGCCTTCGTAGGTGCTAACCGCAACACCGTAGTCGGCTTCGATTTGGTAGGCCTCAAGGATCTGCCGGTATTTCTCCGAGATGGAGATGTCGGCACGCTGCATGTTGGTGCGCAGCTTGGCAACGCGCTTGGTGCGCTCTTCAGCCAGGAACGGCACGTCCAGCTGGACGAACTGGTCGAGCGTATCAATCATTTGTGACATCAGCGGAATCAGACCCTTTTCGGTGTCGTCCACGCTGATGATTTCCTGCTTCATTGAGCCTTTTTCAGTTTCCTGGCTCTTGACCAGCTCACGCAGCTGGGCGTTGTAGGCCTTCAAGCTGTCGATACGCTGCAGGGCGGCTTTGTATTCACCAGCCATGTCCGCCTTTTGTTCGGCCAGGCTGTCAATGGTCTTCTGGCTCTCTGCAGCGGCCCGGCTGATTTGCTTCTCCAATGACAGGGAAGCGTCCAGCGGGCCAGCGGCCAGCAGAGCACCGCTCATGATGCTGGAGGCACCGGCCACGAGGGCCACGGCCAGCCAACTGCTCTTGATAGGCATAGGCATGTTTGTTTCCGACAGTTGTGAAGAGATCCGGTCCCCGCCTGGGTGGTTTGACCTCTATGCGGGTGTACTACCAAAACGGAGGGGGATGGACACAAGGTCCGAGACAGGACAGGCCATAGGCCGCCCCACCAGGTCCCCCAACCCGGCGGCAGGGCTGCGAATATAAGTCGGTGTCGATTTGTAAGTCAATGTGAACTCTGCAGATTGCAGCCTGTGGGGACTTTGAATTCAGCCTACATGGTTTTAAGCAAAACAAGGCACTAGCAAACTTTTCAGAACCTCTTCAATGGTAATATAAACAAAACTATAACCTCCCGAAATGACCACAAAAGTCATTCTTGTTAATAGTCAGGTAGCCTAGACAAATTGGCACCGGGCTTAAAAAGGGTTTTGCCGGAAAATGAAAAATCAACCTCAAGCATTGCTCGAAGGAGAAGCAAATCTGTTGTGGAAGCAAGGCAAACTCGATGAAGCTGCGAAGAAGTTTTTGGAGCTAAAGAGAATTGCCCCGGAAAATCACTCGCTATTACTGTTTTCTGCAGAAATAGCGATGCACCGACAACAGTTCCCTAAAGCGTTGGCGTTCCTGGAGTTGATTGCAACTAACAACAATTCTCCTGACATATTACTAAAGCTGGCAATGGCATATTCCGGTTGCGCCAGATGGCAGGAAGCGTGCGTAAAGCTAGACCAATTTATTTCACTGCGTCCGAACCATTTGGAAGCTCGCCTGCACCGAGGATTGCTTCTCGAAAAGCTCAATAGATTGCAGGCATCACGACGCGACTTCATTACTGCACTTCGCCTCGCGGAGACGCGGGATAGCACAACCCTTTCTATCGAAAACCGTTCTATGCTAGCGCACGCATCATCAAAGGTGAGAATAGGATTGGATGCTTGCATTGAAAAACATTTACAACCAGTATACGAAGAATTTGGAAGAGCCGCGGTAAGTCGAATTCGGCAATGCGCCGATTTTTTTGTAGGTAAGGAAAAACCTTCATTTTCTCACCCAATGTGGCTTCCGGGTCTATTTTATGTGCCCAATTTACCTCCTAAGATGTTCTATGAACGCAATGAAATTCCACAGCTTGCGCATCTTGAGAGTGCATTCAAGACGATAAAAGCAGAGCTTATCGAGGTCTTGCAAGCTGATGTCGGCCTCGCGCCGTACATCAACCATCCAAGCTCAAGCAGGGCAGCAACCACATGGAAGGACCTGAATCACTCTCGGGCATGGTCAACCTATCATTTTTGCCGAAATGGTCAAATACAAGATGAGAATGTTCAACGATGCCCAAAAACGTGGCAGGTACTAGAATCTCTAGATTTGATGCGAATTTCAGGTTACGGCCCAGAGATTATGTTTTCGATTTTAGCGCCTCAAACTCAAATAAAGGCACACCACGGAGCAGTCAATGGGCGACTAATCGTTCATCTTCCACTTATTGTTCCTTTCAATTGCGGTGCAATCAGGGTCGGTACCGAGCAAAGGACATGGACTGAAGGGGAGTGCTTAGTCTTTGATGACTCGTTTGAGCACGAAGCATGGAATCACAGTAGCGAAACAAGAGCCGTGTTAATTTTTGACATATGGAACCCTAATTTAAGTACGGCGGAAAGGGCTGCATTTACCGCTCTTCATATTGCTGCCCAGTATTATGAGTCAAATGGGTGACAAGGTAGCTCACCTGAGCTGGTCAGAATATTGATACGCCCCTAAAGTAATTGTTCTCACCTGACACCCGCCCCTGGCGGGTGCTTTCGAGGGTAATTACCCCACACCTTGCCGATACCTTTGGCTGGCTCCACACAAGCAAGATGCCCGTGACGGCTGTGCACGTGCTGGACACTGATCTACTGCCCGTCTTCGAGAAACACCAAGCCCGCATCGAACCCGTGCTCGGATACAACAGCCGCGAGTTATGTGGCTGGCCCGCCAACCATAACTGTGATCTGTTTCCGCAACTGGAAAACATCGAAAACCGCATCGCAAAAGTCCGGCGACCGCAAAGCAACGGCTTTGTTGAGCGGCTGCACCGTACATTGCTTAATGAGCTGTTCCGCATTCAGGGTCGAGCAAGTGGTATGAATCGGTCGAAGACATGCAACGCGATCTAGTTGGCTGCGTGGTTTATTACAACCGCGAACGACCCCATCAACGGCGCAACAGGAAAGACAAAATGCCGAATAGAGGTATTTGTAAAAGACCTACCGCCATCACCGCTAATCACGGAGGTGGGCAATCGGCCAAAAGCTACTTGAATGAAAACACCCGCCAAGGATGGGTGTCAGGTGATAGCGATCACTGTACATGCAGGTCGTTGGCCAACTCCAACAAACTAAGCTTGCGACGTGCTACTTTCTGTTTGATGGTCATTGAGAGGCCTCGCAGTTACAGATGAGTTTCGACACTCAAACCATAACCCACTAGGGACTCTATGGCCACCTCGCTTTTGGCAGCCAACTGGCGGGTGCATACGCTCTCAACACAATCTGTCGTTCACCGGTTGTCCTTTTCGATCTCGATAACATGCCCGAATAACATTCCGTCGACAAAAAAGGGAAATTCGCACATCTCCAATGAGTGTGCTGAACATATTGAAAAAAGTTCACTTAATCGTGATTCACTCATTGCAACAGATACTTGCTCTGAAAGTCGTGATAGGCATAACACATTCGCTTGTTTTATCTTACTCAATGAATCTAGTTTCTCAGACAAAGTAAATGATTCAGACAGTTTCAATAATTGCAAAACGTTTAGCACGATAGATTCCAGCCAGTCACGCTCTGAATCGGTTTGGAACTTTGCATCAAGGTCCTTCATTAGATTATTAAAATCCCTTCGTGCCCTATTTGCGGCATTATCGTGCTTTAACCGCTGTACGCCACCAACTGCATATGCGCTCCCTATTAACTCCAGTAAATATTCTGCGGTGGAAAAAAAGGGGATCTCATCTATCAAATGGGATAATACTCGCTGACCAACTATCGAATTTTGAACGATTTCAGACTCTAAACTGTGAGTAATACATCTAATCTTTCCTGAAGGTTTTAACACGCGTGAGCATTCAGCTATCGACTCACCCAATCTTGAATACTCTAAGGCAAATTGGCTAGTTACTAAATCAATACTGCGATTATTGAATGGTAGTGACTCAGCGTAGGTTTTCGGAAAAAATCTGATGCTACTTAGCAGGGATCCAAGCTCCAAATTTTTTTCCACGCGCGCTCTGGGAGCTATCTCTGCTGGATCGATAGCGAAAATTTTTATATTTGCCTGCCTAGCCGCCGCGGCAGCAGCGGCAATGAATGCGATTGCCCCATTACCAGTGCCGATATCAACAATGGTAGAGTTATCTGCCAATGGCCAAATTTGAGCTTCCCAATATCGCCTTATTTCCCCGGAATACTGGCATGCCTGATTGCCATGCTCAAAACTGTTTAGGCTTTCTGTATGCTGCCAATAGCTAGTCCAGTGCTCCATCTTTGTGTCACCATAAAATTTTGGGAATTGGACGCCTTAATTGATAGTTTCAGGAAGTTGTCAACGATCTTTAGAGGTCAAGTAGCCCTGCTCTCGCAATCGATATTTTCCCTTATTTCGGCTTTGCTGAAAGTCGGGCCTGCTCCACCTCAATCCATGCAGAATTGAAAAAAAAGGCGGGCTTTCGCCCGCCTTTTTTTACATACACCGATCAATCAGAAAGTCTGACTGTAGCGGAAGTATGTGACTTTGCCATAACCATCATACAGATCGAAGTTGAAGCCGCGCGACGCGTTGTCGCTCAGGTTCGGCTCTTCATCGGTAACGTTGGTCACACCGACCACAATTTGGCCATTCCACGGTGCGTTCCAGCTAACTTGAACGTCATGAGTGACCCAGTCCGGCTGAGTTTCTTCACCATCATCACCCAAACCCGGCAGATCAGAGATGTAGTTGATGTTCCAAGAGAACATGAAATCACTGAAGTAATACTGGTTGGCCAACAGTCCGCGGTATTCCGGATAAGCCGTGTCACCGCTGACAAAACCAATCAGATTTTCACCACCGTCAACTTCCAGTGTCTTCGACCAGTTGATGTTCAGCAAGTTCTCCAAACGACCAGCAGCACCGAAGTCAAACTTGGTATTCAACGAAATATCCAAGCCGTTCATGTGGATGTCGCCGGAGTTTGCCGAGCCGGTGTTGCCTTGCACGATCGGATCACAGTCGTTGATAACGCCATCCGGGCCAGTAGCAACCGGGTTGCCGTTTACATCGCAACCTTGGACGTCCAAACGCTCGATTGACAGACCTGCTGGCAGTGCTAGACCAGCACGAATACGATCGACCAGTGCAGCGGTATCAAACGAGGCGATACGGTCAGTCAGCTTGATATCCCAATAATCGGCAGTCATGTTAAGCCAGTCGGTCGGCTCCCATGCCACGCCAATCGAGAACTGCTTGGACTGTTCAGAACTCAGCTCTGGGTTGGCTTCGCTGTACGCATCAACTTGCAAAGCCTGGGCAACACCTGCGTTGTTTTCGCAGCGGTTCTGGTTGAAATCGAAAATCAGGCCAGAAAATACGCAGGTAGCTGGGTCGTTAACAAAGTCAGCAGAGTAACTACGCGCTTGGCTGATTTGCGGCAGAGACGGGGCGCGGAAGCCTTCGCCATATGACGCACGCAGAGTCAGCTCTTCAAGCACTTGATAACGGACCGAGACTTTCGGCGCGGTGTCGCTGCCATAGTCGGAGTACTTGTCATAACGGCCAGCAATGTCCAACTCAAACTTGTCGAACAACGGCAGCAAGACTTCAAAGTAGCCGGCGTCAACATCGCGATCTTTACCGGCGGAGTTACCAGCCGAACCACCAATCTGACCACCCTCTTGCAATGAGTCGTACCGATCTTGATAGTCTTCGTTGCGCGTTTCCACGCCGACCACCATGCTGGCGGTACCACCAGCCATTTCGAACAAATCAAAACTGGCGTTGACATAGGCTTCGTTGGTCTTGAAGAAGCTGTCGCGCAGCGTCGTCGCCTTCATGCCAGCAAGTGTCACGGCATCGTTCGAGTATGGGTTTACGAAGTTGTAGTCACCAGCAGCCACGGCTTGAGCAGCAAGGTTGTCGACAACATAGCCGTTACCGATGCTGTACGACTGGAAGTCATTACGACGAATACCAGCATCAATGCTGACAGCACCAATAGTGCCTTCCACGCCGACGAGCAGGTCGTAAACGTTGGCGTCGCCCTTGTCATCCCGGTTGCCCAGAGCGGCGTAACGGTGACGAACATACATGTCGCGGCCAAACGGGTTGAACGGGTTAGAAGCTTCAACAAACAGAACCGACGGTGCCGGGGCATAACGACCGAACGAGCCGATGCGGGTTACGCTGGTATTGGCGTAAATCGACCAGTCGTCATTGATTTCATAACGGCCTTTGACAAAAGCGGCGGTGGTGTCAACTTCCGCTTCGTCAGCAGCAACGAATGTGAAGTCATACAAGCAACGTGAGTTATCGCCGACTTGCTCGTTATGTGAGAAGCCCGGCATTGCATTACATTCAGCAATTGTGTTAACCGAGCCACGGTATGCGCCTTCGGCACCCGACGGCAGAATTTCACGCCAGTTGTTACCGAAAGTCGAGGCACCGCCTTTGGACCACTCACGATCACGCTGGAATACGATGTCGCGTTGGTTCTTGGAAACACCGGCAATCATGTTGCCCTTGTCGCCCGAGATGCCAAACACCATCGAACTTTCTTCGGTATCACCGCCCTCAGCAGTCGGACGGCCTTCACCGAAACGGAATTCAACGCCATTGAAATCTTTACGAGTGATGATGTTGACAACACCACCGATGGCATCCGAACCGTACACAGCTGACGCGCCATCCGACAGGATTTCGATGCGCTCAACAGCGGCAAGCGGAATACTGTTCAAGTCTGACGACGAACCAATCAACGGCGACTTCGAAGTACGGCGACCGTCAACCAGAACCAACGTACGGTCCGAACCCAAACCACGCAAACTAACGGTTGCAGCGCTACCGAATGAGCTACCCGATTGCGGGCGATAAGAACCAAAGGAGTTGAATGTGCTGTTACGCAAAACTTCCGCAACAGAAACATCACCGCTCATATCTATCGCTTCGCGGTCGATAACAGTAACCGGCAGAGCGCCTTCGACATCGGAACGCTTGATGCGCGAACCGGTCACTTCAATACGCTGCTCGTCTTCTTTGCCTTCTTCGTCAGCCGCGAAAACCGGGCTGATGGCGGCAACAGCAGCACCACCGATGAGCGCAAAGCGAATCGCTTTGGCCAGCGGATTATTACGTAGAGTACTCAATGTCGTTCTCCCTGGGTGTGTGAGGGTTCACTAAGCAACATGCGCTCGGCGTTATGGTTCGCCAATGCGAATGAAGCGGGTCCAGGCCACACGGCCTGATCTGTCCGGGGCCGATACTAACTACAAGGGTTTTCGACGGTCAACAGGTTTTTACAAAGTGTGTCAATGCGAAAAATCCCGGTTTTCCTGCGGTAGTCTGCACATTTATTGAGCGGCAGGCGGCTGCGGGAAAGGGGCAATTTCGGGGCTCTTCTCGGTCGCGGTGACGGGCTTCCGTAACGCAAACTGAGAACTGATGCAGGCTTGCACGGATTGAACGGGTTGGGCGATCGAATGCTGCGACGCACCAATATGGCAATCATCGGCCGTTGGTTCTGTTGTGCTTATTGCCCATTCCCGGCTATTAAATGAGCAGCTGCAGACCGAGCTGTGCGATCGCCGACCATCTGGTCAGAGCAGATGGAAGGAACTAATCGGAAATTTGGATGTGGCGGCGCACCCAGTGCGCTGACCACGAGCAAATGCCGGCATGCTCGTCCGTGCGCCACGGGAATGTGGACGTGGCGCACCACGGCATCGGTAGGTTTACAGTGACTTGAACTGCTGTCTCAACACAAAGGCCGGCTCGGTAACATGGCGCTCCATGGCCTGAACCTGACGCTCCAACTCGCCAAAGTAGAACTCCAGCCCGACGAGCGTGCTGGGCGCGCTTGGGACGGTTTGGGGCCGGGTTGGCTGGTGCCGGGCAGTTTGTTGTGCCTCAGACGGCGCCGCGGCTTCGCCAGCTGACGCCTGTGGCTCGCGGTCAGTCGGCGGCCGAACCGGTTCGGTACTGCCCTCGTCCCAGCGCCGCTTGGTCTGCATGACCCAGCCGTCGACCTGACCGCGCAACCCCGGGGCATCGAACTTGCTGACCGGGTCGAGGATGAACCAGGCAATCAGATAAGCGGCCACCAGCGGAAACACCTGAGTGAACACTGCCAATAACACAACCGCAAAACGAATCGGCCAGACCGGCCAGCCGAAATACTGGCCAATGCCGGCGCAGACCCCGGCGACTTTGCCATGGGCCGGATCGCGATACAGTTCGCGCGGACGGTTAGCGGCCATGACCACCTCGGTTGCCGGTGTCCCGCAGGGGCGACGCATCGGCATGGCTGTCGCGCCAGCCGGGAGATTGCGCATCCAGAATGGCCTCCAGCGCACTGACCCGTTGCTGCAGACGTTCAGCGATCTGGCTCAGCCGCTGCAACCGCGCCTGTTCATCGAAGCTCGGTTCAACCGGTGCCCGCCGCTTGCTCCAGTAATGCAAGATCAGCCACAGCGGCACCACCAGTCCAAACAGGGTGCCGAACAGCACGACCAGAGCGACTCCGAAAAATTCTTCCATTGCGTTTTGCGCCTTACGCCTTCGTTTGCGCGACGGTGGTTACGTCCGCGCGGTTGTCCAGCCCTGCCGTGATCGCGATCTGCAGATCGGATCAGGACTCTTTGGTTTCGCCAGCCATGCGCGCTTTCAACGCGGCCAGCTGTTGATCGATGCGATCTTTCGCGGCCAGCTCTTCGATTTCTTCGGCCAGGGTTTTGCGACGGCCCAAATCATGGGCTTCCAGATGCGCTTCTTTCTGGTCGACTTCGCGTTCGTAAGCGGTGAAATTTTCCTGCGTCACCGGCTCCTGATCGAGCTGACGGCGAATTTTCCAGCGCGAATCGACCGCCTGATGCCGCGTGGTCAGGCCCGCCTGGCGAGCGCGGGCATCGTCGAGTTTGTCCTGCAGCTGACCAATTTCGGTGGTCAGGCGGGTCAGCGTTTCGTCGTACAGCGGCAAGCGCTGGCGCCACTCGTTCAGGCTGTCTTCGACGCGAGCTCGCTCCATCAGTGCGGCCTTGGCCAGATCTTCGCGGCCCTTGCGCAGCGCCAGTTCGGCTTTCTGTTCCCAGTCGAGCACGTCATCGCGACCGCGCTGCAACCGGCGCTCGAGTTCCTTGCGCTCGGCAATGGTCCGCGCCGATGTGGTTCGCACCTCGACCAAGGTGTCCTCCATCTCCTGAATGATCAGGCGGATGGTCTTCTGCGGATCGTTGGACCGCTCGAGCAAACTGTTCAGGTTGCTGCCAACAATGTCGCTGAAGCGGGAAAAAATCCCCATTGTGCCTTCCTCATGAAACCGCTACCGCTTTCGATCATCAACACCAGCAACCGCCGAGTTCAATGCGCCGCGCCAGTCTGCGCCTGCGTTTGGCCGGTTCAGACCCCGACGCCAGATCAGGCGTATTCGTCAAATCCGGCATCTCGCCAATCGACCCAACTGGCCGAATGCCGGGTTCAGCTATCCCCGAAACAGCAATTCTTATACAACTGGCATGCCAAAAGCTAACAAGTTGTTTTGCCGAGTATTTTTTCTGCTCACTCTGGCCAGTGATTCGCTGCTGCGGTATAACACGCCACCCTTTGGCCAATTCGACCAACAAGGACTTAGGCCTCGATGGCGGAGCGTGCGCAGGCGCACAACCTGATCGGCGAATCAGCCGTGTTCCTGGAAATGCTGGAACACATTTCGCTGGTCGCGCCGCTGGCCAAACCGGTGCTGGTGATTGGCGAGCGCGGCACCGGCAAGGAGCTGGTGGCGGCGCGTCTGCATTATCTGTCCCGTCGCTGGGATCAGCCCTTCCTCAAACTCAATTGCGCCGCCATCAACGAAAACCTGCTGGAAACCGAATTGTTCGGTCACGAAGCCGGCTCGTTTACCGGCGCCGCCAAGCGCCATCTCGGCCGCTTTGAATTGGCCGACGGCGGCAGCTTTTTTCTGGATGAACTGGCCAACACCTCGGCCCGGGTCCAGGAAAAGCTGCTGCGCGTCATCGAGTACGGTGAATTCGAACGGGTGGGCGGCAACCAGTCCATCAAGGCCAATGTCCGTTTGATCGCCGCGACCAACGAAGATTTGCCAGCACTGGCCCAGCAGGGCCGGTTCCGCTACGACCTGCTGGACCGTCTGGCGTTTGACGTCATCACCTTGCCGCCACTTCGGGTGCGCCCGGACGACATTCTGAAACTCGCCCAGCATTTCGCCGTTGCCATGACCAAGGAGCTCGGTCGCGATTATTTTGCCGGCTTCAGCAAAGCGGCTGAGCAGCAGTTGCTGGATTACAGCTGGCCGGGCAATGTCCGCGAACTGAAGAACGTGGTCGAGCGCAATGTCTATCGCTGCGCGCCGGATCGCATGGTCAGCAAAATGGATTTCGATCCATTCACCTCGCCGTGGCGACCACGGCTGACACCGCCGGCGGCAATGACGACCGGCAACAGCCCGGCGCCGAGCACGAGTGATGGCACGGCGCTGCCATTGGACTTCAAACAGGTCACCGAACAACACGAGATCGGCTTGATAAAGCGAGCCTTGCAGCAAGGCCAGTTCAATCAGAAAAAAGCCGCCGAGCTGCTCGGACTGACCTATCATCAATTACGCGGCTATTTGAAAAAATACCAGCTGCTGAAGGATGAGGGCTGATGGTTCGATCAGTACGTGTTGAGTCGACAACTTCCGGGTCAACGATTCTTAAATCATGGCCGCCCGGATCGAAGCGATCATCACTGGCACGCTTGGGTTTGAACCTGGGTTTAAGCTTGGGCTTGACCGTACTACTCGCGTCTTGCACCGGTGGCGAGCAATCGGTGCGGGCTACCGGCCTGGTCTATTGCTCGGAAGGCAGTCCGGATACCTTCAATCCGCAAGTCACCACGTCAGGCACCGCTTACGATGCCAGTGCTCACACAATTTATGATCGGCTGGTCGAGCTCGATCCGGACACCAATGAGCCACAGCCGGCGCTGGCCGAAAGTTGGAAGGTGTCGCGCGATGGCACTCGCTGGCGGTTCAAATTGCGCGCCAACGTCGCCTTTCATCAAACGCCCTGGTTCCACCCGACCCGCTTTCTTAATGCCGATGACGTGCTGTTCAGCATTGAGCGGCAATGGCTTGGCAATCATCCCTATCACGCAGTTTCCGGCGGCGAATATCCCTACTTCGAAAATTCCGGACTAAGTCGCTTGCTCGCTGCTGTCATCAAGCGCAGCGACGATGAAGTGGAATTCCAGCTGACCGAACGCAACGCCACCTTCCTGACCATGTTGTCGATGGAGTTTGCCTCCATTCTTTCGGCGGAATACGCCGACCAATTGCAGCAGCAAGGAAAAATGGAACAGCTCGATCAGCTGCCAGTTGGCACCGGGCCGTTCCAGCTGGTGCGCTACGAACCCGGTGCGTTCATTCGTTATGAGGCGCATCCCGATTACTACGCTGGCGTCGCCAAGATGAAGCGGCTGGTGTTTGCCATCACGCCAGACACCAGTCTGCGGCTGTCACGACTGCGCGCCGGCGAATGCGATGTGATGGCACAGCCGTCGCCAGCGCACTTGTCGCTGATCCGGCAGAACAGCAAGCTGAAGCTGTACAGCCAGCCCGGCCTCAATGTCAGTTACTGGGCATTCAATACTCGCCGGCCACCGCTGAACGACCCCCGCGTCCGTCAGGCCTTGAGTTACGCCGTCAATCGCTCGGCGATTCTGGATGCGGTGTATTTCGGTGCCGGCGAAGTCGCCAAGAGTCCGGTGCCACCGACCGTGCCCGGTCACGATCCGGCGCTGCAGGATTTTCGCCACGATCCGGAGCGGGCGCGCGCGCTGCTGCGGGAAGCGGGCTACGAAAACGGCTTCACGCTCGATGTCTGGGCGATGCCGGTTAGCCGCCCCTACAACCCGAATGCCCGCAAGATGGCCGAACTGATTCAGGACGACTTGCGACAGATCGGTGTCAACGTGCGCATTGTCAGTTACGAGTGGCGCGATTTTCTGCGTCGGTTGCGACTCGGCGAACACGATAGCGTGCTGCTCGGCTGGAGCGGCGATCTGAACGACGCGGACAATTTTCTGACGCCGTTGCTGTCGTGCGCCGCGGTGCATCTCGGTTCCAATCGGGCGTTCTGGTGCAACGAACACTTCGATCAACTGCTGGCCGAGGCGCGCGCCAACCGCGATCCTGTCGCACGCGACGCCTTGTATGCCGAAGCGCAGCGGCTGTTCAAGGAACAGTCGCCGTGGCTGACCATTGCCCACTCCGCACAATATCTGGTGGCCCGACAAAACATCATTGGCTTGCGTCAGGCCGCCAACGGCGGCGTCTACTTTCAGCGCGCGGAGCGGCGGCCATGATCGCCTTGCTCGGACGGCAAATACTGGCGTTGCTTATCACCGCACTCGGTGTGGTGTTGGGCTGCTACTTGTTGAGCCATCAGGTCGCAGGCAGCATCCCGGCGTCGTTCGCCGGCTTCGCACAACACCTGTGGCAGGTGTTGCACGGTAATTTTGGTGTTAGTAGCACCGGCGAATCCGTTTTGCGGAATTTCCTGAGTGTGCTGCCGGCCAGTCTGGAATTGCTGATCAGCGCCATCGTACTGGCGGTGGCCGTCGGCATTCCGGCCGGCGTTGCGGCCGCGCGCCGGCGCAATGACTGGTTTGATCGCCTGGTCGGCGCGTTCACGCTGGTTGGCTATTCGGTGCCGGTATTCTGGTGGGGCCTATTACTGGTGCTGTGGTTTTCACTGACGCTGGATTGGACCCCGGTCTCCGGCCGCATCAGTTTTCTGTTTGATGTCGAACCGCGCACCGGTTTTATCTTGATCGATACCTGGCTCGCTCGCGATGACTACGCGTTCGAAGCGTTCATCGATGCCCTGCATCACATTGTGCTGCCGACGCTGGTGCTGGCGCTGCTGCCGATGGCGATCATCACCCGGGTCACCCGCACCGCCATGACCGAGGCGCTGGCAACCGATTACATTCGAATGGCGCGCGGCCAGGGCATTCCGGAGTGGCGGCTTGTCTGGGTGCATGCCCTGCGCAATGCCAGTCAACCGGTATTGGCGGTGCTGACTTTGCAATTTTCGACACTGATAACCGGCCTGATGTTGATCGAATCCATTTTCACCTGGCCCGGTGTCGGCAAATGGTTACTCGATGCGCTGGCCCGTGGCGATTACGCCAGCGTGCAAGCCGGCGGTCTGTTGCTGGCCCTGGTGCTGGTCGTGATCAACTTTGTCATGGATCTGTTCAGTCTCTGGCTCAATCCGTTGCAACGCAGTGGAGGCCATCGATGAACACGCGTTTGCTGCAACGGTTCGCGGCCCATCCCGCCGCATTGCCGGCGTTGTTTGGGCTGGCGGTGATTTTGCTGTTTGCCCTGCTTGGTCAGGCACTCAGCCCGTTCAACCCGGTGCTGGCCGATCCACACGCTCAATTGCTGCCGCCGATGTGGCAACCGGGCGGCGTCTCGGCGCATCCACTCGGCACCGACGATCTGGGCCGTGACATGTTGTCGCGCCTGCTGCACGGCGCGCGTCTGACCATGGGCTCGGCAACACTGGCGATGTTGCTGGCACTGGCCATTGGCGTGGTGCTGGGTTCGATTGCCGCGTTGTCACGCGGATTGGTCGAGCTGTTGCTGAAACGACTGATGGATGTGCTGCTGGCCTTTCCATCGCTGCTGCTGGCCATTCTGCTGGCGCTGGTGCTCGGCAGCGGCATGACCGTCAGCGTCATCGCGGTCGCCGTGGCGCTGGTGCCGCATTTCTTCCGCGCCAGTCATGACGGTCTGCACGAAGAGCTCGGCAAGGATTACGTCGCCGCTGCCAAACTCGACGGTGCCGGCGCCACCTCGCTGTACCTGCAAACGCTGTTGCCGAATATCGCGGCGCCCATTGTCGTTCGCATCACGCTGGCTTTTTCCACTGCGGTGCTCGACATTGCCGCGCTCGGCTTTCTTGGCCTTGGCGCAGCCGCGCCGATTCCGGAATGGGGCAATCTGCTGGCCTCGGCACACGATTTCATTCAGGTCGCGCCGTGGACGGTCACGCTGCCGGGGCTGGCCATTTTGCTGACCGTGTTGTGCGCCAATCTGGTTGGCGATGCCTTGCGTGACGCCGTCAATCCACGCGGAGCCAATCCATGAGTCTGCTCAGGGTGGAAAATCTGTCCATTGAATTTCCGGGCTTGTATGGCGATATCCGGGTGGTGGACAACTTCTCGCTGCAAATGGCGCCGGGCGAAGTGCATGGCTTGGTCGGTGAATCCGGCTCGGGAAAAAGTTTGGCAGCGCTGGCCGTGCTCGGCCTGCTCGATCCGGTCGCGACCCGCTGGCGTTGCGATCACCTGAGTCTGAACGACAAGGATTTGCTGCGCGTTTCCGCCGGTGAACGCCGGCGCTGGCAAGCCAAATACGCGTCGGTGATTTTTCAGGATGCCCAGTCCAGTTTGAATCCGAGTTTCACCATCGGCGCCCAGCTCGATGAAGTCATCAAGCTGCACCACGGTGGCGGCCGGGCCGAACGGCGCGAACGCGCGGCCGATTTGCTGCATCAAGTCGGCATTCACAATATTGCGCCGGCACTGGCCAGTTATCCGCACCAGTTTTCCATCGGCATGAACCAGCGCGCAATGATCGCGCTAGCGCTGGCCTGCGAACCGGCGCTGCTCATTGCCGATGAGCCGACCACCGGGCTCGACGTCACCATTCAGGCGCAGCTGCTCGAACTGCTGCTGAAACTCAACGCTGAACGCGGCATGGGTCTGCTGCTGATCACCCACGACATTGCCCTGCTCGCCCGCAACGTCCAGCGCATCACCGTGATGTATTGCGGTCAGGTGGTCGAAAGCGGCGATGCCGACGATGTGTTTCTGCAACCGCTGCATCCGTACACTCACTCACTGCTCGACAGTCTGCCCAAACTCGATCAGCCGCATCGCCGACTGGTGGCTTTGCGCGGCGCCAAGCCAAGCATGCTGAACCTGCCGGTCGGTTGCTATTTTGGGCCTCGCTGCCCACGCGCCGCGCGCGAATGTGTGCACAGCGTACCGATGTCCGATGACGCCCAGCACCGTTACCGCTGCCTGTTCCCGCTCGGCGCCAGTCACGACGCGTCGGACGCCAACAAACCGGGGAACAAGCGATGACCGCGCGCCTGTTGACGGTGACCGAACTCGGCAAGCGCTATCCGATCAGCCGCGGCCTGCTGCGCGCACCGCTTTGGCAAACCACGCTGCGCGACGTGTCATTCACCTTGGAGAGCGGCCAGACCATCGCGGTGGTCGGCGAGTCCGGCTCCGGCAAATCCACGCTGGCGCGCCAGCTCGTCGGACTGGAAACACCCAGCGTTGGCGACATTCTGCTCAATGGCAGCAGCATCGTTGGCCGCCAAGACGACGCGCTGCGACAACTACGCCGCGATATCCGGATGGTGTTCCAGAATCCGTCTGCCTCATTGAACCCACGGGTCACCGTCGGCGCCCAGCTCGATCAGGCCTTACAGCATCTGGCCCAGCTCGGACCACGTCAGCGTCAGGAACGCATTCACGAAGCCTTGGCCAGCGTCGGTTTGCCCGCTGACCACCGCCACCACTACCCGCACCAGTTTTCCGGCGGCCAGCGTCAGCGGGTTGCCATCGCCCGCGCAATTTTGCTGCAACCCAAACTCATCATTGCCGATGAGCCGGTGTCGACGCTCGATGCCTCGGTGCAGGCGCAAATTCTGAACCTGCTGATGGATCTGCAAGAAGCTCGCAACCTGTCGTTCGTGTTCATCTCGCACGACTTGGGCGTGGTTAAAACCATCAGCGATCAGGTGCTGGTGCTGTACGCCGGCGAAGTGATGGAGCTCGGGCCAACCACGGCCATTTTCCGCCACCCACAACATCCCTATACCCGCGCCCTGATAGCCAGCAGCCCGGTCGTGCAGCGGGCCTTGCAGGTGCCGGTCACACCGCTGCGCGGTGAACTTGCCACCAGCGTCGACGCTGGCATCGGTTGCCCGTTTGCCCGCCGCTGCCCGCACGCGGATGAACGCTGCCGGCGCGAGCGCCCGACCCCACGCTGGCTCGATCAACAGCTGGTCAGCTGCCACAAGACCGGCGCGCTGTAACGCGCGGCCAGCTGCCCGATCGTTCTGAAACCGGCGGCGCGGCAAAGGCTCGCATAACCTGTTCGGACCAGTCAGGAAAAGGGTCGCGCCAGGTGCTGTGTTACACTGCGTGCTTCCCTTGCATCCTGAGGATTTCGTCATGGGTTTTCTTGCCGGCAAACGCGCGCTGATTATCGGCCTTGCCAGTGATCGTTCCATTGCTTACGGCATTGCCGAAGCGATGCGCCGTGAAGGCGCCGAACTTGCGTTCAGTTACCAGAATGACAAGCTGAAAGGCCGGGTCGATGACTTCGCCAAAGAATTCGGTTCCAGCATTTCCTATCAGTGTGATGTCGCGACTGATGAAAGCATCACCGAGTTTTTCACCAACCTGAAAAAGCATTGGGATGGTTTTGATGTGCTGGTGCACTCGGTCGCCTATGCGCCGAACGGCCAGCTCGAAGGCGATTACCTGGATTGCGTCAACCGCGAAGGTTTCCGCATTGCCCACGACATCAGCTCGTACAGCTTTGCCGCTGTTGCCAAAGTCGCCCGTGACATGATGCGGCCGAACGGCTCGATGGTCACCATGACCTACCTTGGTGCCGAACGCGCGCTGCCGAACTACAACGTCATGGGCGTGGCCAAGGCCAGCCTCGAAGCCAACGTCCGTTACATGGCCGCCAGCCTTGGCCCGCGCGGCATTCGCGTCAATGCGGTGTCGGCCGGCCCGATCCGCACCTTGGCCGCATCGGGCGTGAAAAACTTCCGCAAGATGCTGTCCTACTACGAGAAGGTTTGTCCGCTGCGCCGCAACGTCACCATCGAAGACGTCGGTAACGTTACCGCCTTCCTGTGCTCGGATTTGTCCGCCGCCGTGACCGGCGAAGTGGTGCATGTCGACAACGGCTATCACTTCATCAGCATGCCGGAACTGGAATCTGCAGAATAAGCGCAGGCCAGCAAGAATAAAGGCGAGCCTCGGCTCGCCTTTTTCTTTGGTGGCTCGCTTGGTTTGGCTGCTCTTCTTGTTTGCCGAAAGCTCGGCCCAAAATCCGTCAGCAAGCCATCACCGGTGACTCTTCTGCGCCAACACGGAGACACGCTATCACGGCACCCCAACGGCCCCGACAAAGGTCATGCGGCGTGCTTTGGTCATCATTGGCTGAAAAAAAGGACCGCATTGCGGTCCTTTTTTTTTGCAGCGCGTTCGCGCTTAATTTGTTGCGTCCGGCGCTTTCAGCTTGCTGTCGAAATAGTCGATGTCGACATTGGCTTTAAGCCATTTGATATAGGCCATGTACTCAGCTTCGCCAGCGGCGCGGCTGAGCCGTTCCTGATACTGGGTGCGCTTGGCCGCATCAAGGCCATCAAGGGCCGGCAAGCTGGCTTTTTGCAGCTCGGCCAACAGGAAATCACCACCAGCCAGACTGATACCGGCAAGCGAGGGTTTGTCAGCCGGTCGCGGCAGTTTGAACAATTGCTCGCGAACGATCGGATCCGGTGACGCCGCCGAACGGGTGACCGCCTCGAAACCCTGCCAGTTGGCATTTTTTTCGGCCAGCAGGGTGCCGACTTCTTCACCCGCTTTCAGCTTGGCCAGCAACTCATCACCAAAGGCTTTCGCCGCTGCTTTGGCCCGTTGCTCGTTCAGCACGGCAACGATTTGGTTGCGCACATCAGCCAGCGGTTTGGTGCTGGCCGCTTGATAATCTTTAACCCGGATCATCACCGAATGCTGATCGCCAAGGCTGATCAGCGCGCTGTTGCGGCGCTGGTTCAGCACATCGTCGCTGACGGCCGCTTCGATCACCGCATGTTGAGCCGCGATACCGGTAGGCGCACTGCGCTCGAACATGCCGGTTTCTTTCACGGTCAAACCGGTGGCGGCAGCCGCTTCATCGAGGCTGTCGGATGCTTCAAAACCCTTTTCATTCATGGCTTGCTCTTTTTCGGCAAAGAGATCGGCCACTTTCTGGTTATGCACCGCGGTCCGGACTTGCTCGCGGACGCTGTCCAGCGTCTGCTGCTCACCGCCTTCGATACCCAGCAATTTGATGATGTGGAAACCGAATGAGGTACGAACCAGACTGGACACCGGCTGCGCGGTGGTCAGGGCAAAAGCGGCATCATCAAACGCCGGATCCATTGCGCCCTTTTCCATCACGCCCAGTTCACCGCCTTGATTCTTGCTGATTTCGTCGGCCGAATTGGCTTTGGCCAGCGCTGCGAAATCCTCACCGGACTGCGCTTTCGTCAGCACGGCTTCTGCCTGGCTGCGAACCGCCGCTTCAGCGGCCGCATCGGCGCCTTCCGGCACTGTGAACAGAATGTGAGCCAGCTTGCGTCGCTCAGCACGGCTGAACTCACTCTTGTGTTCCTGGTAATAGCTTTCGAGATCGGCATCGGCCACCGTAACCAGGCCCGCCAGATCGCTCGCATTTAGCTCAAGGTATTGCAGGTCGAGTTTTTCCGGCACCGCAAAGTCGCCGGTATGGCCGTTGTAATAGGCGTCGATCTCGGCATCGGCCGGTGCTTCGGTCGGCGCAAAAGCGGTTACCGGCACCCGGGCGAAACGACCGCTCAGGCTTTCATTTTCCAGCTGATAGAAACGCTCGGTTTCGCTGTTCAGCGAAAAGGCCGTGTCGGCCAAACCACGCAGCATTTGCGTGGCGACCATGTCTTTTTCCATTTGGCTGCTGAAACGCTCCGGCGTATAGCCATTTTGCGCCAGCAACATCTTGGCTTTGGTCTCGTCGTATTTGCCGTCAGTCTGGAACGCCGCCATCGACTGAATCTGATCTTTGAGACGATTCTTGCTGATCCGGAAATTCAGCTTGTCCAGCGATTGCGCCAGCGCTTTCTGGGTGATCAGCTGGTCCAGCACATTGCGGCGAAAGTCCTGTTCTTTTTCTTCGGTGTTGAAAAGCTGGCCATACATCTCGCCGTAACGCGCACGGGCACTTTGATAGGCCTGATCAAACTCAGCGCGACCGATTTTGGCGCCACCGACTTCAGCCAATTTGTCGCCGTCAGACGACACCAGAAAATTGCTGACCCCGGAAAACACGAAACTGATAACGACAACGACCAGAAACGCCCAGGCGAGTGGGCCACCGAGGCCCTCGCGGAATCGATCCATCATGAGTGGAGTTCTCTCTTGTTGTTACAAGCCAGTTTTGCAACTGACGGCAAAGCATCGGGCCGACGTGCCAGCCGCGACAAGCGCCGCATTGTGGCGCAAAGGCCCGGGGATTTAAAGCAAAACCGCCGATATCGGCACCGTGACAAGGCCGTGGCTGCGCGGCTCAAACGGGCAACTTTCGTCCTGTTTTGCCGGAGGCTCGGGCCGCAGCCGACAAAGCGACCAATAGCCGCCCAACGAAGGCCATCGGCCAGTCAGGTTCATCAAACAAGCGAAGGGGTAGTGAAAACGAAGACGGCTGGGACAACTTAAGGAGGTTGGCGGAGCGGACGGGACTTGAACCCGCGACCCCCGGCGTGACAGGCCGGTATTCTAACCAACTGAACTACCGCTCCAGATACGAACGACATTTCCGGGCAGCGGCATGGCATACCTGTGAAATGACAGACCGGACCGGCTGAAGTCATGGCTTGAGCCATAACGACAGCGAGATTTGGTGGGCGTTGAGGGACTCGAACCCCCGACCCCCTCCATGTGACGGAGATGCTCTACCAGCTGAGCTAAACGCCCAAATCTCGGTCGGTCGGTTACTGCATCTCCTGCCCCGGCATAACGCGGCGAACCGGTCATGCCTGTGGCAGAAGTCCTGACTTGCGTCAGGTCAAAACATCACAACGCTACGATTTACTCGTTGACAGCGTCTTTCAGTGCTTTGCCCGGCTTGAAACCCGGCACTTTGGCAGCAGCGATGTTGATTTCGGCGCCGGTTTGCGGATTACGGCCGGTGCGAGCTGCCCGCTCTTTGACGACATAGGTACCGAAGCCGACCAGCGCGACCTGATCACCTTTGCGCAGGGCATCGGTCACGGCGTCGAGCATGGCGTCCAACGCACGAGCGGCGGAGGCTTTGGAGATATCGGCGCCAACGGCGATGGCGTCAATCAGTTCAGTCTTGTTCATGCGTTCCCCTTGCAAACCTCAAAGCCGGACGGGTTCCGGGTCTGGGTGCGTTCTTGAATCTGCGTGGTGCTAGTGTCGTTGTCAGACTGGGCAAGTTTTGGCCTGTCATGAAAAACTGCGTGTTCTTGAAGCCAAGAGCTGCACGCCGCCCGCTGCGGGGGCGCATTTATACCAACTGGCCAAAATCAGTGTCAAGCAATAACCCGGAAGGCTGTGACACTGGTGAAAAAATCGGCACTGAATCGGTATAAAAACAATACGCACCGCAACAGCTAGCGCTGTTGCGGTGCGTCGTGACGTTCAAACTCGGAAGGCGTTTCTGTAACTGAACCCAACGCACAACTTAGTGCGCCTGAATCTCACCGGTTGCAGCGGCATCCTTGTTTGCTGCTGCCGCTTCGGTCACGGCAACGCGCGGTTCCGGTTGCCGCGTCAGCGCCAGCGTCAAGACTTCGTCAATCCACTGCACGCAATGAACTTCGAGCTCTTTCAACACTTGCTTCGGTATGTCCTTGAGATCGCGACGGTTGTCTTTTGGAATGACCACTGTCTTGATGCCACCGCGGTGTGCCGCCAGCAGCTTTTCCTTCAGACCACCAATCGGCAATACCTCGCCGCGCAGGGTAATTTCACCGGTCATTGCAACGTCAGCCTTGACCGGAATACCGGTCAGACTGGAGACCAGCGCCGTGCACATGGCAATACCGGCCGACGGACCATCTTTTGGCGTAGCGCCTTCCGGCACGTGGACATGGACATCGAACTTCTCGTAAAAGTCCGGCGCAATCCCCAGCACATCGGCGCGGCTGCGAACGACGGTCATCGCGGCCTTGATCGATTCCTGCATGACATCGCCAAGCGAACCAGTGAATGTGGTTTTGCCCTTGCCGGTGACGGTTACGGCTTCAATTGACAGCAGTTCGCCGCCAACTTCGGTCCAGGCCAAACCGGTGACTTCGCCGATTCGATCTTTCTCGCCAGCCTTGCCGTAATCAAAACGAGCCACGCCGAGGTATTTTTCCAGCTGCTTTTCGCTAACCGTCAGCTTGCCTTTGCCCGGCTTCAGGATCAGTTGCTTGGCCACCTTGCGGCAGATCTTGGCGATTTCCCGCTCCAAGTTACGCACGCCCGCTTCACGCGTGTAGAAGCGGATGATGTCGCGTATCGCCGACGTGGACAGATCAAACTCTTCAGCTTTCATGCCGACCGCATCGCGCTGCTTGGCCAGCAGGTAACGCTCGGCAATATTGACCTTCTCGTCCTCGGTGTAGCCCGGAATACGGATGACTTCCATCCGATCCAGCAGCGGCGCCGGAATTTTCATCGAGTTGGCGGTGCAGATGAACATGATCTCGGACAGATCGAAATCCACCTCGAGGTAATGATCATTGAAGGTGTGGTTCTGTTCCGGGTCCAGCACTTCCAGCAAGGCCGACGCCGGGTCACCACGAAAATCCATCGCCATCTTGTCGATTTCATCGAGCAGGAACAGCGGATTGCGGACTCCAACCTTGGCCAGTTTCTGAATGACCCGGCCCGGCATCGAACCGATATAGGTCCGGCGGTGACCGCGGATCTCGGCTTCGTCACGGACGCCGCCCAAGGCCACGCGAATGAACTCGCGACCGGTGGCGCGCGCAATCGACTGACCGAGCGAGGTCTTGCCGACACCCGGCGGGCCGACCAAGCAGAGCACCGGACCTTTGACTTTCTTGACCCGCTGTTGCACGGCAAGATACTCAAGGATGCGCTCCTTGATGTCTTCCAGACCGTAGTGATCCTCGTCGAGGATTTTCTGCGCCCGCACCAGATCGTGCGAGACCTTGCTGCGTTTTTTCCATGGCACCTGCAACATCCATTCGAGGTAACCGCGAACCACGGTCGCCTCGGCCGACATCGGTGACATCATCTTGAGTTTTTTCAGTTCGGCATCGGCCTTGGCACGCGCTTCTTTGCTCATACCGGCCTTGTCGATCTTTTTCTCGAGTTCTTCGAATTCGTTCTGGCCATCGTCCATGTCGCCAAGTTCTTTCTGAATGGCTTTCATCTGCTCATTCAGGTAGTACTCGCGCTGCGACTTTTCCATCTGGCGCTTGACCCGGCCGCGAATGCGCTTCTCGACATTCATCAGCTCGATTTCGCCTTCCATCAAGGCCATCAAGTGCTCAAGCCGCTCGCTGACCCGATCGATTTCCAGGATTTTTTGCTTGTCGGCGACTTTCAGCGCCAAGTGGGCAGCAATGGTGTCAGCCAGTCGGGCCGGCTCTTCCAGGCTCGATACCGCCTGCACGATTTCCTGCGGCACTTTGCGACCGGTCTTGACGTAATTTTCGAAGATGCCGATGGTGGAGCGCATCAGTGCTTCTTCTTCTTTCGGGTTCGGCTGATCCGGGCTCAGGTACTCGGCTTCGGCCGACAGCATGTCGGCGCCATCGACGTAGCGCAGCACGCGGGCGCGCTGAACGCCTTCGACCAGCACCTTGACGTTCCCATCCGGCAATTTGAGCATCTGCAAAATGGTGGCGACACAGCCGGTCAGGTAAACGTCTTTCGCCGCCGGCGAATCGACCGCGGCTTCGCGCTGTGCGACCAGCAGAATCTGCTTGTCGCTCTTCATGGCGCTTTCAAGCGCCTGCACCGATTTCTCCCGGCCGACAAACAGCGGGATCACCATATGCGGGAACACCACCACATCGCGCAGAGGCAGGACTGGCAGTTCTAACACTTCATTGCTGGCGGTCATCTGGGCTTCCGGGCAGGAAAACCGACGTGGCGGGGTGCCAGATCGGCCTTGAACTTAACTACAGGTGACGAGTATATGGGGCCGCTTTTATGGCCTTCAACGGTAAATACGGACTAATTGCGCCCCGGCCAAGAACGATTTGGCCAGATCCTTATACGGCAACGCGATGCGTTGCGCTCAAATGGACAAACGCCCGACCGGGAAGACCCCCGGTCGGGCGCTTTGAAGCCATGACGCCATGCCTTGAGTATGAGCTTACATCTGACCGTAAATATGCCGCGCTGTTTAAAAAGCGAGCTTATTGGTCGGAAGCGGCCTTTGGCAGGCTGTCATTGTTGTAAATCAGCTTGGGCTTGCTGTCGCCAGCAATGACCGCCGAATCAATGACCACCTTGGAGACGTTTTCCAGGCTCGGCAGATCAAACATGGTGTCGAGCAAGGTGCCTTCCAGAATCGAACGCAGGCCGCGGGCACCGGTTTTGCGCGCCATCGCCTGACGGGCCACCGAACCCAGCGCTTCTTCGCGGAACTCCAGCTGCACGCCTTCCATGTCGAACAGTTTCTGGTATTGCTTGACCAGCGCGTTCTTCGGCTCAGTCAGAATCTTGATCAGGGCTGGCTCATCGAGCTCTTCCAGCGTCGCGACAATCGGCAAGCGACCGACGAACTCCGGAATCAAACCAAACTTGATCAAGTCATCCGGTTCGACCGCTTTCAGCACTTCGCCAACGTTCTTCTTGTCGTCCTTGCTGCGCACTTCGGCACCAAAGCCGATGCCGCCTTTTTCGGAGCGATCCCGAATCACCTTGTCCAAGCCGGCAAACGCGCCGCCGCAGATGAACAGAATGTTCTTGGTGTCGACCTGCAGGAATTCCTGCTGCGGATGCTTGCGACCACCTTGCGGCGGCACCGAAGCCACCGTGCCTTCGATCAGTTTCAGCAGCGCCTGCTGAACGCCTTCACCGGACACATCGCGGGTAATCGACGGGTTTTCCGACTTGCGGGAAATCTTGTCGATTTCATCGATGTAGACAATGCCCTGCTGCGCCTTCTCGATGTCGTAATCGCATTTCTGCAGCAGTTTCTGAATAATGTTCTCGACATCTTCACCAACGTAACCGGCTTCGGTCAGCGTGGTGGCATCGGCAATGGTGAACGGCACGTTGAGCAAGCGCGCCAGCGTTTCGGCCAGCAGCGTCTTGCCGGAGCCGGTCGGGCCAACCAGCAAGATGTTGCTCTTGCCAAGTTCAACCTCGTCTTTCTTGTGACCACCACCTTGCAGACGCTTGTAGTGGTTGTACACGGCAACGGCGAGCACCTTCTTGGCATGCGGCTGGCCGATGACGTATTCGTCGAGGGTCTTCTTGATTTCTTTCGGTGACGGCAAGCGCGGCTTGTCCGAGCTCGAGGTCGTGTCCTGCACCTCTTCCCGGATGATGTCGTTGCACAGCTCGACGCACTCGTCGCAAATAAAAACTGACGGGCCCGCAATCAGTTTGCGGACTTCGTGCTGGCTCTTGCCGCAGAAGGAGCAATACAGCAACTTGCCGCCTTCATCCTTGCCGCCAGAACGCTTCTCAGCCATAGCTACCTCTAATCCGGCGGACGCGCTCGGGAGGCGCGTCCTGATAATTGGATTCTAGCCCGCCTGAGCAGTTTCCTGCTCGGAGCAGCTTATAAACCTGTGAACCAGACACCTGTGGGCCCGACACCATTGGACCAGGCATCTGTGGACCAGACGCCTGTGAACCCGCCGTCGGCCGTGGCCCGGCCCTTGGCGAGCCGGCCACATGAAGCCGGTATCAGCGCTTGTTCAGCACCGAATCCACCAAACCGTACTCCAGTGCCTCTTCAGCGCTCATAAAGTAGTCGCGTTCGGTATCGCGCTGGATTTCCGCCAATGAACGACCAGTGTGTTCGGCCATCAGCTGATTCAGATTCTCCCGCATTTTCAGGATTTCCCGGGCGTGAATTTCAATGTCAGTCGCCTGACCCTGAGCGCCACCGGACGGCTGGTGAATCATGACCCGGGCGTTCGGCAGACAGTGCCGCTTGCCCTTGGCGCCGCCAGCCAGCAGGAACGCGCCCATCGAACAGGCCTGGCCAATACACAGGGTCGAGACATCCGGCTTGATGAACTGCATGGTGTCGTAAATCGACATGCCGGCCGTGATGACGCCGCCCGGCGAATTGATGTACAGGCTGATGTCCTTGTCCGGGTTTTCCGCTTCAAGGAACAGGAGCTGTGCCACCACCAGATTGGCCATGTGATCTTCGACCGGGCCGGTCAGAAAAATGATCCGCTCTTTCAGCAACCGGGAATAAATGTCGAAAGCACGCTCACCGCGGGCGGTCTGTTCGACAACCATCGGGACCAGCTGGGCGATTTCAGGGGGCAATTGCGACATACCGTTGCGAATCATGAGCATTCCTTGTTGTGGTCAGCCGCTCCGCTAGCGGCGGAGCTGGTCGACCGAATAGGTCGATGGTCGACGCCCTCGATAATGGTGCCGAACCCCAAACATTAAAGGCCATGATAGCGAACCCCGGATGCCGTCACCAGCAGCCGGGGTTCTTATGCATATGAAAAGCCCAGTGATTACTGGCGCTTGTTCATCAACTCGTCAAAAGAGACTTGCTTTTCAGTGACTTGGGCTTTGGCCAGCACGAAGTCAACCACTTGATCTTCGAGCACCAGCGCTTCCATCTGGGCCAGTTCACGCTTGTTGGCGTAATACCAGTTGACGACTTCGGACGGCGTTTCATAGGCCGACGCGATGTCTTCGACTGCGGTGCGAACGCGATTGCCATCCGCCTCGATTTTGTTGGCACGAATCACTTCGCCAACAATCAGGCCCAGGCTGACCCGACGCTTGGCTTGATCCGAGAACAGCGACGCCGGCAGCTCCGGCAAATCTTTCTTGCGGGTAGCCATGCCGAGTTCGCGGTTGGCTTGCTGACGCAGCCGCTCGATTTCCTGATCCACCAGCGCGGTCGGCAGGCTGATGCTGTTTTCCTTGACCAGACCGTCCATGACCTGGGCTTTGATCTTGTTCTTGATCACTTGCCGCAGTTCGCGGGTCATGTTCTTGCGCACCTCGACTTTCAGCGCATCGACACCGCCTGAGCTCAGGCCGAACAGCGCCACAAAGGCGTCATCCAGTTCCGGCAATTTCTGCTCGGAAATGCTGCCGACGGTGACTTTGAACACCGCGGCTTTGCCGGCCAGATCGGCATTGCCATAATCTTCGGGGAAGGTCACGTTCAGTTCGACGCTGCCGCCAGCCTTGGCGCCAACCAGGCCTTCTTCAAAGCCCGGGATCATGCTGTTGGAACCGATCACAACCTTGACGCCGTTGGCGCTGCCGCCTTCAAAGGCCTGGCCATCAACGGTACCAACGAAATCGATCGTCACTTGGTCGCCGTCTTTCGCGGCGCGCTCAACGACAGCCCAGCTTGACCGTTGCTTGCGCAGCGTTTCCAGCATGGTCTCGACGTCAGCGTCGGTGACATCGGCGATCGGTTTTTCCACCGCGATTTTGTCCAGACCGGCAACAGTGAACTCCGGGTAGACTTCAAAGGTGGCGACGAATTCGACATCTTTGCCGGCTTCCAGCTTTTTCGGCTCGATGCGCGGATTGCCAGCCGGATTCAGCTTTTCCTTCATCACGGCTTCATAGAACGACCGCTGCATGGTGTCGCCCCAGACTTCGCGACGCACGGTATCGCCCCAACGCTGGTTGACCACGTTCATCGGCAGCTTGCCCGGACGGAAACCCGGCAGGCGCTGGCTGCGCGACAGCTGTTGCAGGCGCTTGCTGATTTCCGACTCGATCGACTCTGCCGGCACACCGATGGTGACGCGGCGCTCGAGCCCGTTCAGTACTTCCACGGAAACTTGCATGGTATTACTCCCCGTTCAGCGATCGACCCGGTCGACCGCAGTGTTCAGAACCCGTGCGTTGCATCGATCTGGCTTGGACCAAATTTGTTCGGCAACACACGGCGAAAAAAACCACAAATACCAACGGCCGGACGAGGGCCGGCTGTTGCTCTGATCACAACGCCGAAGCAGCCGCGATGCAGAAGACTTTTGGTATTCAACACAAAATGGTGCGAAAGGAGAGACTCGAACTCTCACGCCTTGCGGCGCTGGAACCTAAATCCAGTGCGTCTACCAATTTCGCCACTTTCGCTGCGACCCGACACTTCCGGACCTGTGCGCTGCTGGCGGTCATGGGCCAGAAACGCCACGGGACCGGATATGGGATGGCATGTACTGCCCCTGACCGCAGGATCACGGTCAGGTTTCTTAATTTTGGTGGGTCGTGAGTGGCTCGAACACTCGACCTACGGATTAAGAGTCCGCTGCTCTACCAACTGAGCTAACGACCCGGAAAACCGGCCCGAGGACCAATCTTCGGAAACTGGGGTGAGTGATGGGACTTGAACCCACGACAACCGGAATCACAATCCGGGGCTCTACCAACTGAGCTACACCCACCATCAAACGGTACGGCTTGTACTGCACTACTACTTATTACAGAACTGCTTGTTACAGAACTGCTTGTAACGGAACGGCTTACCGTTACATGCCGAGCCACGCGAAGTGGCGCGCCCGGCAGGAGTCGAACCTGCGACCCTCGGCTTAGAAGGCCGATGCTCTATCCAACTGAGCTACGAGCGCAAAACGGACGGTTCGACACCTTTTACTACCGTTCCGGACGTTCAGTCGTCCTGAATGCCCGGAAATGCTGGCTGTCAGCGCCGTAACGGCTGCTGACTACCGCGATAATGGTCGGGGAAGAGGGATTCGAACCCACGACCCCCTGTACCCAAAACAGGTGCGCTACCAAGCTGCGCTATTCCCCGAAAATCGTCGCGATTTTTACCACGCCGTGTTCGGCGAGCGCGGCATGATACAGGCGTGACCTGCCCCCGTCAATTTGCCGGAACCGCCGCGGAATGCGGCTTTGCCGCTTGGGAAACTTGGCCAAAATTGCGACAATGGCCGCCCTTTTTTGCCGCTCCCCATCGCCCATGACCGCCAAACTGATAGACGGCAAAGCCGTCGCCGACCGCCTGCAACAGACCATCACCGAACAAGTCAGTGCCCGCCTGGCCCATGGTGAACGGGCCCCCGGACTGGCCGTCGTGCTGGTCGGTGACAACCCGGCTTCGCAAGTCTACGTCGGCGCCAAGCGCAAACGCTGCAAAGAAGCCGGCTTTGTCTCGTTCGAGTACAACCTCGCCATCGACACGCCGCAAACCGAGCTGCTTGCCCTGATCGACAAACTCAATGCCGACCCGACCGTCGATGGCATTCTGGTCCAGCTGCCGCTGCCGGCCCAGATCGACGCCGACACCGTGGTCGAGCGCATTCGCCCCGACAAAGACGTTGACGGCTTCCACCCCTACAACTTTGGCCGGCTGGCGCAAAAGCGGCCGCTGCTGCGCCCGTGCACGCCTTATGGCTGCATGACGCTGATCCGCGAAACCGGCGTCAACCTGCGCGGACTGAAAGCCTGCGTGGTCGGCGCCTCCAATATCGTCGGCCGGCCGATGCTGCTGGAATTGCTGCTGGCCGACTGTACGGTCACCGTTTGCAACAGCAAGACCCAGAATCTGGCCGAAGAAGTCGGCCGCGCGGATCTGGTGGTGGTTGGCGTTGGTCGGCCCAACTTCGTCAAAGGAGAATGGATCAAACCGGGCGCCATCGTTATCGACGTCGGCATCAACCGCCTCGACAACGGCAAGCTGTGCGGCGACGTCGAATTTGCCACGGCCGTAGAGCGGGCGGGCTGGATCACGCCGGTACCGGGCGGCGTCGGCCCGATGACAGTGGCAACGCTGCTGCAGAACACGCTGCACGCCTGCGTCGAATTGCACAAATAAGCGCATCACCCAACACAGCGGACCAGTTGTCAGCGCCGCGTCGCGTGCCGCGCTGACAATTGCCGCCACGCCAGCGCGCTCTCGTCATTGCATACGATTGTCATGACGAATCCGGCGCTTGCGCATTGTTGTCCGCACCAGCCAGCCGCTATGCTTGCCGCCACTTCGTGTGCCGATGACCGCGCTTGAACAGCGGCTCGGGCCCACACCATTGCGAACAACAAGAGCGACTTTCACACCATGTCCCACCCTGCCGCACGCCGTACCAAAATCATCGCCACCCTTGGCCCTGCCAGCACCAGTGAAGACGTTCTGCGCGAAATGATCCGCGCCGGCGTCGACGTGGTGCGAATGAACATGTCGCACGGTTCGATTGAGGATCACGCCAAGCGGGTGGATCTGGTGCGCCGACTGGCCGATGAAGCCAAACGCTTCGTCGCGATTCTGGTGGATTTGCAAGGGCCGAAGATTCGCGTTTCGCGGTTCAAGAACAAATCGGTGACGCTGGTTGAAGGCGCGAGTTTTGCCCTGGATGCCGGCCTCGGCAAGGAAGACGGTGACGATACCCAAGTCGGTATCGATTACAAGGAATTACCCGGTGATGTCCGCAGCGGCGATATTCTGCTGCTCGATGATGGCCGCATCGTCTTAAAGGTGGACAGCGTCAACGGCGCCCGCATCGACACCACGGTGGTCGCCGGTGGCGCGCTGTCGAACAACAAAGGCATCAACCGTCAGGGCGGCGGCTTGTCGGCCAAAGCCATCACCGACAAAGACAAGCAGGACATCAAGACGGCGGCGCAACTGGAAGCCGATTTCGTTGCGATGAGTTTTCCGCGCAGCGCCGACGATATCGACGAATGCCGCTCGCTGCTGCTGGAAGCTGGCTCGCGCGCCGGCGTGGTCGCGAAAGTCGAACGGGTCGAGGCGCTGCAAAATCTCGACGAAATCATTCGCGCCTCGGATGCCGTGATGGTGGCGCGCGGCGATCTCGGTGTCGAAATCGGTGACGCCGAATTGCCGGCCGTGCAAAAGCACATGATTGCCCAGGCCCGCCATCTGGATCGCGGCGTCATCGTCGCCACCCAGATGATGGAGTCGATGATCGACAGCCCCATCCCAACCCGGGCCGAAGTCTTCGACGTCGCCAACGCCGTGCTGGACGGCACCGATGCCGTGATGCTGTCAGCGGAAACCGCGGTCGGCAAGAACCCGCCGAAAGTGATCGAAGCGATGGCGCGAGTTTGCCTTGGCGCCGAGTCGCAAGCGCGCTCCAAGCTGTCGCGGCACCGGATGGATGACAAGTTCAAGAATGTCGAGGAAGGCATCGCGATGGCGAGCATGTACCTCGCCAACCACATGCCGATCAAGGCCATCATTTCGCTGACCGAATCCGGTGCAACGCCCATCTGGATGTCGCGCATCCGCTCCGGCATTCCGATTTTCGCGGTCAGCCGCCGGCTGTCGACCTGCCGCCGCATGGCGCTGTACCGCGGCGTCTTCCCGCATTTGTTTGATTACAACAAGTCGGCGCCGGACGAGGTCAATCGCGCCGTTATCAATTATCTTCGCGACCACCACTGGCTTGATGACGGCGACATGGTCATCCTGACCAAGGGCGATGTCATCGGCGAAGGCGGCGGCACCAACGTACTGAAGGTGCTGAAAGTGGGCGAAGTGCTGAAAACGGGCGACCGCTGAATCAAATGAGTATTTTTGTCTCAAGAGCGGACGTCGCTGACATTCTGGCGGCTTGGGGGCGCGGCGATCTCTCGGCCGTCGAAGTCCATGAATGGGCTGAGATGCGCTATTGGCCAAGCGATCTTGAAGTCGATGACGAAGAGGATGAAGACAATTCCGTATGCCGCGAGGTTCTACATCATCTCGATAGCCTGGATATGAATCTGGTTATTCAAGAAGACATTCCAGCCATGCTCGACTTTCTTTCTACTCCGAGAGGACAATTTTCCACCGGATATGAGAGATGGGATAGAATCACAAAGAATATCGATTATAAGAAGCGAATGATGCAGCTAAGGGAAATCGAACCATATTCTCCTATCTGCAAATAGTTACTCAACAGCCCTTTTAGAGTCGCACATGCTCCGTTTTCTGCCCGGCCCCATCAAAGGCATCGTCTCGATGCTACTGATTTCGCTGAACACCCTGCTTATCTGTGCCCCGCTGTTCACCATTGCGCTGGTCAAGCTATGTCTGCCGCTCAACCCGGTCCGGATTCTGTGCAATCGCTTGCTGAACGGCTTGGCCACGGCCTGGATCAGCATCAATAACGGCATTCACGCACTGACCAAGAAAATCCGCTGGCACGTTGAGGGCGTCGATGCGCTGAAGCTGGATGACTGGTATCTGGTGATTTCCAACCACCAGAGCTGGGCCGATATTTTGGTGCTGCAGAAAATCTTCAACCGCCACATTCCATTCATGAAATTCTTTCTGAAGAAGGAGCTGATCTGGGTGCCGGTGATCGGCCTTGGCTGGTGGGCGCTCGATTTTCCGTTCATGAAGCGCTACAGCAAAAGCTATCTGGCCAAGCACCCGGAGATGAAAGGCAAAGACATGGAAACCACCCGCAAGGCCTGCGAAAAATTCCGCACCATGCCGGTTTCCATCATGAACTTCGTAGAAGGCACCCGCTTCACCCCGGAAAAGAAAGCTCAGACCCAGTCGCCGTTCAAACATTTGCTGAAGCCGAAAGCCGGCGGCGCCGGTTTTGTCCTCACCGCCATGGGCGAACAGCTGCACCGCATTCTCGATGTCACCATCGTCTATCCGGAAGCCAGCCACAGCTTCTGGGATTTTCTCTGTGGCAAGGTCACCGATATTCGCGTGCATGTCCGCAGCTTGCCAATTACCGGCGAACTGCTCGGCAACTACGAAGACGACAAGGACTACCGCATCCGTTTTCAAGCCTGGCTGAACGGCATCTGGGAAGAGAAAGACCGTCGTATCGAGCTGATGCTGACCCAGACTTGATTCCGGTCTTTATCAAAACCAGCAATCAAGACAAATAAAAAAGGCGCCAATGGCGCCTTTTTACCCCCCTCCTTGTCAAGGAGGGGTTTGGGGGTGGTTGAGCTCAGCCCGCAACAAGCTAAGGAGACTCTGATTAAGTCTCCGTTCGCCCAGAGCTTGTCGAAGGGTGAACAGAATTACGCTGAAATATCGGCTTTCTGTGGTTCGATGACCGCAGGAAATCCCCTTGCGGGACGAGCTCACCACGAACGGTAGTTGACGACTTAATCAGAGCTTCCCTAATCAGAGCAAATCGCTTTCAACCTCCGCAACCACCCCTAGCCACTCCTTAAAAAGGAGGGGAATCAGTTTCCGCGGTCGATCGCATCGCTCTGATACGACTTGGCATTTGCCTTCTTGTCCTGCTCGGATTGACCAGTTGCCAGCCGCAAAATCTGGACACCGGCAGCGATCAAGGTTTTCAGAATGCTGGCCAGCACGCTCAATACCATCACACCAATGAAGATAAACATCACAGTCCGCAGCGATTGCGACCAGTTGACCTCAAAAGCCTGATCGGCCGCCATGCCGAATATCGCTTTATCTTCCAGCCGGACCTGTTCCAACAGAAACGCGACAATGCGCACGTCTTCCGGATGATTGATGATCTGATAGACCAGATAGCCGATGTAAATCAGCAGAAAGGCTCCGATAATGATCAGCGCCAGCCCCAGTGCGGCGAGCGGCGCACGCAATGGCTCGGTAAAGTCGTGGCGTTGTTCCTGCATCAGCGTTACTCCTTGCTCATTGTTGGCCATGCCATCTCTTGTGGGGTGTGCCATGCGCACCATCCGACTTTGTTCGCTCGAAATGCTCGTCGCGTATCGAAAAAGAAAAGGCGCGCGTGGCGCACCCTTCTCTTTGTCCGAATAACGCGAGGGATGCTTACGCCCGCTTCCAGCTCGTCCCATTCGCGCCATCTTCCAGCACAATGCCTTCTGCTGTCAGCTGTTTGCGGATCTCATCAGCGCGGGCAAAGTTTTTGGCTTTGCGGGCGTCGAGTCGTTCCTGAATCAGTGCTTCGATGCGGGCGGCATCATCGCCGGCGCCGGCCTTGAAGTAGACTTCCGGATCGCGCTGGGCGATACCGAGCACGCCACTCAAGCGGCGCAGCATTGCTGCGAGTTGTGCGGCCAGGTCCATGTCGCTGGTTTTCAACCGGTTGATTTCGCGGACCAGATCGAACAGCACCGCCATGGCTTCCGGGACGTTGAAGTCATCGTCCATCGAGTGGCGGAAGCGCTGCTCGTATTCCTCACCGGCGAGCTCAGTCACCACCGGCACACCGCGCAGCGCGGTGTAGAAACGCTCCAACGCGCCGGCGGCGGCATCGAGATTTTCCTGGCTGTAATTGAGTTGGCTGCGGTAATGGCCGGACAGCAGGAAGAAACGCACGACTTCCGGTTCGTATTCTTTCAGTACTTCACGGATGGTGAAAAAATTGCCGAGGCTTTTCGACATCTTGATCGCATCGACCTGGACCATGCCGGTGTGCAGCCAGTAATTGACGAATTTGCAGCCGTTGGCGCCTTCGCTCTGGGCGATTTCGTTTTCATGGTGCGGGAACTGCAGATCCGAACCGCCGCCGTGAATGTCAAAATGTTCTCCAAGGCATTTCTTGCTCATCGCCGAGCATTCGATATGCCAGCCCGGCCGGCCTTTGCCCCACGGCGAATCCCAGCTCGGCTCGTTCGGCTTGGCGGCTTTCCACAGCGCGAAATCGAGCGGGTCTTCTTTTTCTTCGCCAATCTCAACCCGGGCGCCAGATTGAAGATCGTCCAGACTCTGACCACTCAGGCGACCGTAATCGGCAAACTTGTTGACCCGGTAATAGACATCGCCAGACGGCGTCGAATAGGCCATGCCGCGCGCGATTAGCGTCTCGTTCATCGCAATGATTTCGGCAATGGTGGTGGTGGCGCGCGGCTCGATATCCGGCTTCGGAATACCCAGAGCGGCAAAGTCATCGTGCATCGCCTGGGTGAATTCCTCGACCACCGCCGAGAAGTCGGTGCTGCGCTCGTTGGCGCGCTTGATGATCTTGTCGTCGATGTCGGTGATGTTGCGCACCACGGTCACGTCGTAACCGGAAAAGCGCAGGTAACGAGCGATGACATCAAAGCTGACATAGGTCCGGCCATGGCCGATATGGCAGTAGTCATAGACCGTGACGCCGCAGACATACATGCCGACCTTGCCGGCCTGCATGGGTTTGAAGTCTTCTTTTTGGCGGGTCAGGGTATTGAAAAGCTGCAACATCGGTCCGGTTCCTGGCTAAGGGGCTGGCATGAAAATCCGCGGCGGCGGGCCCGAATGATGGCCGGACTGCGGACGAATCGCCCATCCCGGTTTATCATATGCGCCCATGCGGGGTGGCCATTCTAGCTGGCCACCGGGTCCCAACCCAGCCCCGACGCGTTTCTTTAACCTGCCACTAACCCTGGCACCCCATTCCGGCCCCAACCGGACTCCCAACCCCAAACAGGTGAAAACATGGTCACGCTGCACACCAATCACGGCGACATTACCCTCGAACTGTTCGCCGACAAGGCCCCGATCACGGTCGCCAATTTCCTCGACTACTGCCGCTCGGGCCATTACAACAACACCATTTTCCATCGCGTCATCAACGGCTTCATGATCCAGGGCGGCGGCTTTGAGCCGGGCATGAACCAGAAATCGACCAAGGCCACCATCAAGAACGAAGCCAACAACGGCGTCTCGAACAAGACCGGCACCATCGCCATGGCCCGCACCAGCGAACCGCACTCGGCCTCGGCGCAGTTCTTCATCAACGTCAAAGACAACGACTTCCTCGATTTCAAATCGGAATCGGTGCAAGGCTGGGGCTACTGCGTATTCGGTCAGGTCAAGGACGGCATGGACGTGGTCAACAAGATCAAGACTGTCGCCACCGGCCGCAGCGGTGGTCACTCGGATGTGCCGGTTGACGATGTGGTGATTGAAAAGGTCACTGTCACTGAATAAGGTACGGCGCGCCCACTTCGGTGGGCGCGATTATTTTGTGCGGACGAAAACCATGACGACCTACCTGATCTCCGACTTGCACCTGTGTGAAGAAGCCACCGACTCGACGGCCCTTTTCTTCCGCTTCATGCACGAGAAAGCCAGCAAGGCGCAGGCCTTGTATGTGCTGGGCGACTTGTTTGAAGCCTGGGTTGGCGATGATGATGACGACGCCTTCAACGCCAAGGTGATGGCCACTTTCCGCGCTTTTGCCGATCACGGTGGCAAACTCGCGTTTGTCCATGGCAACCGCGACTTCCTGCTCGGCGAAGGCTTTGCCGACAGCTGCGGCGGCCGTTTGCTGGCTGATGAAACCGTCGTTGAACTCGCCGGCCAACGTACCCTGCTGCTGCACGGCGACCAGCTCTGCAGCGATGACATGGACTACCAGCATTTTCGCGAAATGGTCCGCTCACCGGCCTGGCGGCAGGCTTTTCTCGCCAAACCGCTGGCCGAACGCAAAGCCATCGCCGCCGATCTGCGCCGCAAGAGCCACGACAGCCAGCAAAACAAAGCCGAATACATCACCGACGTGAACCCGCAAACGCTGGAACTGCACATGGCCCGGCACGATGTCTGGCACTGCATACACGGCCACACCCACCGGCCGGCGGTCCATGGCTTTACCCTGCGCGGCAAAGCGGCGGAGCGGATTGTTTTGGGCGACTGGCATCACAGTGCGAAGATTGTGAAGTGTGATGTGGAAATGGAGTTGGTTACGTTGGTTTGAGCTATCAAACATTTCCACGATACGTGGAGCAGCGACTTTAAGGCCTGATATGGCCCGACAGGCAACTGCCGGCCCCATAGCCAAGTTATGTTTGATTTCTTCAAAGACGCATTTCGCCGTGGTGAGACGCAGGCTATGAGGAACGTTAGATGAAAGCAAAGTTCACCTACATAACCATGCTTTCGCTCTTGCTTGTTTCCCTGACTTTCGTTCCGATTGGTCGTGAGGTAGAGGTTTACAGGGCCGTCCTCTCTCCGACATCGCTGAAAATTGGGGAGCATGTGGTGACGCGACAGGCGGATGATGCAGTCTCGACAACGGACTTTCTAATTCAAGACGGCAAGCTTTATTTGAAGTTTCAGTCAGTTCGTTCATCGCTGTTAATGGTGACCTATGTGACTGATGTGAAGTGGAATCAAGAGAGAGTGAAAACCATTAGAAACGAACATCCTGAGCTTGAAGCTTTGTGGGATAAAGGAACTAGTGGTGTGTATTGGGTCACGAACTGAGCCCGAACGGTCGGGATATGTTTACGACAGATGTCAAAACATTTCCCGGCCAGCACTTCGATCAAAAGAGTGAGGTAGGGCGGCTCAAGCGTAGCGGAGCCGCCGCAGTCAGATGTGGGGAATGGTGGGCCCGCTGCGCTTTGCCTTGCAGGAATGCACAAATGCCGTGGCGCACAGGACGTGCGAGAACAGATCCCATCCTAGGGTTGCTTTGTAGGGGCGAGCTTGCTCGCGATACGGCGAGCCATCGCGAGCAAGCTCGCTCCTACCAAAACCTACACACCCAGCATCTGAACAATACTCTTCGCTGCAGACCGACCTTCGGCCACCGCATTCACCACCAGATCGGCGCCGCGCACCATATCACCGCCGGCGAATACTTTCGCGTTGGCGGTCTGGAACGGCAGCTGGCTGGCAACTTGCACCCGACCTTTGCCGTCCAGTTGCACACCGAGCGGGCGCAGCCAATCCGGCGGGTTTGGCTGGTAACCAAAGGCGATGATCACGGCGTCGGCCTGCAGCGCTTCGACCGCACCGGTGTCCGCCACTTTCACTTCGACGCCGCGGGCCTTGCCACTGGCATCGGTCAGAATGGCTTGCGGTTGCCGGTTCCATAGAAACTGCACGCCCTCTTCTTTCGCGTTGGCCACTTCCTTGCGCGAGCCCGGCATGCTGGCTTCATCGCGGCGGTAAACGCAGCTCACTTGCGCAGCGCCTTGGCGAACGGCCGTACGCACGCAGTCCATCGCAGTGTCACCGCCGCCAAGCACCAGCACGTGCTGGCCGCGCAAATCGATAAAGCCTTTGTCCTGCGCGGCAAGCTGATGATGATGGCGGATATTGCCAATCAGATAATCCAGCGCCGCATGCACCTCAGCAGAATGCTCGCCGGGAAAACCTCCGCTGACGGACTTGTAGGTGCCGAGCCCCAAAAACACTGCATCAAAATCCAGCAACAGTTTCTCGATGGCAACATCGCGACCAATCTCGCAGCCGAGCTCAAAACGGATGCCCATGCTTTCGAAAATTTCACGGCGCTGGCGCACCACGCGCTTTTCCAGCTTGAATTCCGGAATGCCGAACATCAGCAGGCCGCCGATCTCGTCCTGCTTGTCAAACACCACCGCTTCCACGCCATGACGGGCCAGCACATCAGCACAGGACAAGCCAGCCGGGCCGGAACCGACAATCGCGACACGCTTGCCAGTCTTGCGAACATGCGACAGATCCGGCCGCCACCCTTGGGCAAAGGCGTTATCGACAATCCATTTTTCCATTGAGCCGATGGTCACCGCACCGAAGCCGGTGTTCAGTGTGCAGGCGCCTTCACACAAGCGATCTTGCGGGCAGACCCGGCCACAGATTTCCGGCAGCGAATTGGTTTCGTGAGCGAGCTCGGCCGCTTCCCAGATACGGCCTTTGGCCGCCAGATCAAGCCAGCCGGGAATGTCGTTATGGACCGGGCATTTCCACGAGCAATACGGATTGCCGCAAGACAGGCAACGGGTCGATTGCTGTACCGCTTCTTCGTTGACAAATGCGCGATAAATTTCGCGAAAACCGTTTTGCCGCTCCAGCAACGGCAGCTTGCCCGGCTCGGTGCGCGGGCTCTCCAGAAAGTCGAGCACACTCATGCCACCACCTCCAGTTTCACTTTATTGCTCTGTGCCGGCAGCAGGGTATGCAAGGCAAACTGCCGCGGCTTGACCACTTTGAATTGCCGCACAGCGCTACCGAATTCGCGCGCCAGCGCAGCGCCGATGCGGCTGCCGGTGTACTTGGCGTGCGTTTCCAGCAGGCCGCGCAGGTATTGCGAGAAGCCCGGCATATGCACTTCCGCCAGCGGGATCACTTCAACCAGTTCGGCATTGACCCGGCGGTTGAAGTCACCGTCCTGATCCAGCACAAACGCCAGACCACCACTCATGCCAGCAGCAAAGTTTTTGCCCGCGCGGCCGAGTACGACCACCACGCCGCCGGTCATGTATTCACAACCGTGGGCGCCGCAGCCTTCGATCACGGCAACCGCGCCGGAGTTACGCACGGCAAAGCGCTCACCGGCACGACCACGGGCAAACAGTTCGCCGCCTGTAGCACCATACAAGCAGGTGTTGCCCATGATCGGCGTTTGTTCGGCAATGAAACGGCTGTTATCCGGCGGCTGCAAAATCAAGCGGCCACCGGCCATGCCCTTGCCGACGTAATCGTTGGCATCGCCGATCAGATGCAACTCCACACCCGCGGCGTTCCAGACGCCAAAGCTCTGGCCGGCATTGCCGCGAAATTGCAGGGCAATCGGCAACGGTGAGCCGGCATCGCCGTAACGGCTGGCCAGTTCGCCGGCGAGCGCGGCGCTGACACTGCGATCGCGATTGCGGATGCGGTAATGGCGGCGGATCGGTTCGGAGCCGTCCAGCAGCGGTTTCAGCTCGCTGATGATCTGGGCATTCAAATCCAGCGACTCCGGCGCAAATGGCGGCCGCTCCGGCTTCGGGTAGTAAACCGGCGATTCGATTTTCGCCAGCACCGGCCGCATGTCCAGATGCTGCTGCTTGTCGGTTTGGCCAACGACAATCTTGAGCAGATCGGTGCGGCCTTGCAGCGATTTCAAATCGCTGGCGCCCATCCGTACCAGCCATTGCCGGGTATCAGTGGCGACAAAGCGAAAGAAATTCATCACTTTCTCGGCGGTGCCGACAAAGTGCTGTTTGCGCAGCGTCAGGTTTTGCGTGGCCACACCGGTAGCGCAATTGTTCAGATGGCAGATGCGCAGGTATTTGCAGCCCATGGCGATCATCGGTGCAGTGCCAAAACCAAAACTGTCGGCACCGAGTATCGCCGCCTTGACCACATCGAGCCCGGTCTTGAAACCGCCATCGACCTGCAGCACCACCCGATCACGCAAACCGTTGGCAACCAGCGCCTGTTGCACTTCGGCCAGCCCCAGTTCCCACGGACCGCCAGCGTATTTGACCGAGGTCAGCGGCGAAGCGCCGGTGCCGCCGTCGTAGCCGGAGATGGTGATGAGATCAGCGCCGCACTTGACCACGCCGCAGGCGATGGTGCCGATACCGGCTTCGGCAACCAACTTCACCGACACCAGTGCTTTCGGATTGATCGATTTCAAATCGAAAATCAGCTGGGCCAAATCTTCAATGGAATAGATGTCGTGATGCGGCGGCGGCGAGATCAGGGTAATACCTGGCGTGGCGTGACGCAGCGCAGCGATTTCGGCACTGACTTTATCGCCCGGCAACTGACCGCCCTCGCCCGGCTTGGCGCCCTGGGCGATTTTGATCTGCAGCACCTCAGCGCTCATCAGATACGCCGGCGTCACGCCAAAACGGCCCGAGGCGATCTGCTTGATTTTGGACACCCGCTCGGTGCCGTAACGCTTCGGATCTTCGCCCCCTTCACCAGAATTAGAACGGCCGCCGAGCCGGTTCATTGCAGTGGCCAGCGTCTCGTGCGCCTCGGGTGAAAGCGCGCCAATCGACATGCCGGCCGAATCGAACTGGCGCAGGATGCTGCTCTCGTTCTGCACGGTGCTAAGCGCTTGCGGATCAACCGGCGCGTTGACAATGTCCTCGCGCAGTTGCAACAAATCCCGCAGCATCGCGACCGGCCGCTGGTTCACCAGCGCGGCATAACGCTGATAGGCTTCTTCATCACCGCTGCTGACTGCTTGCTGCAGCGTCTGCACCACCTCTGGCGACCAGGCGTGGTATTCGCCGCCGTGTTGGTACTTCAGCAAACCGCCGGCATTCAACGACACCCGTTCGTCCCAGGCTTGCTTGTGCAGACGCAGCAGATCGTCTTTCAGATCGGCGAAGGTAGCCCCCTGAATCCGGCAGGCAACTTCCGGGAAGCAGCGCTCGACGATTTCTGCATGCAAACCGATTGCTTCAAACAGCTGGGCACCGCGATAGCTTTGAATGGCGCTGATGCCCATCTTGGACAGGATTTTCAGCAAGCCCTTCTCGATGCCTTTGCGGTATTTGGTCAATGCCGCTTCACGGTGAGAAGACCCGGCCTGATCGGATTCCGCCAGATCGGAAATGACGGCGTAAGCGAGCCACGGGTAGACCGTGGTTGCGCCGCAGCCAATCAGCACCGCGAACTGATGTGGATCACGTGCGCTGGCGGTTTCGACAATCAGGTTGGCATCGACGCGCAGACCATCGGCGATCAGCCGCTGGTGGATGGCGCCGCAGGCGAGCACCGCCGGAATCGGATAGAACTCGGCATGCTGCTCGCGATCCGACAGCACCAGCATCACGGTGCCGCTGCGCACCGCGTCCACGGCGGTGGTGACCAACCGGTCGAGCGCCGCGTCGAGCGACTCATCCAGCGTTGCGGTCAACGACAGCACCCGGCCTTTGGCGCGAGTAGCGCTGGTCAGAAAACGAAACACGCCGTGCGACAGAATCGGTGACTGCAGCACATAGCGCTGCGCTTCGCCGGTGGCTTCGCAGAACACGTTGTGCTCGGAGCCGAGTCGGGTGTTCAGCGTCATGACATAACTTTCGCGCAGCGGATCAATCGGCGGATTGGTCACTTGGGCAAACTGCTGACGGAAGTAGTCGAAGATGGAGCGCGATTGCTGTGACAACACCGCCAGCGGGGTGTCGTCACCCATCGAGCCGACTGCTTCCTGGCCCTGCTCGGCCAGCACCCGCAGCACGCTTTCGCGTTCTTCGCGGCTGATGCCGAACAGTTTTTGCCAGCGCTTCAATTGCTGAGATTGAAACGCCGGTTCTCCAAAACGATCTTCATCCGGGATTTTGACGGCGTGGCTGTTGTGTTCCAGCCAGTGCCGGTACGGATGCCGCTCTTTCAGCAACAGATCAATGGCGCCCGAGCGCCACAGCTCGCCGGTTTCGGTATCGAGCGCCAGCATTTCGCCGGGGCCGACCCGACCTTTTTCGATGACGCTTTCCGGCGAGTAATCCCAGACGCCGACTTCCGATGACAGCGTCAACCAACCGTTGTCGGTGATCACGTAACGCGCCGGCCGCAAACCGTTGCGATCGAGCGTGCAGGCGACATGTCGGCCGGTGGTCATCACGATGCCGGCCGGGCCATCCCAGGGCTCCATGTGGCCGGCGTTGAATTCGTAGAACGCCCGCAGGTCCGGATCCATGTCATCGCGGTTTTCCCAGGCCGGCGGCACCAGCAAACGCAGCGCGCGATAAATGTCCATGCCGCCGGCGAGGCAGACCTCGAGCATGTTGTCGAGCGACATGGAGTCGGAACCGTCTTCCGAGACAAACGGCGCGGCGGTCTGCAAATCCGGAATCAGTGGCGTGACAAATTTCGCGCCGCGCGCGCGCGCCCAGGCGCGGTTGCCGGAGATGGTATTGATCTCGCCGTTGTGGGCGAGAAACCGGAACGGTTGGGCCAGCCGCCATTGCGGCGTGGTGTTGGTGGAAAACCGCTGGTGAAACAGCGCAATGGTGGTGGTCAGTCGCGGATTTTTCAGATCCGGGTAGAAGGTGGTCAGGTCGACCGGCATCGCCAGCGCTTTGTACACAATGACCAGACCCGACAGCGAGCAGACGTAAAACGCCTTGTGCTCGGCCAAGGCTTTTTCGCTGCGCCGGCGCGCCATGTACAAACGCCGCTCCAGATCGTGCTTGCTCCAACCGGCCGGGCTGTTGACCAGCACCTGCTCGATCCGCGGCAGACTGCCGAGCGCGATCTGACCGAGCACCGACGGATCGGTTGGCACTTCGCGCCAGCCGGCGACCGTCAGCAGCTCCTGACGCAGCTGTTTGGTCAGCTCGTCACGGCAGCGCTTGGCTGCTTCGGCCTCGGTCGGCAGAAAAACCATGCCGACCGCGAATTGCGGGGTCAGATGCAGATGTGCCTGAGCGGCGTGCTGGCGAAAAAAAGCATCCGGCAGCGCCATCAGAATGCCGCAGCCGTCGCCGGTCTTGCCGTCAGCACCGATAGCGCCACGGTGAGAAAGATTGGCGAGCGCGGTCAGCGCGGTCGCGAGCAGTTCATGGCTGGCTTTGCCGGCCATGTCGGCGATCAGGCCGAAGCCACAGTTATCGCGTTCGTCACGCGGGTTATAGAGCGGCTGGTAAAGCGGCTGCTGGTGGGGGGTGTAGCGCTGGTCGCTACCGACGTTGTCGAGCTGCATGACCGGTCTCCATCACGGGTCGATGCAACAGCATGGGCGGCTGTAGTGGATGTTTATGCTGTTGCCGTGCAGCAATAGCAAGAATTCCTGTTTAAATGAAGGGGTATAGCGAAACTTTATGCGCTGATATGCATGAGATTCATATCCCCGGCCGCTGAATTCGTATTCAGGTCGGGCCCGGTGATGTCCCGCGCGGCTTTCAGCCTCCAGTTGCCGAAGCCAGGCTCACTGCAGCCAGCCTCAACGGAACACGTCTTCGGGGCAGAAATTTCCCGCACCTGCGGCCATGGCATCTGTCGTCACCGACCTTACCCCCGCCAAAAAAGTCGCCGCAAAAAAAAGAGCGACTGCAAAGGCCGCTCTTTTTTTACGTTACGCCGGGTCAGGCGAATGTGTCGCCAGCGACTCAGTTGACGCTGTCGCTACCGCCCGCACAGGCCGTTGCGCAGGCAGGCGCACCGCAACCGCCGGCCGCTGCCGGCTTGTCCGTTTCGGCGCCGGCGGCCTTTTTCGGCGCGCCCTTGAAGTCGGTGGCGTACCAGCCATTGCCTTTGAGCTGGAATCCTGCTGCCGAAATCAGCTTCTTCAGGTTCGGCGTGGTGCAGGCCGGGCAATCGGTCAGTTCCGGATCCGACATTTTCTGCAGCTTTTCCAGTTCGTGGCCACAGCTGGTGCAACGGTACTCATAAATCGGCATGGCAGAACCTCTTAATCTCAGAACCTGTTTTCCCAGAACCCGTTTCAGGAACGGTTGGTCAACAACGGTGCCTGCCCCTTCAGGTGGGGTCGGGGCGCGGATTCTAAAGGGGTGGGGAATGGATGAAAAGTGCTCAGATGGCGCGGCGGTCGGTATTTTGCCGGTCGCGGCATCGGCGATCGCGTTTGCCGCCCGTTACCAGCCCGAACGGTGATGTCGTGGTCAGGCACCTTGTCGAGCATTCAACCGTTCCCAATCCGCCTTTTTCACCCAGGCGCAAGCCGGATCGGCCATCGCAGTCGCCAGAACGCGCAAAGCGGCGCAGCAAACCTGCCCTCGGCCTGCCCGCCTTGCTAGAATCGCCGGCTATTCTCCTGACAATGCCCCTCGGCCTCGCCGGCGGACAATAACCACCACGGACCTCATCCCCCACCATGCGCCTGTCCCAGTACCCGCTTTGCACTCTGCGTGAAACCCCGAACGATGCCGAGCTCATCAGCCACCAGCTGATGCTGCGCGCCGGCCTTATCCGCAAGCTCGCCTCCGGCCTGTACAACTGGCTGCCGACCGGGCTGCGGGTACTGCGCAAGGTAGAGAACATCGTCCGCGAGGAAATGAATAAGTCGGGCGCGATTGAAGTGCTGATGCCGGTGGTGCAACCGGCCGAGCTGTGGGTGGAATCCGGCCGCTGGGCCAAGTTCGGCCCGGAACTGCTGCGGATCAAAGACCGCAAGCAAGGCGACTTCCTGCTCGGCCCGACCCATGAAGAAGTGATCACCGATCTGGTGCGCAACGAAGTGCGCAGCTACAAGCAATTGCCACTGAACCTGTATCAGATCCAGACCAAATTCCGTGACGAAGTGCGGCCGCGTTTTGGCGTCATGCGCGCGCGCGAATTCCTGATGAAGGATGCCTACTCCTTCCACGTCAACGATGAGTCGCTGAAACAGACTTACGATTTGATGTACCAAACCTACTCGGCAATTTTCCGCCGGTTGGGCCTCGACTTCCGCGCCGTGCAGGCCGACACCGGCGCCATTGGCGGCAACGCCTCGCATGAATTCCATGTGCTGGCATCGAGCGGTGAAGATGCGATTGCGTTTTCGTCGGCCAGCGATTACGCCGCCAACGTCGAGCTCGCCAGCGCGCTGGCACCGACGCAAACCCGTCCGGCCGCAACGCAGGCGCTGACCCGCGTGCACACCCCGAACGTCAAATCGATCAGCGACGTGGCAGCGTTCTTCAAGGTCGATGCCAAACAAACCGTGAAAACGATGGTTTTGCTAGGCGCAGCCACCGGCGAAGGCGAAGGCCGCCATCTGGTTGCCGTCTGCCTGCGCGGCGATCACGAACTGAACCTGATCAAATGCGCCAAGCATCCGCTGCTCGGCGCCGATGTCGAGCTGGCACCGGATGCACTGATCAAGGAAAAACTCGGCTGCGAGCCGGGCTCGATTGGTCCCTCCGGACTGACGATTCCGGTCCTGGTCGATCGCGAGGCAGCAGTGCTCGCCGATTTCATCAGCGGCGCCAACGATTCGGATTACCACTACACCGGCAGCAACTGGGAGCGTGACGCCGTCATCCACAGCGTCGGCGATTTCCGCAACGTGGTTGAAGGCGATGCTGCGCCGGATGGCAAAGGCACGCTGACCATCAAGCGCGGGATCGAAGTCGGCCATATCTTCGCGCTGGGCACCCGCTATTCCGCCGCCATGAAAGCGACCGTGCTCGATGAGCAGGGCAAGCAAGTGGTGATGCCGATGGGCTGTTACGGCATTGGTGTCTCGCGCATCGTTGCCGCCGCCATTGAGCAGCACTACGACGATAACGGTATCGTCTGGCCGGTGGCCTTGGCGCCGTGGCAGGTGGTGCTGGCACCGATGAACCTCGGCCGTTCCGAAACCGTGCGCGCGGCCGCGGACAAACTATACTCGGAGCTGCAGAATGCCGGCATCGAGGTGGTGTTTGATGACCGTAACGAACGCGCCGGCGTGATGTTTGCCGACGCCGACCTGCTCGGCATTCCCTACCGTATCGTCATTGGTGAGCGCGGCCTGGCCGAAGGCAAGGTCGAACTGAAGTCCCGTCGTGAGAAAGAGCCCCAGCATGTCGCGCTTGATGGCGTTGTTGCCCAGCTCAAAACCGCACTGGCCCCGTAACCGGGATCCCGGTTATCGAGCACCCGCTAACCGGGTGCCCGCCGCTGCCATGCGGTCGCGCTTATCGCGCTGCCGCAGGGTCGGCCGTGTAGTCAGCCGTGTCGCTGGTCTGCTGCTGGCCGCTGCCATGGCCATGCCGTTGCCGGTGCTGGCCGGTCAGCAGGAACGTCCGAGCGACGAGGTGCGGGCGCAGATCAAAACCGCGCTGACCGAACAACATAATTTCAGCGACAAATACGAAGCCCAGGTCTGGCTGGTCGACATGACCGGCCGACTCAACAAACGGGCACCAAAAATTCCCGATACCGAACGGCTGCATGTGCTGCGTCGGGTTCATGCCATCGCGACCGAGTTTGGCCTGAACCCGCAATTGGTGCTGTCGGTCATTGATGTCGAGAGCCGCTTTGATCGCTTTGCCATTTCCAAAGCCGGGGCCCGCGGCCTGATGCAGGTGATGCCATTCTGGCGCGAGGAAATCGGCGAACCGACCGACAACCTGTTCGATATCGACACCAACCTGCGCTATGGCTGCGCCATCCTGAAAATTTATCTGGCCAAGGAACGGGAACGCTTGGCGCCGGCGCTGGCGCGTTACAACGGCTCCTATGGCCAGGGCTGGTACCCGAGCCGGGTGCTGGACGCGTTTTACAATCACTGGTTTGTCGTGCAGGACCGCCGCACCGTCACCACCGCCGGAGGTCACAAAGTCAGCGCGCCGCTGGCCGCCGGCACCGCCGCGATACAAACCACCGCACGTCAGCCCTGAGTCAAGCCACCACGCTTTTCCGCGCATCCGATCTGTTGTTCTGCCAACGCCAGCTACACTAGTCATAGGCTCAGGAAAATCAGAACAACATGACGCAACAAGCCAATCGTACAGCCTTGGTGCTCACCGGCGGTGGCGCCCGGGCCGCCTATCAGGTGGGCGTGCTGAAAGCAGTCAGCGAATTGTTGCCCGACCACAAGACCGTTCCGTTTCCGATTATCTGCGGCACCTCGGCCGGTGCCATCAATGCCAGCGTGCTGGCCTGTTACGCCTCCCGGTTTCGGATCGGCATGCGCCGGCTGGAACATGTCTGGGCCAACTTTCACGCCGACCATATCTACCGTTCTGATTTTCTCGGCATGAGCGCCAATTCCTTGCGCTGGATGGGCGCGGTACTGCGCGGCCGGCAGCGAACCGTACCGGCGCTGAGCCTGCTCGACAACACGCCGCTGCGTGATCTGCTCAGCAAGGTGGTGCCGTTTCAGGAGATTGCTCCGGCCATCAACGCCGGCCACTTGTACGCGGTATCGGTCACCTGCTCCGGTTACAACTCCGGCGAGTCGGTCAGCTTCTTTGAAGGCCATTCCGAGTTGGAAACCTGGCGCCGCTATCGCCGCGCCGGCGCCCGCACCCGCCTGCAGCTGCAACACCTGATGGCATCGAGCGCCATTCCGTTGGTCTTTCCGGCAGTCAAAATCAATCGCGAATATTTTGGTGACGGCGCCGTGCGTTTTCTGGCGCCAATCAGCCCGGCCCTGCATCTGGGCGCGAGCCGGGTCATGGTGGTCGGGGTGGACCCGGTGCGCGATGAAAGCCGTGGCCGGGTGGTCGCCAAAAATTATCCGACGCTGGCCGAAATTGCCGGTCATGTGCTCGACAGCGTGTTCATCGATTCGCTCGACAGCGATCTCGAACGGCTGCAGCGGATCAACAACACCATTTCGAAAATTCCGGCCGATGTCCGTGCCGCCAATGGCATCAATCTGAAACCGGTCGAGACGCTGGTGATTTCGCCGAGCGAAGATTTGTCGGCGCTGTCCGGCAAGTTTGCCCGCGAGTTGCCACGCACGGCCCGTTTCTTCTTCCGCCGGGTCGGGATCAGCGGCCGCGCCGGTTCAACCATCCTGTCCTATCTGCTATTCGAATCCGGTTATACCCAGGAGCTGATCAAGCTGGGTTACGAAGACGGCATGCGCCAGCGCGATGACATCCTGCGCTTCTTCGAGCCGGTCGAACCCGGCTGAATTCAGCGTCTCCTGCGCAGGACGCGGCAGAAGGATGGCGTGGTCAGGACGCCAAAACGAAGGCCCCCCAGCCAACACCTTTTTCCCGACTCGCAGACCCAAAAACAATGACCGACAACAACGAGCTCGAACAGCTTCGCCAGGAACTGGTGACGGTCCGTCGCCGGGCCGAACGGCTGGAGCGCATCGCCGACCGCCGACGCTACTCGGCGCAGTTGCAAGCCGCGCTGTACCGCATTGCCGATATCACCGCCGCCGACAGTCCGATGGCGCAATTCTTCCAGTCGCTGCATGACATCATGCGCCAGCTGATGTACGCCGAAAATTTCTTCATCGCGCTGTATGACGCTGACGCCTCAACGTTCAGCCTCGCCTACATGGTCGACTCGCTCGATCAGAGCTATCAGGACGCCATGCAGAACGTGCCCATCTCGCAGTTGCACGGCACGCTGACCGGCTATGTGCTTCGCCTGGGCAAACCGGTGTTCGCCGATGAGACGGTCATGGAAGCGCTGCACGCATCCGGTGAAATCGGCCATGTCGGTTCGGACTGCATTGAATGGCTCGGCTGCCCGCTCAAGGTCGGCAATCGCACGCTCGGTGCCATGGTTGTACAGAGCTATGATCGCAACCGGCGTTATCGGCAAAGCGATCGCAAGTTGCTGATGTTCATTTCCGGCCATGTCGCGACTGCCGTGCAGCGCAAACAGGCCGATGAACGCCTCGCGGACAGCAACCGGGCGCTGGAAGCAAAGGTCGAAGAGCGCACCCACGAGTTGCGACAAACGCTGGATGAGCTGCAGCAACAGGTGCTGGAGCGCCAGCGCAGCGAGCAGGTGCGCGAAGCCTGCTACGAAATTGCCGAACAGAGCCAGACGGCAACCGCGCTCGACAGCTTCTATGCCTCGGTGCACACCATCGTCAACCAGCTAATCAATGCCCGCGATTTTTTCATCGCGCTGTACGATCCGGTGCGCAGCGAATTGACCTTGCCATATCTGGTCGACAAATACCTGCAAAATCCCGGAGTGATCACGCTGACCGCGGATGACATGCATGACTCCTCACTTTTTACTGCCGAAGTGCTGCGCACGCAGAAGCCGCTGATACTGACCGCTGCCGAGATGAAGCCGCGCCAACCGGCGCTTTATGACGCCGGCAAAGGGCCGGCCGCCTGGCTCGGGGTGCCGCTCATCATGGATGGCGTGGCGCGCGGTGCCATTGTTGTCCAAAGTCACGATCCGTCCGCGCGTTTTACCGCCAAGGACGCCGATCTGCTGGAGTTTGTCGCCTCGCATGTAGCAACGGCCTTGCAACGCCGGCAGGATGCCGACTCGCTGCGCACCGCCCATCATGAATTGAAGACCATCAACGATGAGCTGGAGCGGCGCATCGCCGAACGCACCCAGGCACTCGCCAACACCAACAGCGTGCTGGAACACTTGCTGGAACAGCGCAAGGTCATCAATGAAAAGCTGGCGCACGATGCCCATCATGACGTGCTAACGGGGTTGCCGAACCGGGCGCTGCTGCACGAGCGCCTCGGTCACACTATCCAACGCAATTTGCGCCGCAAGAAGCTCAGCTATGCCCTGCTGTTTCTGGATTTGGATCGGTTCAAAATCATCAATGACAGCCTTGGTCATCTGAGTGGCGACAAGTTGCTGTGTGAAGTCTCGCACCGGCTGGAACAATGCGTTCGCGCCGGCGATACCGTCGCCCGGCTCGGCGGTGACGAGTTCTGCATTTTGCTCGACGACATCCAGACCATTGCCGACATCGAGGTAATCGCCAAGCGCATTCTGAGCAGTATCGCCGCCCCTTACCTGCTCGAAGGCCAGCGGCTCTACACCAGCACCAGCATCGGCATCACTACCAGCCAGGTCGGTTACAACGCGGCTGACGCGGTCATTCGCGACGCCGACGCTGCGATGTACCAGGCCAAGGCGCAAGGCAAAAACCGTTATTGCTTCTTTGACAAGAGCCTGCACCAGGATGCGCTGAACCGGTTGAAGCTGGAAGCCGATTTGCGCCACGCCATTGGCCGCGGTGAAATCGTGGTCTATTACCAACCCATTTACGATTTGCTGAGCCAGAGCATTCATGGTTTTGAAGCACTGGCGCGCTGGCAGCATCCGGAGCTAGGTCTGTTGTCACCGGCATTGTTCATTCCGGTTGCAGAAGAAACCGGCCTCATCAACGATCTGGGCTTGCAGGTGCTGCGTGATGCCACCACCCAGCTACATGCCTGGCGACAACAAACCGGCACCGAACTGTCGATCAGCGTCAATCTGTCGGGACGGCAACTGGCGCAGCGCGATTTTCTCAGCCACGTGCACGACATTCTCGATGAGAGTGAGTTGCCAGCGCAGGCCCTGAAGCTGGAAATCACCGAGAGCCTGTTGATTCAGCATTTTGATATGGCCCAGCATTTCCTGCAGCGGTTGCAGGAAATGCACATCGAGATTCTGCTCGATGACTTCGGCACCGGCTACTCGTCACTGAATTATCTGCACCAGTTTCCGCTCAACACCGTCAAAATCGATCGCTCGTTTGTTCAGCAGATCAGCAGCAACCAGAAAAGTCTGCAGCTGCTGAGCGGGGTCCGGCTGCTGGCCAGCAATCTCGGTTTGAAACTGGTTGCAGAAGGCGTCGAAACCAGCGCCCAGTTGCAATTGCTGCAGGCGATGAACTTCGAGTTTGGTCAGGGTTACTTGTTTGGTGCGCCGATGCCGGCCGAACAGGCCGGCGCCCTGCTCAGCGGGGCGCCGCATCCGGCGTTTGCAGCCGCGCGGCCAGCGTGAACAGCGGCCCCTGCAATTGCAATTGACCGGACATTGAATATGTTGGCTGGCTTTCTTGTGACTGGCTATCTGACGGCCAGCCAGCCTCAGTAATCAGCAAACCGGGAAAGGCCACCAGCTCGTCGTTATAAAAGAGTTTGGGCCAGTACGGCCGCAACCAGGCTGGCACCCGTTGTTCCTGAAAAATATCTTTCAGTTCACGGCGACCAGCGCGCCGGTGCAGCGCCACTTTCAAACCCGGCGTTTGCCAACGCACAGTGACGCGCTCATCGGTGCGCGGTGCCCGTAACATCAGTGCCGGCAATGCCGGTGCGGATTCAGTCTGATCCGGTATCGGCAACGGCGGCTGTGAAGACAGCAATTGCCAGCGCAACACCCCCAAACCAATCGGCAGCACGAGCGCATCCGATTGCGCAAACGCATCGCCTGCCTGCCAAGCCAATTCCGCGGTCGACGGCATCGGTAACGCCGGCAGCGCGACAATCTGATCCGCCGCCATGCGCAACTCGTGTTCGCCCCAGCGCAGCTGGATCCGCTCCGATGCGGTTGGCAACTGGCTAAGAAAACTGTGCAGCTTGTCGGCATTCGGCGCTGACAACTGCTGCTGTTGCAGCCAGCCACGCAGCAGATTGGCTTGACGTGCCGGCGCCAAAGTCAGCAACCGCTGGCGCGACAGATTGCCATTCGGATATTGCACAGCGCGCGCATCCAGCGCAGCCAGATCCGACAGCAATGTGGCGCTTTCCGCTTGCCATTGCACCGCGCGCAGCAGCACCTCGGCAGCACCCTCACGCTGCGCCAGCAAGACTGGCATCAGCTCGGCACGCAAGCGGTTGCGCGCCAGCCTGTGATCGGCGTTGCTCGGGTCCTCAATCCATGGCCATTGCTGTTGCGCGGCGAGTTCGCGAATGGCCGCGCGGCGCACCGTCAGCAACGGCCGATACAAGCAGCCGGCGCCGCAGCGCGCCTGCACCGGCATGCCGGCCAGACCATGCGGGCCAGCGCCACGCAGCAACTGCAACATCAGGGTTTCCAGTTGATCGTCGGCATGGTGGCCGAGCAGCAGAACTTCACCTGCCTGCAGCGACTGCGCGAACGCGTCATAGCGAGCGGCACGGGCATCGGCTTCCAGGCCCTTATCGGTGCGCACGACCTCGACCGTCAACATCTGCAGTGGCACATGCAAGGCATGGCAACGCTGTTCGCAATGACGGGCAAAATCGGCTGCCGCGGCCTGCAGCTGATGATTGACGTGAATGGCGCGCAGCGGCAGCTCATGCCGGCGCGCATAGGCCCAAGCCAATTGCAGCAAGACAATGGAGTCACAGCCGCCGCTGAGTGCGACAACGAGTGCGGTGGGTCGGGGCGATGGTTCAGTAAATGCGGATTCAGTAAAAGCCGACTTAGTAATGACAGACTCTGTCGCGGCAGAACTGGCGACGATTGATGCCGCGGCGGCCGGTGTTGCCGAGGCCGGAAACAACAACGCCCCGAGCGCTGAAGCGAAGGCATCAGCCGGGGCGTTGTTCATGTTCCTGCTTCCGTTTTAGCGCGCGCGGTTTTACGACGCCTCAGCAAAAACGCCGAAGCTCATCAGACGCTGGTAACGCTGGCTCAACAATTCCCCTTCCGACAACTTGTCGAGCGCCGCCAGATCGCCGAGCAGTTGTTCGGCCAGCGTCTGCGCCATTTTGCGCGGTTCGCGATGGGCGCCGCCCAGTGGCTCTTCGACGATGGCGTCGATTAACTTCAGCTCTTTCAAGCGTTTGGCGGTAATGCCCATCGCCGCAGCCGCTTCCGGCGCTTTTTCGGCGCTGCGCCACAAAATCGAGGCGCAACCTTCCGGCGAAATCACCGAGTAGGTTGAATATTGCAGCATGTTGACCCGATCACCGACACCGATGGCCAGCGCACCGCCGGAACCGCCTTCACCGATCACGGTGCAGACCACCGGCACTTTCAATTCCGACATCACTTTCAGGTTGCGGGCAATCGCTTCCGATTGGCCGCGCTCTTCGGCACCCACGCCCGGGTAGGCGCCGGGGGTGTCGATGAAGGTGATGATCGGCAGCTTGAATTTTTCCGCCAGCTGCATCAGCCGCAATGCCTTGCGATAGCCTTCCGGCCGCGGCATACCGAAATTGCGGCGGATTTTTTCCTTGGTGTCGCGGCCTTTCTGGTGGCCAATCACCATCACCGGCCGACCAGCCAGACGCGCGGTACCGCCGACAATGGACGGATCGTTGGCAAACGCGCGGTCGCCGCAGAATTCGTCGAAGTCGGTGAACAATTCGTTCAGGTAATCGAGCGTGTAGGGCCGCTGCGGATGGCGCGCCATTTGGGCGATCTGCCAGGCATCGAGGTTGGCGAACACCTGCTTGGTCAGCTGCACGCTCTTTTTGCGCAGACGGTCGATTTCTTCGCTGATATTGATTTCGCCGTCGTCACCCAGCTGGCGCAGCTCCTCAATACGGGCTTCCAGTTCGGCAATCGGCTTTTCGAAGTCGAGAAAGTTAAGGCTCATGGCAGATCAGATCATCCGGCCCCGCCACCTGGCGGACAAGGCGCGTAGTCTACCAGCGGCCGTCCGGGGGAACCATCTGACCACCGGTCTGGCCGCCGTTTCGGTCACATCTGGCGCAGAATTGGCCGGGTTTTGCTCAATTTGGCGGCAGATTCGGCACCGAAACCGGCGCCGGTCGCCCCGTCTGCAGGCAAATTGCACGGGCCAGGACCTCGTTGTCGACACGGATCCGAGCCCTGAGCCACCGCCACCACCAGCGGCGGTCGCCAACCGGCTTATGGTACGGGTGACGTCCGGCAGCCGGCGAACAGATCCAGCTCGGCCTTGTAGACGCTGGTCCGCACATCGAACAGACCCAGGAAGGAATGGAACAGGTTGTCGTGCGAGGCGGGTTGCTCGGCCCGCTTCTGCAGGCAGGCCCGGTCCAGGCCCAACCGGCTTTCAATGCCCGGCGAGAACCACATCAGCAGCGGTACCCGCTTCTGCTCTTCCGGCGCAATGGCGTAGGGAAAGCCGTGCAGATACAGATTGTTTTCCCCGAGCGACTCGCCGTGATCCGAGACATAGACAAAAGCCGTGTCGAAGTTCGCGGCATTTTTCTGCAGTACTGCAATCAGGCTGGCCAGAATGTGATCGGTGTACAGCAGGGTATTGTCATAGGCATTGATGATGCTCTGCCGATCGCAGTTCTGGACATTGGCATCAGTGCATTCGGGCAGGAAGCGTTTGAACTCCGCCGGCGTCCGTTTGTAGTAGGCCGGGCCGTGACTGCCTTTCTGGTGCATGACGATGAAGGTGTCAGTGGTCGCGGCATCGAGCTTGTCCTGCAGTTGGTGCAGCAACACGTCATCGAAGCACTCGCCGTCGTGACAAAGCTCCGGCAACTGCAAGGTATCCAGCGCCTCGTTGGCAACCCGATCACAAGCGCCCTTGCAACCGGAATTGTTGTCGCGCCAGAGCACGGCAACGCCGGCCCGTTGCAGCACATCGAGCACACCTTCGCGGGCATCCGCCTTGTCGCGATTGAAATTGTCCCGGCCCAGATTGGAGAACATGCAGCGAACCGAAATCGCGGTCGTGGTGCCACAGGAATAGGTCGTCTTGAAATTCAGCAGCGGCAGCGTGGCCAATTCCGGATTGGTTTCGCGGTCATAGCCATTGAGTGAAAAATTGGCCGCGCGGGCGGTTTCACCGACGACAAAAAACACCAGCATCTTGCGCTCGTGACCCGATGCGGCGCGGGCTCGCGTCGCATCCTCGCCAATTTTCTCGATGACGGCCGGCCCGGCTTCGCTGGCAAACAGGAATTGTCCCACCGCGTAAATCGGATAGACCGGATTCATCAACATGCGCAGCTCTTTGTGCTCGCGCCCGATCAGGGAGAAATCCTTGTAATGACTGGCGATGGCTCCCGCGATGGCCGCCACAGTCAGCACGATGGCAATGACTCGACCGAGTAGCGCCTTGGCCAGGGTCGGAAAACGGATGGTCGTGCGCAGCAGCAGCAGTGATGGCAGCAAACCGAACAGCAGCAGATACACGACCAGCCGGAGGGTCAGCAGCTCGGTCGCTTCCTTGACATCGGTTTCGACCACATTCTGGATCATCGAGCTGTCAATGATGGTGCCGTAGGCATCCATGAAATAAGCAGCTGATGCGGTCGAGAAAAACAGCACGATCAGTACCGGCTTCAGCAGCCAGCGCAGCGCAAACGGCGCGATAAACAGATGGATGGTCGCCAACAGAAAAACCGCCTCGGCCAGCAGGAAGCCGAAATTGGCAAAAGACAAGGGCATCAGCGTCAGCACCGATTGCCACAGCGCGGCATTGCCAACGACCGCCATGAACGCGGCGGCAAACAAGCTGACGCCGGTCACAGATAGAGAGAACTGCAGACGGTTCCAGACGGTGCGAATACTTGGTTTGCTAGTCATTACAGTCATGGCAGCTCAAATTTCCAATGGGGCTCAGATGCAGCCTCGCTTGCCACCAGCATAGCGCGGGAAAGTTTGGCATAAGCTTAACAGCGATGGTTCACCTGCAAAAACCGGCAGCCGTTTCAGTGATAAACCACTTCCACTCGCTCGCAACCGTCTAACTGCTTTAACCGTTGTAGCAACTCATCGCGAGGCAAGACCTTGCAATCGTCTCCGAGCACGACCCGGACGCTGGCCTCGCCATTGCGATACTCGGCCAACACCGGAAAACTGCCGGGGCCGAAATCGCGCAGCAAGCTGATCAGTCGGTCTGGCGACAGCCGCGAGCCATTCAAGCCCAGCTCCAGCCGACGGGCATAGCGGGCGCGGGCCTCGGCGATATCAAGCAAGCCGCGCACAGTCATTGAGGGTCGACCGAGGTACTCGTCTTCGTACACTTCGCCTTCGAGTACCAGCACCTTGTCCTCAACCAGCTGATGTTTGTGCTTTTCGTACAGCTCGGAAAAAATTTTGGCTTCCAGCCGACCGCTTTTGTCATCCAGGGTCAGAATGGCCCAGCGCGCGCCGGACTTGTTCTGCATCACCCGAATGCCGATCAGCAAACCGGCAACGGTGACATTTTCGCCGCGCCGGGTCGGTGCCACTTCACTGAGCCGCACGGAACAGAAATTTTTCAGCTCGCCAAGATAGCGGTCAATCGGGTGGCCGGTCAGATACAGGCCCAGTGTTTCCTTTTCCAGCCGCAGCTGATCTTCTTCACTGGTCGAATGCACCTGAACCCAGTTGGGCGGCAACGGTTCGGCAACCGCGCTGGCAGCGCCAAAGCCGCCGCCGAACAAATCATTCTGGCCGCTTTGCTTGTCCCGGCCGGCCTGCTCGGCCGCCTTGATCGCTTCATCGAGCGAGGCCAGCATCACTGCCCGGCTCGGGCCAAGCTTGTCCATGGCGCCGGCATTGATCAGCGCTTCCAGCACTCGCCGGTTCACCTTGCGCAGATCCACCCGGGCGCAAAAATCAAACAAGTGCTGATAAGCACCGTTGGTTTCGCGCTCGACAATAATGTTTTCTACAGCGTTTTCACCGACTCCGCGAATCGCGCCGATGCCATAAATGACGGTGCGGGCATCGCCAACGGTGAACTTGAACTGCGAGTGATTGACATCCGGCGGCACGATTCGCATGCCGTTGCCGGTGGCGTCGTCAATCAGGCCGACCACCTTGTCGGTGTTGTGCATGTCGGCCGACATGGTCGCGGCAAAAAACTCGGCCGGGTAATGCGTCTTCAGCCACGCCGTTTGGTACGACACCAGCGCGTATGCGGCCGAGTGCGATTTGTTGAAACCGTAACCGGCGAATTTTTCCATCAAATCAAAAATCTGCGCCGCCAGATCGGCATCGATGCCCTGCTTGGCCGCGCCGTCCTGAAAGAACTCGCGCTGCTTGGCCATTTCTTCCGGCTTTTTCTTGCCCATTGCCCGGCGCAACAAGTCGGCGCCGCCGAGCGAGTAGCCGCCGAGCACCTGGGCAATCTGCATGACCTGCTCTTGATACAGAATGATGCCGTAGGTGGGCTCCAATACCGGCTTCAGCCATTCATGCTGATAGTCCGGATGCGGATACGCAACGGGCTCTTCTCCGTGTTTCCGTTTGATAAAGTCATCGACCATGCCGGACTCAAGCGGACCCGGACGGTACAGCGCCACCAGCGCGACGATGTCTTCGAACCGGCTCGGTTTCAGCTTGGCAATGAGCTTGCGCATGCCGGTCGATTCCAGCTGGAACACCGCACCGGTATTGGCTGCTTTCAAGAGCTCAAAGACTTTGCTGTCAGTCAGTGGGATATGCTCGATCTGGACCGGCGCTTCGCCCGTTCGCGCTCGCCGCTCGTTGATCATCTGCACGGCCCAATCCACCACCGTCAGCGTTTTCAGACCGAGAAAGTCGAACTTGACGAGGCCCGCCTGTTCGATATCGTCCTTGTCGAATTGCACCACCAGGCCCTGACCGGCTTCGTCGCAATACAGCGGGGCAAAATCGGTCAAATCGCTGGGCGCGATCACGACACCACCGGCGTGTTTGCCCGCGTTACGGGTCAGACCTTCGAGTTTCAGTGCCATGTCCCAGATGGCGCGCACGTCTTCTTCGTTTTCGTAACGCTTGCGCAGCTCTTCTTCCTGGGCAAACGCCTTGTCCAGCGTCATTTCCAGTTCGAGCGGAATCAGTTTGGCGATCTTGTCGACCATGCCATAGGGTTGGCCCATGACGCGACCGACGTCGCGGACCACCGCTTTCGCCGCCATGGTGCCGAAGGTGATGATTTGCGACACCGCATGGCGACCGTATTTCTGCGCCACGTAGTCGATCACCCGATCGCGTCCTTCCATGCAGAAGTCGACGTCGAAGTCGGGCATCGACACCCGCTCCGGATTCAGGAAGCGCTCGAACAGCAAGTCGTAAGGCAGCGGATCCAGATCGGTAATCCCAAGTGAATACGCAACCAGCGAACCGGCACCGGAACCCCGGCCGGGGCCGACCGGTACGCCATTGCTTTTGCCCCATTTGATGAAGTCGGCGACGATCAGGAAGTAGCCTTCGAAGCCCATCTTGCTGATTACGCCGATTTCGATTTCCAGCCGGTCGGCATACTGCTTACGCTTCTCGCCGGTGTCGACATAGGTGAGCACCGTGTTCAGACGCTGCTGCAGGCCTTCACGGGCGGCATGGGCAAAGAAATCGGTGATGGTGAAGCCATCCGGCACCGGAAATTCCGGCAAAAAATATTTGCCGAGCTGCAAGGTCACATTGCAGCGCTTGGCGATCTCGACGGTGTTTTCAATGGCCTCGGGCAAGTCGCTGAACAGCTCGGCCATTTCGGCTGGCGTGCGCAGGTATTGTTGCGCCGAATACTCGCGCGGCCGGCGCGGATCATCGAGCACTCGGCCCTGATTGATGCAAACCCGCACCTCATGCGCTTCGAAATCATCGGCTTTGAGAAAGCGGACATCGTTGGTCGCGACCACCGGCGTTTGCGAACCGTCGGCCAGTGCCACCACTTTGTGCAGATAGCTTTCTTCACCGTCGCGGCCGGTGCGCTGCACTTCCAGATAGAAACGCTGCGGAAAATGGGTTTTCCAGGCGGCCAGACTTTCGGCAGCAAGCGCTGGCTGGTTCGCCAGCAGGAGCTTGCCGACATCGCCTTCGCGACCGCCCGACAGCACGATCAGGCCATCGTTGGCATCGAACAGCCATTGCTGCTCGATCACCGGCACGCCGCGCTGCTGGCCTTCGGTGTAGGCACGGGAAATCAGCCGGGTCAGGTTCTTGTAACCGTCATTGCTCTGGGCCAACAGCACGGCACGAAACAACTCGTTGCCCATGCGCTCACTTTTCAGCCAGATGTCGGCACCAATCAACGGTTTGACACCGGCGGATTGCGCCGCCTTGTAGAACTTGACCAGACCACAGAGATTGTTCTGATCGGTCAGCGCGACCGCTGCCATGCCGGCACCGGCGCAGGCCTTGACCACCTCGTCCGTACGGAGCAATCCATCGACCATGGAAAACTCGGTGTGCACCCGCAAATGGACGAACTGACTCATGACAACTCCCTTACGGACTGAGGGCGCATTCTAGGGGGCAGCAGGCCGAAGGGGAACGCTTGACAGGCCAGCCGGCGGTGAATGTTTTGTGCCGGCCATGGCCGGGCCATATTCCACGCCAGCTGTCAGCACTTTTTACATGGTATCGCTTTGTATCAGTTCTTATAGCTCGAATGTCTTTAAAAATAAGCCTTTGCTACCTTGGCCTGTACATTGCTCTTGAACGGCGCCTGAAAACCCAAGACCTGAACAGCAATAACCAGGCAACGACTCAAGGAGATGTCATGAAGTTTTCGTCGTATCAATTGGCTGGCCTCGCGCTGGCTGTCGCGGGCAGTGCCCACGCCGGTTTGGTGGATACCTCAACCGCCGAACTGGAGCCGCTGGTTGTCGTCGGCGCGCCGTCCAGCACCGGCATCGCCGGTGCCCTGCCTTATCTTGATCTGGGCCATGATCAGTACACCGGCACCGTCCAGTTGCAAAGCAACGGCAGCCGCTACTGCACCGGCAGTCTGCTGGCCTCGGGTCGGCACATCCTGACCGCCGCCCACTGCGTCACCGATGACGCCGGCAACGTGCTGCCGAGCTTCGCCAATGACAGCATTCAGTTCGACGGCCCGAATGGCAGTGTCGACATCGGCTTTGCCGGCGTCGCCGTGCATGAAGGCTGGACCTTTGATTACGCCGGCAACGGTAATGACGTCGCCATCATCACGCTGCACACTGCAGCCCCCACCTGGGCCAACCGTTACGACCTGTACACCGGCGATGCCATTGGCCAGGACTACACCCGCGTTGGCTACGGTGGCTTCGGTTGGGGTGACGTTGGCGCCCAATACGGTGGCATCACCGGCGCTGACGGCAACCTGCTGCGCGTATTCGGTAGCAACCATTTCGACAGCGACAACTACGCGCTCTGCTACATGCTCGGCTACAACTGCGAAGGCGGCCAGGTGCTGACGTCGGATTTCGACAATCCGTTCAACAGCGCCAATGATCTCTGGGGCAATCTGTTCCTGAACTACGATGGCGGCAACACCGCTTACGTTCATGGCGCCACCGGCATGGAAGTCAATTCGGCCCCTGGTGATTCGGGCGGCACCGTGTTGGTCAACGGCCAACTGGCAGGCTTGACCTCGTACGGCTTTACCCTCGGCTGCCGCCTGTTTGATGCCAACTGCACCACCCGCGGTCGCGCACTGAACTCGTCATGGGGCGAAGGCGCCGTCGACACTTCCGTTGCCTACCATTACGACTGGATCTCGGCACACGCTGTGCCGGCACCGGAAGCGTTGGCACTGATGGGTTTTGGCCTGCTCGGATTTGGCATGATGCGTCGTCGCAAATAAGCACGCGACCACGACAAAAAGAAAACGGCGAGGGAGACCTCGCCGTTTTTTTGTAGCTAATCTAAACGGATTTCAGATTACAATTTTCTGTTCGCGGTCTTCAGTAAACCGTCTTCAAACCAGCTGCAGGCTCGCCTGCACCGGGGCAAAACTGCGCCGATGAATGGGCGTTACGCCATGGACACGCAGCGCTTCAACATGGGCAGCGGTCGGATAGCCTTTGTGGCCAGCAAAACCATACTGCGGATACTGTTCGTGCCACTGCAGCATTTCTCGATCACGAGCCACTTTGGCCAGAATTGATGCAGCGCTGATGGCGGCAACCGTGGCATCGCCCTTGATGAAGGTCAGCACCTTCATCGGCAAATCCGGGGCCTTGTTGCCATCGACCCAAACCTCCTGCGGTACGATTGGCAATGCAAGCACAGCCCGGCGCATGGCGAGCAAACTGGCCTGCAGGATATTGAGCTGATCAATCTCTTCCACTTCAGCGCGACCGTAGGCAAAAGCCAGAGCTTTGGCTTCGATTTCCGGCACCAGTAATTCACGCTTTTTTTCACTGAGCTTTTTCGAGTCCGCCAGGCCGGCAATCGGTTTGTTCGGATCGAGGATCACCGCCGCCGTCACGACCGGTCCCGCCAGCGGGCCACGACCCACTTCATCAACACCGGCAATCAAAATAATGCTCATGGCAACCGGCCCTTCTGCAGCAGCAAAGCAATGATGGCCTCAGCCGCACGGGCGCCCGCGTTGCCACGCAGTTCCTCATGCAGACGACGAAATTCAGCGAGCAGCGCCGCGCGTTCGGCCGCCGACAGCGAGAGTTGCTGCCACATCGCGTCCGCCAGCTTTTCAGCCGTGCAATCATCCTGCATCAATTCAGGCACCAAATCGCGACCGGACAGCAGATTCGGCAAGGCGAAACGGCCGATGGTCAGCAGCCGTTTGTAAATGGCGTAGCTGAAACCGGAAACTTTGTACGCCACCACCATCGGCCGCTTGATCAGCATGGCCTCCAGCGTAGCAGTGCCAGACGCCAACAAAATGGCATCCGCGGCAATCATTGCGGTTTGCGATTGACCATCGAGCAGATGCAGGTTGCTGACTCCGCCGGCCGCTTGCAGCGCAGCAGAAAATTGCGCTCGTCGTGCCGGTGTCGCGCAAGGAACCAGAAAGTGCAGCGTCGCATCACGCTGCTGCAGCAATTGCATCGCCCGGATAAACGGCTCGGACAGAAACTTCAGCTCACTGCCGCGACTGCCCGGCAAGACAGCCAGCACGCGCGCCTCGTCCGGAATCGCCAAGGCCGCACGGGCCGAGCCAGGCTCATTGTCGAGCGCGATTTGATCGGCAAGCGGGTGGCCCACGTGAGCCACGCCAACACCGTGCTCGCGATAAATCGCTTGTTCGAATGGAAACAGCGTCAGCATCAAATCGACGGCACGCTGGATGGTAAAAATGCGCTTCTTCCGCCAGGCCCAAACCGACGGGCTGACAAAATGCACCGTGGTCACGCCACCGGCGCGTAGCTGCTCTTCGAGACCCAGATTGAACTCCGGCGCATCGATACCGATAAAAACATCCGGTCGCTGCTGCAACCAGTGACGCACCAGTTGTTTTCGTACCGACAGCAATTCCGGCAGGCGCTTGAGGATGGCCAGAATCCCCATCACCGACAGGCGCTCCATCGGATAGCGGCTGTGGCAGTGCTGCGCTTGCATACGTGGACCGGCAATGCCCTCGGCTTGCAGCTGCGGAAGCCGCTCCCGCAGCGCTTTCAGCAGTGCCTCGCCAAGAATATCGCCCGACGCTTCGCCCGCGACAATGGCAACCCGCACTGGCGTGTCGGTGCTGGGCACAGCAAGGGAAGACTCAGTCATGCGAGCGGTCATCGTGTCAGCCGGAGGAAAGGCGCCGATCAGAGCGATCAGCGCAGCAGTTGATCGATCAGCGAATAATGCCGCGGCTGGAGTTGGCGATGAAATCGGTCAGCACGCGAATACCATCAAACTCGGCCACCAGTTCTTGCAGTGGCGCCAGCGCCTGTTCAACGGTCAAGCCCTGCCGGTAAATGATCTTGTAGGCGCGCTTGATCAGCAAAATCTGCTCGGCCGTGAAACCGCGGCGCTTCAGCCCTTCGCTATTGATGCCGCGTGGTTCGGCATGAAAACCTTCGGCCATGACAAACGGCGGCACATCTTTTTGCAAACCCGACTTCATGCCGAGGAAGGCATGGGCACCAATGTGGCAGAACTGATGCACCGCGGTAAAGCCGCCCAGGATCGCCCAATCACCGATATGGACATGACCAGCCAGCGTGGCGTTGTTGGCCAGAATACAGTGATTGCCAACCAGACAATCGTGGGCAACGTGAACATAGGCCATGAACAGATTGTGATTGCCAATCGTGGTCTCATGCCGGTCTTGGGTGGTGCCGCGGTGTACCGTGCAACATTCACGAAAGACGTTGTGATCACCGATTACCGTGCGGGTCGGTTCGCCTTTGTATTTCTTGTCTTGATTGGCTTCGCCAATGGACGAAAATTGGTAGAACTGGTTGTGCTGACCGATGCGGGTATGACCGTTGATCACGACATGCGGCCCGATCACGGTACCGCTGCCGATTTCAACGTGCTCGCCGATGATGCTGTAGGGGCCGACTTCGACATCGGGCGCCAATCGGGCGCCCGGATGGACGATTGCGCTCGGATGAATCACGCTCAGCATTCCTTCAATGTGTTGACGCCACTATCACAGGCGTTCCGGACCATCCTGGCGCCAAGCTTGCCATCCCAGGCCTGAACACGCATACGTTGTCGTGATCAGAATTCTTTTTTGGTGCACATCAATTCGGCTTCACAGACGACCTTGCCGTCCACTGTCGCCGTGGCGCCGAACACCCAGATGCCACGCTTTTGTTTGCGCACTTCGACCCGCATGACCAACTGATCACCCGGCTCGACCGGATCGCGGAACCGCGCGCCATCAATACCGACAAAATAATACGCCGAATGATCGTTCGGCATTTCATTGGTGCTTTTGAACGCCAGTATGCCGGTGCACTGCGCCATCGCTTCCAGGATCAACACACCCGGAAATACCGGGCGGTGCGGGAAATGGCCGGTGAAGCACGGCTCATTGAAGGTGACATTCTTGACCCCGACCAGATACTGATTCGGTTGGTAGTCGAGCACTTTGTCGACCAGCAAAAATGGATACCGGTGTGGCAGATGCTGCAGCACATCGTGGATATCCATCGTATTTAATGAGGGCGTGGTCTCAGTCATTGTCATTCTCATCTAGTCCCGCACCAAGCTGCTTCTCCAGCCGCCGCAAGCGACGGGCGAGATCATCAAGCTGGTGAAACCGGGCGGCGCTCTTGCGCCAACTGCGGTTGTCCTGAAGTGTAGTCCCCGACGAATAGGCGCCGGGTTCAGTAATGGATTTATTGACCAGCGAACAAGCCGTCACATGGGCATTATCGCAAATTGTCAGGTGCCCGAGCACGCTTACCCGACCAGCGAGTGTGACCTGCTTGCCAATTACAGTACTTCCAGCAACGCCAGAACAGCCGGCAATCGCCGAATGAGCACCGATTTGCACGTTGTGGGCGATATGAATCAGATTGTCTAGCTTGACGCCATTGGCGATGACGGTGTCGCCCAGCGCGCCCCGGTCGATGGTGCAGTTGGCGCCGATCTCAACATCGTCGCCCAAGACAACGGTGCCGGTCTGCGGAATCTTGACCCACTGCCCCGCTTCCTGAGCATAGCCAAAACCATCAGACCCAATCACTGTTCCGCTGTGGACCGTGCAGCGCTCACCCAATCGGACACCGTGGTAAAGCACGACCCCGGGCCACAGCCGGCTGTTTGCGCCGAGCTGCACCTGCTCGCCGAGCACACAGTGGCTGCCGATGATGGCACCCGACGCCACAATGCAGCCACGCTCGATCACAGCACTCGGACCTACCGAGACATCGCTCGCGAGCTGAGCCTCCGGTGATATCACGGCGGTGGGATGAATCCCCGCCGCAGGTCGCGGCGTCGGATCAAGCAACTGGGCCACTTTGGCATAGGCCAGGTACGGCGAGGCAACCACCAAAGCTGCGACCGGGCAGCCAGCATGGTCAGCTTCTTTCAGCATCACCGCGCTGGCGCGGGTAACCGCCAGATGTTCACGGTATTCACTGCTGGTCAGAAAACTGATATCACCGATTCCTGCCGTGCGCAAATCAGCGACCCGGCGGATGTCGATGTCACCATCGCCAACCAGCCGGGCCTGTAGTTGCTGCGCAAGTTCCGCGAGCTTCATCGCCGATTATTTACCGGGCGTGCCCATGGCCTGAATGACCTTGGCGGTAATGTCGAATTGCGGCTGGACATAAGGCACTGCATCGCGCGTCAGCACCATTTGCACGCCTTCTTTGGCCGCAACCGCGCTGATGGCTTGACTGATTTTGCCCATCAGGACCCGCTGCTCTTCCGCACCGCGACGCTGGTAATCCTCTTTCAGCGCCTTATCTTTCAATTGCAGATCGCTACCCTTGGACTGCAACGACCGCTGCGCATCAACCTTCTGTTGCTCGGTCATGGTCGGTGCATCCTTCTGGGCCTTTTCGGCTTGGGCACGGATTTCGGTATCCATCTTCTTCAATGCATCCATGCGGTCTTTGAACTCCGCCTTCAGCTTCTCGCCAATGGCTTCACGCTGAGGCGACTTGGCCGCCACTTCCTGAATATCGACAACGGCAATTTTCAGCTCAGCGGATGCTTCGGCCATCGCCAGTGCCGGCACCAGAGCGAGCAATACAGCAAATTTTTTCATGTTGTTGTCCTCTAAACAAAGCCCAGATTAATTAGAAGGTGCGGCCGATGGTGAAGCCGAAATTCTCGGTGTTGTCGCCATCTTCCTTGCGCAAGGCACGCGAGAAATGGAAACCGATAGGTCCCATCGGCGACAGCCATTGCAAAGCCAAACCATACGACACCCGGAACTGACTCGAGTCACTGTAATCCGGAATGGCTTCGTAGTCATCCGTTTGCAGGAAGCTGTAGTGGGTACGGTCAAACTCGGTATCCCACAGATGGCCCGCATCGACAAACAGACTGGTACGGACTGAACGATTGCCGTCCGCAAACGGCGTCGGAAAGATCAGCTCCATGCCGGCAAGCGCACGAGCATTACCGCCAACGCCCCGGGTACCCACCTGGATCCGATCAAACTCTGGCGGCAACACAACAGGCACCCCTATGTCGCCCGGGTCAGTCCCCGGCGGCGTACCTGATGTCCGTGAAGTCCGAATGATTTCGCGCGGTCCGATGGTATTCCGCTCAAAACCACGCACGGTTCCCTGACCACCGGCATAGAAATTTTCAAAGTACGGCAGTTTGTAGTTCTCTACGCCATCGCCGTAACCATCGCCATAGGCCAAATTGCCGCGGACCAGAAAGCTCCATCCGTCGGTGATCTGAATGTAATGCTGCAGGTCATACTGCGCTTTGTAGAACTGGAAATCGGAGTTCGGCACCGAGGCCTCAACCGAAAAAGATTGCGAGGTGCCGCGATCCGGGAAAATACCCCGGTTCAAGGTGTTTCGTAACCAGCCAAGCTCAAGCGTCAAATACGAATAATCGAAATCCGGCTCAACCGAAATGTCCTGGTCGGCACGCTGGAAAAACTCCTGCAGCTGCAGCACAGAGGTGGCACCACCGGTCTGGAAGGTACTGTCCTGGAAACCGACACCGATGCTGAACCGTGATACCTCGCTGTACGGTATGCCCAGCGTCACTTTGGTGCCGACCGAATCAAGCGCCTGACCCACCAGGTTCAACTCGCCGTAATCGGTCTCCCGGAAATAGACACGGGTGCCGAGACTGACGCCATCAACCGTGAAATAGGGGTCGGTAAAGCTGACGTCGTAACTCTTGATGGCCTTGCTGTTGGAAAGGTTGAACGCAACCTTGTTACCGCTGCCCAGGAAGTTCTCGTGACTGATACCTGCGGTGAACTGCAGGCCATAAAAATCGCTGTAACCGAAACCGGCATTGAATGTCCCGGCATTGCGTTCTTTGACCTTGACATCAACATCGACCTGATCGTCCGTGCCCTCAACCTTGGGCGTCTCGATGGTCACTTCTTCGATAAACGGTTGCCGCTCCAGCAAGGTCTTGGAACGGTCAACGAGGTCGGTCGAAAACGGTCCGCTTTCCATCATCCGCATTTCGCGGCGCAGCACGTGGTCGTTGGTCGTTTCGTTGCCCGAGAAGCTGATCCGGCGAACGTAGGTACGCTTGCCCGGTTGAATCATCAGGGTAACATCGACTTCTTTGTTTTGATCATCTGGTGTGGGTGCCGTTGTCACGTTGGCAAAAGCATAGCCGTAGAGCCCGAGCAGCTTGCTGATATTGGTCTCGGCAAAGGTAAAGGCCGCCGCCGAATAGATATCGCCGCTCTTGGCCGGCAACATCTGACGCAGTTGCTCTTCCGTAACAATCAGATCACCAACAAACTTGATGTCTTTAATCTTGTACTGCTCACCTTCATTGATGTTGATGGTGATGTATATCTGCTGGCGGTCCGGCGAAATGGCCACTTGCGTCGAACTGACCTGGAACTTCAAATAGCCGCGATCCATATAATACGACCGCAGCTTCTCCAAATCGCCGGAGAGCTTTTCCTTGGCGTACTGATTGTCATCAGTGAAGAAACTGAACCAGCCACCAGTGGTCAATTCAAACTGTTTCAACAGTTCTTCGTCACTAAAGACCTGGTTGCCGACGATATTGATCGCGCCAATGACGGCCGCATCGCCCTCGACCACTTTGAAGCGGACATCGACCCGGTTGCGTGGCAACTTGACCACTTTGTGGGTAATGCGGACGCTGTATTTGCCGTGCGAAAAATACTGCTGTTCGAGTTCTTGGACAATTTGGGCAAGCATCGACGGGTTGAGCACTTCGCCCTTGGCGAAACCCATCGGCTTCAAGCCTTCCAGCAATTGCTCGGTTTTGATCTGCTTGTTGCCATCAAAAACGATGGTGGAAATGGTCGGCCGCTCCTCGATCACCACCACCAGCTTGTTGCCGTCACGCTCCAGCTTGACCGACTCGAACGAGCCTTGCTTGTACAGCGTCCGAATGATCTGCGGCACCCGGGTATCATCAATGGTTTCACCAACGCGCAGTGGCAAATAGGTAAAGAACGTGCCGAGCTCAACCCGCTGCAGGCCACGGACTTCGATGTCCTGCACGACAAAAGGCTCGATTGCCAGAACACGGGTGGCGCCGAGCGCCAGGAGAACAGCCAGGGACAAACGCTTGAACGGGATTTTCATGTTGTTCTATTTACACCAACAGCCAGCCCGTTACGGGCGGGCGAAATCGTTAAAGAGAGCGATGAGCATCAGGGCACCAACCAGTGCCACCCCGATACGCAGTCCCCATTCCTGCACGCGTTCCGACAACGGCCGGCCGCGTACTGCCTCCACCCCAAAATACAGCAGGTGGCCGCCATCCAACATTGGGATGGGCATGAGGTTGATGAGACCGAGATTTACGCTGATCAATCCCAGAAACCAAAAAAATCGATCGGGACCGGCCGCGGCAGTGGCACCCGCACCTTCGGCAATGGTGACCGGTCCGCTCAAAGACTTGAGCGACAGCTTGCCGGTAACCAGTTTGCTCAAGCCATCCAGAACCAGAGCGCTGGTATCCACCATCTTGTGCCAGCCGCCAACCAATGCATCCCATAGCCCGAGCTGCCGCAAAACTAACCAATCATCCGGAGTCGCGGGTCGGACCGAGCCGACACCGAGTCGACCACGGCCATTGTCATCGGCAATTGTGACGGCAATATCCAGCGGAGCATCAGCCCGAAGCAGCCGGAGTGTAACAGTTTTGCCTGCGGCGGCCGTTATCTTTTCAGTCAGCGCGGGAAAGCCGGAAACCGGCTCACCATCCCATAAACTGATGACATCGCCAACCTGGATTCCGGCCCGTTTTGCCGCGCCATTTTCATCCAGACTATTGATAATCGCCGGCCACGGTAACGACCGTCCACGCAAACCGACATGCCCGGCAATATCCGCTTCGTAACCTGATAAATCGAGCGCGCCCGCCGGCAGCCGATAACGGCCAATGGCTCCGTTGTCCCGGGCCTGCAATTCCACCGGCCGCTCGGACCCCACTCGCGCCACCAAGGCAAAGGTCAGCTCCTCCCAGGTTTGCACGGCCTCATCATCAACCGCGACAACCTCCATGCCAGCACGCAATCCTGCGGCGGCAGCGGCACTGTCCGCCGCAACATCGCCAAGCACCGGTTTCAGATCCCGGATGCCGACCATATACATGGCCGCGAACGCGATGATGGCAAACAGGAAATTGGCCACCGGGCCGGCCAACGCCACCGCGATGCGAGTCCAGACCGACTGCCGGTTGAACGCCTGCGGCAACTGCTCGGTCGGCACGTCCGCTTCCCGCTCATCGAGCATCTTGACGTAGCCGCCGAGCGGAATGGCAGCAATGCGGTATTCCACCCCATCCGCCGCCCGTCGCGACCATAGCGCGCTGCCAAAACCGATCGAAAACGTCAGTACCCGGACACCGAGCCGACGGGCGACCCAGAAATGGCCGAACTCGTGCACCGTGACCAGCACGCCGATGGTGATGAACAAAAACAGGATATTCCAGAGCCAAGCGATCATGCGGCCCGCGCTCCCAACAGTTCAGTTGCGTGGCGACGGGCTTCGGCATCAATCGCCAGCAGTTCGGCCAGCGAGCCGGCAGCAGGTGCCGCGCAGCGTTGCAAGGTTTCCGCGATGACGGCGGCAATGCGGGGATAAGGCAAATGCGAGTCGAGGAAAGCCGCAACGGCCACTTCATTGGCTGCGTTCAACACAGCCGGTGCGCTGCCGCCCGCCTGCAGGGCCTGATACGCCAAACTCAAACAAGGGAAGCGTTGCAGATCAACCGGCAAAAATTCCAGCTTGCCGATCAGCGCCAGATCCAGCGGCGCAACGCCAGCCGCAATGCGATCCGGCCAGGCCAGCGCATGGGCAATCGGAGTCCGCATGTCAGGGTTGCCGAGCTGCGCCAGCACCGAGCCATCGACATAGCGCACCAAACTGTGCACGACACTTTGCGGATGTACGACCACATCCACTTGCTCGCGCCGGGCATTGAACAAATAACAGGCCTCGATCACTTCCAGCCCTTTGTTCATCAAAGTGGCGGAATCTACCGAAATTTTGCGGCCCATATTCCAGGTCGGATGCGCGCACGCCTGATCAGGTGTCACCCGCTCGAGCTCGCGCAGTTCACGCCGCAGAAACGGACCACCCGAGGCGGTCAGCAGAATTTTTTCGACGCCATTGGCAAGCAGGTCGCGCTCCGCCACCGTCGCTGGCAGACACTGAAAAATCGCGTTGTGTTCGCTGTCGATCGGCAGCAGCGTCGCGCCGTTATCACGCACCGCTTGCATGAAGAGCGGGCCAGACATCACCAGCGCTTCTTTGTTGGCGAGCAGGATGCGTTTGCCTGCCTGGGCGGCAGCCAAGGTCGGCAGCAAACCGGCCGCGCCGACAATCGCCGCCATCACGACATCGACTTCGGCCAGAGCGGCAACTTCAGCCAGCGCGCGCTCACCCGCCAACACTTCAGTGGCAAGGCCAGCGGCCTTCACTTTATCGCGTAAAGCAGCGGCAGCCACTTCGTCGACCAGCACCGCGTAGCGCGGCCGGAACTGCTGAATTTGCTCAAACAAGCGTTCTGTACTGCGCTTGGCCGCCAGCGCAACAACCGAAAACCGATCCGGATGGCGGGCAACAACATCCAGCGTCGATACGCCGATCGACCCGGTGCTGCCCAGTACGACCAGCCGTTGCATCAGTGCAGCTCCAACAGCAGCGCGCCGAGTGCAAATACCGGTGCGGCGGCCATCAAACTGTCAATGCGATCCAGCATGCCACCATGACCGGGGAAAATCGTGCCGCTATCCTTGATGCCAGCCTCGCGTTTGCACAGGCTCTCAATCAAATCGCCAACGACCGACGCGATAATGGTGACGAGCATCAGCGCTCGAAACCCCCAAACCGAATTGCTCGACAAGTCAAACAGCTGCGCGGCGAAATGGCCTATCACCAACGCCAGCACCAAGCCCCCCCAGAAACCTTGCCAGGTTTTGCCGGGACTGACAGCGGGCGCCAGCTTGTGTTTGCCAAACATTTTACCGGTGATATAGGCGCCAACATCAGCAGCCCAAACCAGCAGCAACACATAGAAAATCACCAGCGCCCCTTTGGGCAAACCAAACAGCGCACCACCGCCTTGCATCAAACCGATTTTGCGCAGCGACACCAGCGCAACCCAGGTTGCCAGCAGCAGCAATACACCCAATCCTTGCCGCACGCCCGATGCAGTACGCCACCAGCCGGTGCGCTGCGGGTAGAACCAGAGCAGCACCGGACTGAACAGCCAGAACAATACCGCCAGCGCGAGCACCAGTAACGGCAAGTTGTCGCCGGACCACAACCATTCCGGCCAGCTGAGGCTGGGCCAAAACGCAAACGGCGGCGACAGCTGCCAGAGCAGCACGGCGGCGCCGAAATAACTCAGCATTGCGGTCAACTGAGCGGACCTTTCCGAACTGGTGAAACGGCCCCATTCGCGAGCACCGAGCACCAGGATGCAGGCCACCGCCATGGCAAACAGTTCAAGCGGCAGAAAAAACACCAGCACCAGCACCAGCGGCAACAGCAGCAATGCGGTGATTACACGTTGCCAAAGCATCAGTTGGTCTCCGCCACTTGTTCGCCGGTTTTGCCAAACCGGCGTTGACGCTGGCCATAGTCGGCGATCGCTGCATCCAATTCAGCAGCGCTGAAATCGGGCCACAGCACGGAAGAAAAAAAGAGTTCGGCATAGGCCGCCTGCCAGAGCAGGAAATTGCTGATGCGGATTTCGCCGCCAGTGCGAATCAGCAAATCGAGTGGCGGCTGATCGGCCAGCGCCAGATGCGGCGTTACATCCGCTTCCTGCAACGCACTGGAATCGCCAGCGGCACGCTTGCCGGCGAGCGCGAGATTGCTGGCATTGATGATGTCCCAGCGGCCGCCATAATTGGCCGCAATATTCAGGGTCAGCGCAGTATTGCCGGCCGTTAGCGCTTCGGCCTCAGCCATCCGGTTTTGCAGCTTTTCGGCAAAGCGACTGCGATCACCGATTACCCGCAAACGCACACCGTTCTTGTGCAGCGATTTGGCTTCACGCTCCAGCCCGGTCACGAACAAATCCATCAGATAGCTGACTTCTTCGAACGGACGTTGCCAGTTTTCTGATGAAAACGCGAACAGCGTGAGCGACTTTACGCCACGCTGACCAGCGGCCTCGGTGATGTCGCGCGCCCGCTCCATGCCGACCTTGTGGCCGGCAACACGGGGCAGGCTGCGCTGCTTGGCCCAGCGACCGTTGCCATCCATGATGATGGCAACGTGCTGCGGCACCAGACTGGCGGGTGCTGAAGAAGACAAGGACAACGCCTCCGGAGTAACTGCTGCAGGTGGTCGCCGAAGCGATTACACCGACATCAGTTCCTTCTCTTTGTCGGCGAGCAGCTTGTCGATCTCCGCGATTTTGCCATCGGTGAGTTTCTGGACATCATCCTGGGCCCGACGCTCTTCGTCTTCGGTGACCAGTTTGTCCTTGAGCAGTTTTTTCAACGCTTCGTTGGCATCACGGCGAACATTGCGCACGGCAACCTTGGCTTGCTCGCCTTCGCCCTTGACCACTTTCGCCAATTCCTTGCGGCGCTCTTCGGTCAACGGCGGCAACGGCACCCGGATGTTCTGGCCGGCGCTTTGCGGATTCAGACCCAGATTGGATTCATGAATGGCTTTTTCGACCGGGGCAATCGCGCCCTTGTCGTAAACCTGAATCACCAGCGTGCGCGAATCCTGCACGTTGACGTTACCGACTTGCTGCAACGGCACCATGCTGCCGTAATAATTGACCTGGATATGTTCCAGCAGCGACGGATGCGCCCGGCCGGTGCGGATCTTGGCCAGATTGCCCTTCAATGACTCGACGGACTTGGCCATGCGCGTTTGCGCATCGGTTTTGGTATTGGCAATGGTCATGGTCGTCTCCATGGTTTCTGTTTTTCGCCAGCCTGTTGCCAGACCGGCGGCGCGGCAGGAAGTGCCCCACAAGCGCAATTTTTTATTCGGTGTCGCAACACCGATACGGCGGAATCACTTTTACCGCGGACCTGCGCATTCGTTGGCCCGGTCGGCTAAAACTGCCTGCTGAGGCTCACCAGCGGCGAACGGTCAGCCGCGTGTTATTTCTCAATCAAGGTGCCTTCATCGGCACCTTTCAGTACCGCGGCCAGCGCGCCGGGCTTGTTCATGTTGAACACGCGAATTTTTTTGGTGTGATCACGGGCCAGGCAGAACGCGGTCAGATCCATCACGCCGAGCTCGCGCTCCAGCGCTTCGGTGTAAGACAAACGCGAATAGCGGACCGCTTCCGGAAACTTCATCGGATCGGCCGAATAGACGCCATCGACCTTGGTCGCTTTCAGGATCAGATCGGCCTCGATCTCGATGCCGCGCAAGACCGCTGCAGTGTCGGTGGTAAAAAACGGATTGCCGGTACCGGCACAGAAAATCACCACATTGCCCGCTTCCATGAAGCGAATGGCAAAGCGGCGATCGTAATCTTCGCAAACACCGGCCAGCGCGACTGCGCTCATGACCCGGGTCGGCTGTTTGATGCGCTCCAGCGCATCCTGCATCGCCAGCGAGTTCATCACCGTGGCCAGCATGCCCATATGGTCGCCGGCGACGCGGTTCATGCCAGCGCGTGCCAGCCGTTCGCCGCGGAACAAGTTGCCACCGCCAACGACGATACCGACCTGGGCGCCCATCTGCCGAACTGACTTCACTTCCGCGGCCATCCGATCCAGCACCAGCGGATCGATACCAAACGATTCATTGCCCATCAGGGCTTCACCTGACAGCTTCAGCAGGATGCGTTTGTACGGGAGCTCGGTCGATTCGGACATGGTCATCCTTTTTTTCGGGTCGGTTCGGTCAGCAACAAGCCGGCATTATCGAGCCTCCGGCCTGCAATCAATTCAGCATCCACCGGGGTACGAGACTTTCCAAACCCCGATTACGCCAACCCCTCTCGGATTGGGAGAGGGGTTGGTTGTTTGCGCCCGGATTCTGCCACAAATCCGGGCTTTTGCCTGCCCCGGACTGCAGGCAAAACGCCAGTCCGGCAGCAACGGTAACCGCAGCCT